>JAZQUV010000023.1:0-33194 GCA_045631465.1 Candidatus Aphodosoma sp. | reverse complement strand
TGACTTATTGAAAATTAGTTATTTACAATGATTTTTTGAGTCAACGGATTTGATTTTAATTTATTGAAAAAGATTAAATAAACCTAAAAAGTAATTTCTGATTTTCAATAATTTACAAATTTCATTTTCTTGATTTAAGTGGTTGCTTAATTTTTAGTGGACAGTAGTGTGCAAATATACAAAAAAAACAAATATTTTTATAAAAAAATACAAAATATTCACAAAATACATGTGATTTTCATTAATTACTAAGAAAAAACACAAAAAACTAAAGCAATAATCATAAAAAACAACAACCAAACTACTCCTTAACCACTCCCTATCTTAAATATACTATAAATATAGGATAAATATATTATAAACATACTATAAATATAGGATAAACATACTATAAAGCAATCTTCAGATAATATTTGCATAAATGCCACTATTTTTGTACCTTTGCCGATAGTTATCATGGTGACATAAAACGATGAGAGTAGAAATCATAGACCATATCAATCAGTTTCCGCAGTTTGAGGCGCGTAATGTGTTTCAGACCAAGGAGTGGATGCGTCTTTTCGAGGGGGAAGATGATGCTAAGGTTGTGCTTTTTGCAGTGTATGCCAATGCACAATTGGATGCGATTGGAGATATGGACAAATCTCAGCTTTTGTTGCTTCAGCCTGTTGTTATACAGCGATTTGTGAAGTGGTTGCCATGGCGATTGGGTGCATACGCAGTGGCGTGGCGCGAACCATGGAGGGCACAAAATATCACAGATGAAGAGGCTATTAAGGCGTTTGAGTTGATGAATGAGGCTATTGTGAAGTATTGCAGAAAGAAGGCTTTGTATGTGGAATATCGTCATTTTTCTGACAATAATATATATGGTTTAAATTTCAACTCACAACTCTTAATTTTCAACTTTCCTTGGTATAATATATATCGTGGTATTGAGGCAGGAGAAGATGTTGTGGCAAAGATGAAACGAGACAAAAGACGGCAGTTGAAGCAGTCGTTTGAGGCAGGGGTTGAGGTGGTGTTAGCACCTACGCATGAGCAGATTGTGGAGTGGTATGGGTTGCTGAAGCATTTGTATAGGCGCATACATCGTCCGTTGCCGTCGGTGGATGTCTTTTTGAGATTGAATGAGTCGGAGATAGGACGAGTGTTTGTGGTAACGCACAGAGGTAGAGTGATTTCGGGAAGTGCGATGTTGTTTCATTCCTCACTCCTCACTCCTAATTCCTCATTGTTTTATGAGTGGTATCGGGCTTCGGTTGATGAGCGAATAGAGGGAGTTTATCCGTCGGTGGTAGCCACTTGGCAAGCCATGCAGTTGGTGGCAGATATGGGTGGCGGTAGGTTCGACTTTATGGGTGCAGGCAGGCGAGATAAAGAGTATGGCGTGCGACAGTTTAAGTTGGAATTTGGAGGGGAGTTGACACCAGAGTATAGGTATCGTAAATATTTATTATAGAACAAAAAAAAGTCTCGAGAATATCGAGACTTTTTTGTTTATGTATTATATATTACTTCACTGCTTTGAAGCTCATGTCGAGGCTCTTCACCGAGTGGGTGAGTGCGCCAACCGAGATGACATCTACGCCACATTCGGCATATTCGCGGAGAGTGTCGTAGGTGATACCACCCGACGATTCCACTTCAACGCGACCACCGATGATTTCCACCGCACGGCGAGTGTCGGCAGGCGAGAAGTTGTCGAGCATGATGCGGTCGATGCCGCCAGTTGCGAGGGCTTCGTTCAACTCGTCGAACGAGCGCACTTCGATTTCTATCTTGAGGTTTTTGCCTTTCTCTTTGAGATACTCTTGAGCGCGGTGGATAGCATTAGCGATGCCACCAGCAAAGTCAACGTGGTTGTCTTTGAGGAGAATCATATCGAAAAGACCGATGCGATGGTTACAACCGCCACCGATGCGTACAGCCTCTTTTTCGAGCATGCGCAAGCCCGGAGTAGTTTTGCGAGTGTCGAGCACGCGGCATTTAGTGCCTTCGACCAATTTCACATATTCGGCAGTGCGAGTAGCCACGCCACTCATGCGTTGCATGATGTTGAGCATAAGGCGCTCGGTTTGGAGGAGCGACTGAGTGCGACCCTCTACGACAAAAGCAATGTCGCCAGGTTTCACGCGGTCGCCATCGTGGAGATATTGAGTCATTTTGAGCTCAGGGTCGAATGTCGCAAATACGCGTTTTGCGACTTCGATACCTGCTACGATACCTTCTTCTTTGATAATCAATTGTTGTTTGCCCATTGCATCAGCAGGGATTGATGAAAGGGTAGTGTGGTCGCCATCACCGATATCTTCGGCAAACCAAAGTTTGATGAGTTCGTCAAGATTGTCAAGCATACTATAATAGTTAGGAGTTAGGAGTTAGGAGTTGGGGTTAACTCTCAAACTCGTGATTAAACCTATATTTTCTGATTTCAAGATGCAAAGTTACAAAAAAAAGTGATATAATGGTTGTTTTTGGAGAAAAATGTTTAACTTTGCAGAAATTTGCGCTAAGAATAAAAATAATGTTCTCACGTATAATAATAAAAGACAGGATGACAGGAAGTAGATTACAGATTACTCTCTTCGTTCGTGATTTTTGCTATGCTCGGCAATTAGAATAAATTCTATTGCACTTGCTATAGCAAAAATCTCCAGATTATAGATTATAGATTATAGACTTCTCCCTGAACTATATAGCCTCACAGCACTCAAAAAAACTCTCCCCCTGAGTCAGGGGGAGTCCCTCGTAGAGGGGAGGGGGTCTGTTCATTACTCGCTTACCGCAAAAATTCTTCACTCCTATGAAACTAGCAATACTTTGGGTGGGCAAAACAGCCACCGACTACACCAGCAAGGCAATCGACACCTATGTTCAGCGCATAGGTCACTACATGCCAATCGAAATCATCGAAGTGCCAGACGTGAAAAACGCAAAAAATATGGATACAGCACAACTTCGTCAAAAAGAAGGTGAGTTGATAATCAAACAATTGCGCTCGGATGATTATGTTGTTTTCTTAGATGATAAGGGAAAACAGATGTCTAGCACGGAATTTGCAAACTGGATAGATAAGACGAATATGAATTCATCCATCAAACGATTGGTGTTTGTCATAGGTGGCGCCTACGGATTTTCGATAGACGCATATCGTCAGGCCAAATCGTTCCTGTCAATATCCAAGATGACATTCTCGCATCAGATGATACGCACCATGCTAGTCGAACAAATCTATCGTGCGATGACTATCCTTCGAGGCGAGCCATATCATCACGAAGAAACACTATTTTACGACAAATGAGAAACTATTTCAAAGTTGCAATTGTGCAACGCAAAAAGCCTACGCTTTTTTCGCGAATCCAAAAGGCATTGCTATTCTTTACAAGTGGCACAATGTTGGTGGTCTTTGTGGTCATCACTGTTTTTATTGTTATCAACTACGAACAAAATTTGTTCCTGTCCGGCGGAGGTATGTGCTTTAGTCGTAACCTAACGTTCTTTATTCTCATGTTGTTTTTGATTTTTTTGATAGTGATGTTCTTGAGCTCGTTGTTGAGTTATATTATCTCCAAACGCTTGTCGGCACCGCTATCGATTATCGAACAACATATGAGCGAGATAGAGGTAGGAGGCGAGAATGCCAAGATTAATTATCCACAAATAGAGGGAGATGCCTTGTCGCGTTTGGTAATGCAATACAACGAGATGATAGACAATTTGGCTGTGTCGGTCGAGGAGTTGGCCAAAGCAGAGAGAGAGGAGACGTGGCGACAAATGGCGCGACAAATGGCGCACGAGATACTCAATCCGCTCACACCCATGAAGTTGCTCACCCAGCGCATGATGATGCTCACGCCCGACGACCCCGAATATCACACCATTGTGCAGTCGTCATCCAAAGTATTATTGCAGAGCATCGACACCATCACAGCCACCACACGAGCCTTGTCAAACTTTGCGCGCACACCGCTTGCATCGCCCGAGATAGTCAACATAGTCGATAGTGTGCAATACACCATATTCCTATTTCGCAACAATACAGAGAATGTTATTATTAACTTTGACACGGAATTGGATGAAATCAAAGTATTGGTTGATAAGGAAATGATAGGTCACGTGTTCAGCAACTTATTGAAAAATGCTATACAATCAGTGCCTAAAGAGCGAATGGGACGTATTGACGTAGTAATTCGTTGTGATGACCATTATGTCTATGTAAGTATTATCGACAATGGCGATGGTATCCTCGATGAGAATAAAGACAAAATATTTGATGTCAATTTTTCTACCAAAATTTATGGTATGGGTCTCGGTCTTGTGGTAGTGAAAAATGTTATTGAGCAGGCTGGTGGCACTGTTACCTTTAGTTCGACCTATGGCAAAGGTAGTGAATTTGTGGTTACATTGCCACTTGCATCAGTTGCCCCTAAATTCTAATTTCTCATTTGTTATACTCAATTGAGCTACTCTAAAAAAAACAAAGCCCTCGAGAATTGCTTCTCGAGGGCTTTGTACCAATAACATAAAAATTTACAATACAGCTCAATCAAACTAAGCAAGTATTTCTTCCACTGGAGTGTAAGGCATATTGAATGCTTCGCTCACGGCTTTGAAGCAGATTTTGCCATCCACCACATTAAGACCTTTAGCCAAACCAGCATCAGCGCGACAAGCCTCTTTCCATCCCATATTGGCGATGCGAATAGCATAAGGAAGAGTAGCGTTGGTGAGAGCGCGTGTAGATGTGATAGGCACAGCACCAGGTATATTGGCCACGCAGTAGTGTACGATGCCGTCAACTACGTAAGTAGGCTCAGAGTGAGTAGTAGGGCGTGAAGTTTCGAAACAACCACCTTGGTCGATAGCCACGTCGACCATGACAGTGCCAGGTTGCATCATTTTCAACATATCGCGAGTGATGATATGTGGGGCTTTAGCGCCAGGGATAAGCACAGCACCAATGATGAGGTCGACATTAGGCAATTCAAGTTCGATATTATATTGAGAAGAGTAGAGTGTGCGCACGTTTTTAGGCAACATATATTCCAACTGACGAAGGCGAGGGATAGAGATGTCGGCAATCATCACATTGGCACCCATGCCAGCAGCAATGAGAGCAGCATTGTAACCCACGATACCACCACCAAGTACTAATACGCGAGCTGCACGTACACCAGGCACGCCACCCATCAACATACCTTTGCCACCTTGTGGTTTTTCGAGGAAACGAGCACCTTCTTGAGCCGCCATGCGACCTGCCACTTCCGACATAGGTTGCAATAGAGGGAGAATACCATCCTTTACCACAGTTTCGTATGCCAAGCATGTAGCACCTTGTTTGATCATAGCTTCTGTCAATTCGCGTTCGCAAGCAAAGTGGAAATAAGTGAATACCAATTGACCTTTGCGGATAAGAGGATATTCATAAGCTATCGGTTCTTTCACCTTATAAATCATTTCGGCGATTGCATATACATCTTCCATTGTAGGCAATATAGTAGCGCCAGCAGCACGATAGTCATCGTCTGAATAACCACTGCCAAGACCAGCAGTTGATTGTACATACACAATGTGACCGTGTTTTACTAGTTCTTGAACACCAGCAGGGTTAGCACCCACGCGATTTTCGTTGTTCTTGATTTCTTTAGGAATACCGATAATCATAGTAATAGATTTTTTTGTTAAGTTGTTGTTTTTTGGTTATTTTTGGTTGTGTTAATAGTCTTGTTATTAACGGCACAAAAGTACGACAAAATGTTTTTAATTGTATCATTTTGTAGGTATTTTTTTTTATGTTTTTCAACATGTATTAATTTGTAAGTAAATTGTTTAATATGTAATGTGTTTGGAGTTTAATTTGTTGATTTGTAGTGTAATAAAATGATATTAAAAAGTGTTGATTTGCATGTGTTTGGAATAGAAATGTCAACTTTTTGGATTTTTGTAAAAAAAATGCAACACAAACTATACTCAAAATCATAAAAAAATAGTAAATTTGCAGTGAATTATTAGAATTTTTGCAGTAAGAATGAATTTATAGTGAAACAATTCTCATTATGGCATATAAACGCGACGAACTTAAACAATTAAAAACCGATTTTTGGAATGGTTTTGCCGATTATTGCAACACCATACCACGTCTTGCACAGCGCAAGCAAAAATTTATGCTCTACAACACACGTCTCAAAGGCACCGAACTCAAATTTGCTGTCGAGCGACATAGCGTAGCTGTAGTGCTCGAAATCAACCATACCGACTACGAGCGACGCATTCAACTTTTCGAGCATTTCAAGGCATGCCATCTGTTGTTTGCCGAAGCATTCGAGGGGTTGGATGTTGTCTATGAGCCATTCTTTGTGTTGGAGACAGGCAAAGAGGTGTGTCGCATCTATGTGTCATTTGCAGGCATCTCCGACGCCACTACCGAACCAATCGACTACCATCGTCGCACCGATTGGCCACAGTTCTACGCCTTCATGGCGCGCAATATGATGCGCCTCGAGCGCCTCTTCAATCAAGCCAAACAAGCAATCGAAGATTAATGTATATATGTCGTAATTAAAGTGTTCGTATTGCTCAAGAAGTAGTGATATATTAAGTTAGTATAAATTTATTAAATAAAGTTTTTTAGAATGAAGACTCCTATTTTTTCATATCCACGTGCCAAGTCGGTAGTTGTTTGTGGCGATATACATTGTGATTTTTTGACACTTGTTGGTAGGATGTGCCTTTTTCTTAATATGCACGATACGTTGGTGATTGTTGCTGGTGATTGTGGATTTGGTTTTGAGGACTATTTATGTTATAAGAATCTGTTTCAGCAATATATAGAGAAATATTTGATAAAACACAATTGTTGGATAGCAATGGTACGTGGCAATCACGACGATCCATCCTATTTTTCAGAACAAAAGATGTCGCATCGACGATTCTGCACTATCCCCGACTATTCAGTCATAGAGGCATGTGGGCACAATATTCTTTGTGTTGGTGGAGCTATTAGTATCGACCGAACCTCTCGATTAGAGGATATGGATAATTATCCCGATAAGATATGTTATTGGCATGATGAGACAGTGCGCTATGATGCACAGAAGGTGCAATCTATCACAGATAGTGGCATTAAGATTGATGCTGTTGTTACACATACGGCTCCTTCGTTTTGTGAATTTATAACCAAAAAGGGTTTAGAGGAGTGGATGGAGGTCGATCCCGATTTAGAGGTGGATTGCGACAACGAACGCAAGCAGTTAGACGAATTGTATTCGCATCTTCGTCGTGATGGCCATCCTCTGAGATATTGGTATTATGGTCATTTCCATCATTCGTGGCATTCCGAGATAGATGGCGTTCTTTTCCGAATGCTCAACATCGCCGAATTGCACGAACTCCCAAGTAATCGTTGAGAAAAATAAAACCTTAAGTAGAATAAAAGAAACAGCCAACTCATGAATTGTTGATTTGGTTGTTTATTTTTTTATAGATAATTCAGCTAAAAATGCAAGTCTCTATTTTTTATATTTATTATAATATGTGTCAGTCTTTTTCGGGATAGTTTGCTTGAAGGTAGGGGATTGTAGAGGAATGAATTGTGAGTGTTTCTACGAGTGTGCTTATGTACGTAAATATGGTGTGTTTTGTGGTTTTTAGGAAAAATAAGATGTTTTTTTGTGCTTATGACTAAGAGGATTGCACAGATTTTGAAAAAATGTGCATATTTTGGAGGCTTTGAATGAAGTGTCTTTTGTGTTGAATTTCAATAAAAAAGAGGTGGAGAAAGTGATATTTTTGTAAAAAATGTATTGTGGTTTGGATTTTTTTGTGTAATTTTGCAACCGAATAGGGCTTTATGAATTCATGATTCACAATTCATAACCTATAATTCATAATTAACCTTTGGTATTAGAAAAAGACAAAAGAATATAATTTCTTGTTATTTTCTTATTTTGTCTTTCTATAAATAAAATTAAAACGAGCGGAGCGAGTAAGTCTCATATCTCGCTATTCGCTACTAAAAATCTAAAAATATGAGTTTAAAAATTGTTGTGCTTGCAAAGCAAGTACCTGACACACGCAATGTGGGCAAGGATGCGATGAAGGCTGATGGTACAGTGAATCGCGCGGCATTGCCTGCAATCTACAATCCTGAAGATTTAAATGCGCTCGAACAAGCGCTTCGTTTGAAAGAGATACATCCGGGTTCTACGGTGCATGTTTTAACTATGGGTCCTTCGCGCGCTGCTGAGGTGATTCGCGAAAGTATGTTCCGTGGTGCTGATGGTGGCTACCTCCTTAGTGGTCGCGAATTTGCTGGTTCTGACACCTTGGCTACTTCGTATGCGCTTTCTTGCGCTTTGCGCAAATTGGGCAAAATCGACGTAATCATCTGTGGCCGTCAGGCTATCGATGGCGATACTGCTCAAGTGGGTCCTCAAGTGGCAGAGAAACTTGGTATTCCGCAAATTACATACGCTGAAGAGATTCTCGCAGTTGAAAACGATACAATCACAGTGAAACGTCGTCTCGAACGTGGTGTTGAGGTGGTTAAAGGTCGCCTCCCTATGTTGGTTACTGTGAATGGTTCGGCTGCGGCTTGTCGTTCGCGTCACGCTAAATTGACTTTGAAATATAAATTGGCTAAAACTCAATCGGAGGTTAATGAGATTGGTGCTGACTACACTGAAATATTCAGCAATCGTCCATACCTAAAAATTGATGAGTGGAGCGTTAATGATATCGAGCACGACCCAAAATGGTTGGGTATGAGCGGTTCGCCTACTAAAGTTAAACAAATCGAAAACGTGGTGTTCACAGCAAAAGAGAGCAAACGCCTCGAGCCAACTGATGTCGAAATCGATGGCTTGATGAAAGAACTCATTGCTAATCACACCATTGGATAGTTGTTTTTTTAAGACAGGAAGACATGATGACAAGATAAAAGAAAAACATGTTCTCCTGTCTTCATGTCAAAGAAAATAAAAATATAAGTATTATGCAAAACGTATTTGTATATCTCGAAATAGAAGATGGTCAAGTGGCTGAGGTCAGTCTTGAACTTTTGACTAAAGGTCGCACTTTGGCTAATGAATTGGGTTGTCAGTTGGAGGCTATTGCCATCGGTTATGGTCTTGACACTGTAGGCGAGCAAGTATTCCCTTACGGCGTTGATCGTTTGACTATTGCCGAAGACCCACGATTGAAATATTACACAACTCTCCCTCATACAAGCATAGTTGTTAACCTCTTCAAAGAAGAACAACCTCAAATCGCACTCCTCGGTGCTACTTCGGTTGGTCGCGACCTTGGTCCTCGCGTATCTTCTTCGTTGTTCAGCGGTTTGACTGCCGACTGTACTATGCTCGAAATTGGCGAGTTCGAAGATAAGAAAAACGACAAAAAATACGATAATCTTCTTTATCAAATTCGTCCAGCTTTCGGTGGTAACATCGTGGCTACTATCGTCAATCCAGAGTGCCGTCCACAAATGGCAACAGTGCGCGAGGGTGTGATGAAAAAACAAATCTTCGATGCTAACTATAAAGGCGAAATCCGTCGTCTCGAAGTATCGAAATATGTGAGCGATGAGGACTTCGTAGTAGAAGTTATCGAACGCCACATGGAAAAATCGAAATTGAACATCAAAGGTGCACCAATCGTCGTGGCTGGTGGTTATGGTATGGGTAGTGCCGAAGGTTTCAATATGCTCTACGACTTGGCTAATGTGCTCGGTGGCGAGGTAGGTGCTTCGCGTGCTGCTGTCGATGCAGGCTTCTGCGAACACGAACGTCAAATCGGTCAAACAGGTGTTACAGTACGTCCTAAACTCTACATCGCATGTGGTATCTCGGGTCAAATCCAACACATTGCTGGTATGCAAGATAGCTCTATCATCATCGCAATCAACAACGACCCACACGCACCTATCAACACAATTGCCGACTATGTAATTACAGGCAACGTAGAAGATGTAGTGCCAAAATTGATCAAATACTACAAAGCAAACACAAAATAAGTTGAAAGTTGAAATTTGAAATTTGAAAGTTGCCATTCGGATTTAATTTTCAGATTTCAGTAAAGTTTTAACTTTCAGTGTAAAATAAAAAGTTATGGATTATTTGGTATTACCGTTGCTGACAAGTCTAAACAATTTGCAGTTAGAATAATTAAATTCTCTAGATTTTTGAACGAAGAAAAAAGGAATATATTATTGCTAAGCAAATTTTTAGAAGTGGAACTAGTATTGGTGCAAATATAAGGGAAAGTAAAAATGCCCAAAGTGATGTTGATTTTATTCATAAATTATCTATAGCTTTAAAAGAGGCAGATGAAACAGCATATTGGTTAGAATTGTTATTTGAGAGTGACATTATAGACAAAATTGAATATGACTCATTAAATAATGATCTCAAAGAAATAATAGCCATGTTGACATCAACAATAAAAACTATGAAAAATAAAATAAAACAATAACTTTCAACTTTCACATTTCAAATTACTATGAATTTATATAAAGAAAATCCGGCACTTAAATTCCAACTTGGTCACCCATTGATGGAAAAAATCGTTGCGCTCAAAGAGCAAAACTTTGCCGATAAAGATAAATATGATTATGCACCACAAGATTTCGAAGATGCTATCGACTCTTACGACCGTATTCTTGAAATCGTGGGCGAAATCTGTGGCGACATCATCGCTCCTAACGCTGAAAGTGTTGACCACGAAGGTCCTCAAGTAATCAACAACCGCGTGAAATATGCTCGTGGCACACAAGAAAACCACGACGCGCTTGCCAAAGCTGGCCTCTATGGTATGTCTTTGCCACGTCAATATGGTGGTCTCAACTTCTCAATGGTGCCATATGTGATGGCTGCCGAGTTGGTGAGCCGTGCCGATGCAGGTTTTGCTAACATTTGGGGTTTGCAAGACTGCGCCGAAACTATTGCTGAATTTGCTTCGGAAGATATCAAAGCAGAGTTCCTTCCACGCGTTTGCGCTGGCGAAACTTGCTCAATGGACCTCACTGAGCCTGATGCTGGTTCGGACCTTCAAGCAGTTCAACTCAAAGCTACTTTCAACGAAGAGGACCAAACTTGGTATCTTAACGGTGTGAAACGCTTTATCACTAACGGCGATGCTCAAATCAAACTTGTTCTTGCTCGTTCAGAAGAGGGTACTAACGATGGTCGTGGTCTCTCTTACTTCGTTTGTGACAACAAACACGACGACCGCATCAAAGTGCGCCGTATCGAAAATAAACTTGGTATTAAAGGCTCGCCTACTTGCGAATTGGTGTTCACCAATGCTCCTGCTAAATTGGTAGGTACTCGCCGTATGGGTCTTATCAAATACGTTATGTCGCTCATGAATGGCGCACGTCTTGGCGTAGGTGCTCAATCTGTTGGTCTTTCGGCTGCAGCTTATGAAGAGGCTTTGGCATATGCAAAAGACCGTCGTCAGTTCGGCAAAGCTATCATCGAATTCCCTGCTGTATTCGAAATGGTGGCTTTGATTAAAGCTAAACTTGATGCTTCTCGCGCTATCCTTTACGAGTGCACACGTTTTGTTGATGTTTATAAAGCATACGAAGCAATCGAAGCTATTCGCAAACTTACTCCTGAAGAAAAAGCAGATTACAAAGAGTTCCAACGTTTGGCTGATGCATTCACTCCAATGCTCAAGATGTTTGCTTCGGAATATGCCAACCAAAATGCTTATGATTGTATCCAAGTGCATGGTGGTTCGGGCTTCATGAAAGACTATGCTTGCGAACGTCTCTATCGCGATGCTCGTATCCTCACTATCTACGAAGGTACATCTCAACTCCAAACCGTAGCTGCTATTCGCCACGTCACAACTGGTGGTTATCTCAAACAAATTCGCGCATACGAGAATATGGAAATTAATCCTCGTTTTGCTGCTATTCGCGAACGTTTGGTGGCTATGACTGCTAAATATGAAACAATTGTAAATGCAGTAGTTGAAACTAAAAACCAAGAGTATATTGACTTCGTAGCACGTCGTATGGTGGAAATGGCAGGTCACATCATTATGACTTACCTCCTTATTATCGATGCTTCGCGCGACGAACAATTCAGCACATCAGCCGAAGTTTATGTAAACTACGCTGAAGCAGAAGTGGAAAAACACTATGCATTTATCAACAACTTCAAACCAGAAGAGGTAGAAAAATACAAAGCGTGATAGATAGAGAATAGGGAATAAGGAATAAGGAATAGGGAGCAAGGAGTAGTAGGAATTCTTTATTTACTGAAAATATTTTAATAAAAAGCAGATTGTACTTGTTGCAGTCTGCTTTTTTGTAATTATTTGCTCATAAAATGTAATTTTTCTTGTTTATTTCCTTATAAAAATGTAACTTTGCAGAGATAATCATTAAAGTATCAGTCATTATGAAAAAACTTTTATCTATTTTCGTGGTTAGCTGTTTGTTGGCTATGAGTTGCAATAATAACAAGCAGGCTATCAATTCAAAAGATTTACAAGGACGTTATGAAATTGATTTTTCGGCAGCGTTGTCTCAGTTAACAGACGACGAGGGGAACGATTTTGCAAAGGCATTTGCAGCTATGTTGTTGGCACAACTGGATTTGACTATGCAATTCGATGGTGATAGGTTGATTGTTGACGGGAGCGATGCTGTTAGCGGACTTATCAACGCCTTTGCCGAAGAGGGTGAGGGTATGCCTTATGCGCTCGATTATAAGATTGTGAATGACTCGGTGTTGTGTACTCGAGAGAATGAGAATGCTCAGTTTCAGGAGATTGGCGTATTGCGCAAAATGGGTGAGTCGTTCGACTATTTGCAGTTTGTGACAATCACCGAGGAAGATGAAGAGATTGTATTAACTATGAGAAAAATATATTAAATATTATGTATAAGTTCGAAATTTGTGCTAATTCGGTAGAGAGTTGCGTAGAGGCTCAACGTGGCGGAGCAGATAGAGTAGAATTGTGTGCAGGTATGCCCGAAGGGGGCACTACGCCGTCGTATGGAGATGTGGTTGTGGCGCGCAGATTGTTGACTACAACCAAGTTGCAGGTAATTATTCGTCCGCGAGGTGGCGATTTCCTTTATTCCGATTTAGAGAAGGAGATTATGCTAGAGGATGTGCGAATGGTTCGTAGATTGGGTGTGGATGGCGTGGTGTTTGGTGCACTGACAGCCGAGGGCGATGTGGATATGGAATTTATGCGACAATTGATGGCAGAGGCAGAAGGGATGTCGGTGACGTTTCATCGTGCATTTGATGTGTGTCGTGACCCACGTGAGGCATTGGAGCAGATTATAGAATTGGGATGTGAGCGAATACTCACCTCGGGACAGATGCCTAAGGCAGAGGAGGGCGTAGAGTTGTTGCGCGAATTGGTGGAACGTGCAGGCAAGCGTATTATTATAATGCCAGGATGTGGTGTGAATGCAAGTAATATTGCTCATATTGCAGAGGCAACAGGTGCGAGAGAGTTTCATTTTTCGGCTCGTTCGAAACGAGATAGTGGCATGATATTTCGTCGGTCGCGTGTGTCGATGGGGGGTGCAGTGGTGATAGATGAGTATAGCAGAGATGTGACGGATGTAGAGATTGTGAGAGAAACAATTGATAGATTACAGATAGCAGATAGCAGATAAATATATTGTAATATATAACAACCGGAAAATTTGGTGGATGCCAGATTTTCCGGTTGTTATTTTTAATAGAATAAGTTATTCTTTTTAATTTTCAAGTTGATGTATTGTTTTGATGAGTTGTTCGCCGAGACCGATGGTGTAGCCTTGAGAGCAGAATACTACGCGATTGAATGTGTCGGCTATGATGAATATAGGGAGTGAGGCATTGGTAAGTTTCATTTCGCGAATGATTTGCTCTTGGATTGAACCATTGGTGTCGATGCCGAAGTTGAGATTGGTGAGTTGTGTGTTGAGTGTAGAGATTAGGTCGCTTGAGAAAGTTTTGTTGGCTAAGTCGGCACTTGGAGAGAGAAGGATCATAGGGCGGCCCCAAGCGTTGAAGTCGTTGGCAACAGTGGTAATATCGCGGAGGGCGTGGTTGGTTGGTTCGTCGCCATAGCCTATGATACCAATGACGTAGTAGCCACGGCCTGTGGTTGAAAGAATAGAGAGTTGAGAATCATCTTGTGTTTTGAATTTGGTATAGAGCGACTCGGAGTTGAATGAGCCGATGACTTGCACTTGGTCGGTGCTTTGGCGCATGACGAGTTCGGTAGTCGTAGTTTGGTTCTCTTCGATAGAGAAGAAGTTCATTTCGGCAAGTACGCCACCATTGGCAAGGCGTGAGCCTGACACCATAAGGTAGTTGCCACAATCGAGCGTAGTGCCATTTTTGAGCAGATTGCTCCATGCAGCACCTTGTTCCATACCGCTTTCGCCCTCGTCGTAGTTGAGGAGTTGGAGATGACCATCGTCGGTGATTTTTGAGATAGAGAAGTGGTAGTAGTATTTAGGATCCGACTGTGTTTTAGTTGGTTGGAATGTAGCTACAAGTTTGCCTTGTGGTGTTGTGGTTTGCTCTTCTGATTCAAAATTGATGTCGGTAGTAACCAATTCATTTTCAGAGAAGCCTATAGGATTTATTAATTGTACTTTGCCAGTGACTTCGTCGATGCGAGCAGGGATGTCGAGTGAGCGGGCGAGGGCAACGAAGAATATGTCGCGACTAAGAGCATCGGCAGTGCGAGCATGCCATACTCCCATAGGTTGAATTGGGGCACCACCGAGGTTGCATTGAGGGTCGATTTTGATATTTTTACGCACCCAATCAACGAGTAGCATAGGGTTGTTTTGATAGGCTTCTTTGTCTTCTTGGCTGATTTCGTTACGGAAGAAAGAGCGGTAAGGGGTTAGCATTTCGTTGGCTATGCGAGGGTTGCGAATGTAGTTAACAATAACGTAATGAGACGTTAAGTTGTGATAATGGCGTTCGTATATACTTTGGCAATATTCGTAGTGGTCGTTAATCACTTCGATTGTTATATCGCGTAGGTCTTTTGCCGATAATGCTTTAAGAAATTCAACTTTGTCAGATAATCCATAGCCATCTCTGCGTTCGAGTAATTGGCGGATTGTGGCATGGTTGCCACGTGAGTCTACGAGAAGGCGGATGATATTTTCAGTTTCAGAGGAGAATTCTAAAAATATGGTATGGTTGATGTATGATTCAGCGTCTGATTCATCGAACATAGTGGCGATGTAGGCGTTGCGGATAGAGTCTTCGTAGGCAAAGCGGCAGTTGTTTTCGGCACGTTGTTCTTCGGTAACATTAGGGAGATTAGCCCATTCGCGTGGCGGAATGATATCAAGTTGAGAGTTGAAAGTTGAAAGTTGAGAGTTATTAACCCCCTCCGCCCGTTGGGCTCGTCCCCCTAAGACAGGGGGACAATAGTGGGTTGCCATGTTTGAGTAATCGCCTGGGATTGTATTTACTACGATATCAATTACAGAGTCTTTGCCAAAAGAGAGTTTGCTGTAACCGAATTTGCCATTGTGGGTTGCCCAAACAAGCATGTCGCCATTGCCAGCGGTGAGGAAAGTGGTGCCATTGGCATCGGTAGTTTTGCGTGCTACGGTGTAGAATTCGGCATAGTTGTAGAGTTTGAATTCCACGTTAGCACCTTCGATTGGGGTGTTGTTTTGGTCGAGAATGCGAACTTCGGCTCGTGAGCAAGGGGCGTAGTTGTCGATTACGTTGATTTCGGTGAATAGCGGAGTGCGTTGCATAACCTCCTCAGGACCATTGTATTTGCCAAACACTTTGGTGTGCATGAGCATTCCGCGCGAAGCCGGTGCGTTGAACCATCCGAGGTTGAGTACAGGTTCGGGTTCGCAAGCACCGAGGAAGTGCCATTTGCCATCGACCCAAGCTTCGACCCAAGCGTGATTGTCGTCGGTATGCGCCCAACGAGGAGTGTAAACTTGTCGAGCAGGGATGCCCACAGAACGGAGGGCAGCGACGAGGAAAGTAGATTCTTCGCCACAACGAGCGTAGGCAGTTTTGATAGAGGCGAGAGGCGATGAGGTGCGAGCGTCGGATGGGGTGTAGGTGACGTATTCGTGGCACCAGTGGTTGACTTCGAGGACAGCATCGTAGAGCGAAAGATGCTGGATGCGAGGTTTTAGTTCGTTGTAGAAGACCCAACGAGAAGAGTCGAGGTTTTCGTTGTTGACGCGCACAGGGAGCACGAAGTGGCGGAATTCGCGGTCGGGGATAGATTTGCCCCAAGGCATTTCGGCGCGTGCTTGGAGAGAGGTTTGTACGTTTTTGAGGAAGAAATTGCCATCGTAGCATGCTATATCGCCGAGAGGCATATAGGCGTAGAGGAATGTGAGAGCGTCGCGCTCGGCAGAGGTAAGTCGTTGATTGAAAACGGAGTAGAGATTCTCGTTGTTGAGAGAGGCACGACGAGTGGCAAAGTCGTTGCGGACTTCGGTGGAGAGATTTGATTTGCCACAAGAGGCAAATGCCATAGCGATGATGAGGGCTGTGGCGAGGTGGATAATAGATTTCATGGATAATAGTGTGATTTGGGTTTAGTAGTTGTATTGATAGAATTTGCAGCGTGCAATATCTTTTTTATAATATTCTTCTGTATAATGTTCGTTATGCCATCTTTTTATAAAACCTTCTTTTATAAACTCTTCTTGACTTAGGGGTGTTACGATTATGGGTATCATGTATAGTATTGTGTTATTGTAGTTTTTGTACCATTTGTTGATTAAATCAGGTTTCCAATAATAATCCATTTGTAGACATGAGTTTTTTAGTATTTCGGAGTACATTTTTTTTTGATATTCGATAGGAACGTCGTTGTCATAGTGAATGAGTTGTATGTCGTCTGATAATTCCCATTGGAGAAGGTATCCGCTATCGGTTAAATTGTTGGCTATGTCGAATTTGAATGCTACTCGTGCGAAAAGTCTTGTTGTTTTGGTGAAATTTGAGTCTTGAATTATTATGATTTTTGATTTTTTTTCGTCACAATCTTTTATCAACAATTCGGGGACGATGGGGGTGAAAAGTTCTTCTATGGTATCTCCGTTGATGTCGGTTGCAATGAGGTCTTGGATGCTGTCGTTGTTGTTTGTGCTAAATAGAAGTGTAGCAGAACAAAGCAAAAAATAGATGATTGTTGATAATTTTTTCATATTGTTTAGTTTTAAGGTATTATGATGCAAAGATAGTAAATTTTTGTGAGGTTGTCAAGAGTTTTTGGTAGTAAATTTTTTTTGTGCAATAATCCTCGGTGTAGATTGCTTTATAGTATATTTATAGTATGTTTATAGTATATTTATCCTATATTTATAGTATATTTATAGTATGTTGTAGATAGGGAGAAGGTATTGGAAAATTGGGACTTTGGTTGTGTGGTTTTTATATTGAATTGTTTGGGTGTAAAAAATGGGTTATTGCTTGTGTAGATGGATAAAAATTGTTATATTTGCAGTTTAATATGTATTGTTTTGAAAAATAGATTAATATTATGTTATACAGAAGATTAAGTGTTTTGTTTGTTGTGTTGGTAGCTGTGGTGTTAGCTGTATTTGCGCAACCAGCACAGTCGAAAGTTAGTTCTTTGGCAGAAGCAATGTCGGTGCCAGAGGTAGA
This sequence comes from Candidatus Aphodosoma sp., assembly GCA_045631465.1. Lineage (GTDB taxonomy): Bacteria > Bacteroidota > Bacteroidia > Bacteroidales > Paludibacteraceae > Aphodosoma. Next base: position 15,552 of record JAZQUV010000023.1, on the reverse strand, counting down.
GAATATTGCGTTTTCGTTTGCGCAATTCACGGATGTGCATATTTCGCAGTCGAATGAAAAAAATACGGAGGATTTGCGTCGTGCGGTGGATGATGTGAATGGGCAAGAGCACATTGCCTTTGTATTGGTGTCGGGAGATATTGCCGAAACTGGTGATTATAAGTCGCTTATGGTGGCAAAGAGGGAGTTGGATAGGTTGAATTGCCCATATTATATCGTGCCTGGAAATCATGACACGAAGTGGAGTGAGTCGGGTGCTACGGATTTTAAACGTATTTTTGGAGACAATCGTTTCCGTTTGCAATTCAATGGTTTTTTGTTTTTGGGTATAAATACGGGTCCTATTATCAAGATGGGAGATGGACATGTGTCGCCACAAGATGTGATATGGGTGGAGCGTCAGTTGAAAAATGTAGGTAAAAGAATGCCTGTGTTTATAGTAACCCATTATCCTTTGCAGGCTGGCGATGTGGATAATTGGTGGATGTTGACAGATGTGGTGCGCAGATATAATGTGCAGTCGTTTTTAGGAGGTCATTATCATACGAATAGAGTGTTGAACTATGATGGAATACCAGGAATACTGACTCGTTCGACATTGCGCGCTAAGGATGAATTTGGTGGTTATACGGTGTATGATATGACAGAAGATAGTCTTTATGTGCATGAAAAGAAGATTGGCGAGGAGCAAGAGCGATGGACTGCATTGGCGATTGAGAAGAAGATGTATGTGGAGGGAGATCAGAAGGCGTTTCCGCGCGCAGATTATGCGGTGAATGTTCAGTATAAGAATGTTAAGGATGTGTGGGTGAGAGAGATGGGTTATGGTATATATGGTGCGCCAGCTGTGGATGACGCGAATATATATTTTGGAGATGATAAGGGGCGTTTTCATTGTTATTCGCTAGAGAAGGGTAAATTGGTGTGGGAGTATCAGACAGCAGAACGCATAGCTTCAACACCAATGATTTCGGGAGATAGAGTGGTGTTTGGGTCGTGTGATAGAAGTATATATTGTTTGAATAAAGAGACAGGTGCTTTGGTGTGGAGATATCGCACAGATAATGCAGTGATGGGTTCGCCTATGATAAAAGATGGTGTGGTGTATATTGGAGCAAGTGATGGTAAGTTTAGAGCATTGAGATTGGAAGACGGTGAGTTGGTGTGGTCGTTTGATGAAGTGGGTAATTATCAAGAGTCGCGCCCTGTGATTGCTGATGGTAAAGTGATATTTGGTGCATGGGATAGTTATTTGTATGCATTGAATGTGGCAGATGGAACGTTGGCATGGAAATGGAATAATGGAGGTACTCGTCCTCATTTTTCGCCTGCGGCTGTATGGCCTGTAGTGGCTGAGGGTAAGGTGTTTATCACTGCTCCAGACCGTTATATGACGGCAGTGAATGTGGAGGATGGTACTACTGCATGGCGTACGAAAGAGCATAAGGTGAGAGAAACTATTGGTTTGTCGGAGGACAATAAAATCGTATTTTCGCGTTGTATGAATGATAGTGTGTTGGCTGTGGTGGCTTCGGATTGTAGGTTGTTGTGGAAGGTGGATGCAAAATTTGGTTATGACCATAATCCATCAATGCTCATAGAGCGTAATGGTGAGATAGTGTTTGCTACTAAGAATGGAGAAATCAACTGTTTGCGTTCGGCAGATGGTGAGATAGTGTGGAAACATAAGATAGGAAATTCTATTATTAACACTATGGTGCCAGTGGGCGAGAGAGATTGGGTGTTGACTACGACAGATGGAGTAGTGGCGAGAATAAGTGTTAAATAGGGAATAGGGAATAAGGAATAGGGGGAGCTGAAGGTCTTTGAGTCTTTGGCGGAAAAATAGGGAACTTATATATAAAATATGAGAAATAAGATAAGTATATTGTTGTGTTTGGTGTTGTTGCTCACGGGATGTAGCACGGCTGCGCGATTGAAGAAGGCAGATAGGAAGTATGAGAATGGGGAGTATTTTGCAGCATGCGAGATGTACCGTAAGAGTAATAGTAAGATTTCGACTTCGAAACAGCGAAAGTTGAAGGCAGTGGTCAATTTCAGAATGGCAGAGTGTTATTATAACATGAATAATCACACGAAAGCAGTGCGCTCGTATACATCGGCTATTCGTTATCGTCATAATGATTCTATTGCGTATTTGCATTTGGCTAAGAGTCAGTTAGCTACAGGAAAATTGGCAGATGCACGTAAGAATTTCGAGTTGTATCTTGAATCGTATCCAGATTGCGTAGAAGCACAAGAGGGATTGAAGTCGGTGGAAAATGCAAAAGCATTGGCAGAGGAGTTTACGAGATATCAGGTGTCGGAGGCGAAGGAATTTAATTCGCGCAAGAACTCGGATTTTTGTCCTATGTTTATGGGGACAGATGCAGAGTCGATAGTGTTTACATCGAATCGTACAAAATCGAAAAATAAGAAGATAAATAACCCAATTACGGGTGTGCCAAATAATGATATTTATACCGCACGTAAGAATAATTCGGGCAAATGGGAAGAGGTGGAAGTGATAGAAGGAGCTGTGAATAGCGATGAAGATGAGGGAGTTGTGTCGTTTTCGGCAGATGGAAAGACGATGTATCTCACGCGTTGTTTGGGAAATATGCCAGCAGGTCAGATATATCAATCGAGTCGTTCGGGAGGAGAATGGACCGAGCCTACGTTGATACAATTGTTTGCAGATACTACGGTCACAGTGGGACATCCGGCTATTTCGCCAGATGGAAGTAAACTATATTTTGTGAGTGATGCCGATGGTGGACAAGGAGGTAAGGATATTTGGGTAGCAGTGAACGAAGGAGGACAGTGGACTGTGCTTGAGAATCTTGGTGCTGCAATTAATACCTCTGGAAATGAGATGTTTCCGTATGTGCGTCAAGATGGTGCGTTGTTTTTCTCGTCGGATGGGCATGAGGGTTTTGGAGGATTAGATATCTACAAGGCAGAGCAAGATTCAGCTGGAGTGTGGCACGTGGAAAATATGTATTCGCCTATTAATTCAGCAGGAGATGATTTTGGTGTTACGTTTAGTGCAGATAATAGCATGGGGTATTTTTCGTCAAGTAGAGGACAACGTAAACCAATAGACAAGATATATCGTTTTGAGTTGCCAGAGTTGGTATATGCCATAGAGGGTACGGCTTATGATGATAAAGGAGAGGCATTGGGCGAAACGACAATTCGTCTTGTGGGAGATAATGGCGATAATGTGAAAATGCGTACAAAGAAAGATGGTACTTATAGAGTGAATCTCTCGTTGAATACCAAATATGTGATGTTGGCATCGCATAGAGGATATTTGAATGCATCGCATCAGTTTGATACTCACGGACTGGTGGATAGTAAATTGTTTGAGAATAACTTTATGCTTACATCATTGTCGCGTCCAGTGAAGATGGATAATATATTCTATGAGTTCGGTAAATGGACATTGACTGCAGATTCGGAAGCAGGATTGCAAGGGTTGGTGAAGATATTGACAGATAATCCAAATATAGCTATAGAGTTGTCGGCGCATACGGATATGGTTGGTAATGAGCAAAATAACCGTGAATTGTCGCAAAAACGTGCGCAGTCGGTGGTGGATTATCTTATTAAAGCAGGTATTGATAAAGGTCGTTTGACACCAGTGGGTTATGGAGAATCGAAACCTGTGGTAGTGAGTGAGGAGTTGGCTGAGCAATATAAATTATTTTTGAAAAAAGGAGATGTTTTGTCTCCAGAATTTATTGAGGGATTGACAGCAGAGCAACAAGAAATTTGTAATCAAATCAATCGTCGTACAGAATTTAAGGTTACCAAGACAACGTATAATCTTTATTGATTTGAAACTTTAAATTTGAGATTTAAAAGTTTTTATATTTCAATTTTTAACTTATATGAAACAATATTTAGACCTATTACATAGAGTAAAAACCGAAGGTGTTTTCAAAGGAGACCGTACTGGTACAGGCACCACAAGTGTATTCGGACATCAGATGCGTTTCGATTTGTCGGAAGGTTTCCCTTTGCTGACAACTAAGAAATTGCATATCAAGTCGATAGTACATGAGTTGTTGTGGTTTTTGAAGGGAGATACCAATGTGAAATATCTTCAAGATAATGGAGTGCGCATTTGGAATGAGTGGGCAGATGAGAACGGTGACCTTGGTCATATCTATGGTTACCAATGGCGTTCATGGCCCGATTATAAAGGGGGTAGCATCGACCAAATTAGTGAAGTTATAGACCAAATCAAAAACAATCCTAATTCTCGTAGATTGATAGTTAGTGCGTGGAATGTGGCAGATATTGACAATATGAATTTGCCTCCATGTCATGCATTCTTTCAGTTCTATGTAGCAGATGGAAAATTGTCGTTGCAATTGTATCAACGCAGTGCAGATATTTTTCTTGGGGTACCATTCAATATAGCATCGTATGCTTTGTTGTTGCACATGGTGGCACAAGTGACAGGATTGGAACCAGGTACGTTTGTGCACACATTGGGCGATGCTCATATCTATTCAAATCATAAAGATCAAATAGAATTGCAACTTACCCGCGAACCACGTAAATTGCCTCGTTTGAAAATAAATCCAGAGGTGAAGGATATTTTTGAGTTTAAATTTGAAGATTTTGAGATAGTAGACTACGATCCACATCCACATATTGCAGGAGTGGTGGCAGTATGATGGAGAATGATGTAGTAGAAATAAAAAAAGGAGAACTTCTGTTTTGAGGTTCTCCTTTTTTATTTATTTTTGAGGGGTGTGATTACATAAGTTTTTGAATTGACAATAAGTGCATGCATTGCCTTTTTTGTCTAATGGATTAATTGTGAATAGAGTATTGGTATTAATGATATTTCGTAATGTTTTTTGTAGTAACCATTCAAATGCGACTTCTATTTTATCATAGCTAGTGACCGATATTTCTTCACAATCTTTAATGTCCATTAGTGATGAAAGGTCGGTATCTAATGAAGGAAGTGTACTGCTTCTGAGTTGATTTGGCACGAAAAGAGTGATTGGTTGTATATCCTTTTGTGATTTAAGAGATTGAATCTTATATAGAATAGGACGTACTATTGCGTTAGGATTTTGCTGTTTGTAGATATAGCAATATAGCAACACTTGAAATATCTCGTGATATGCGCTAAATGGCGAGTTGAATAGTTCGACTATATTGACTTTTTTTGTGGTTTTATTGTTGGTTGTTTTGTAGTCGATGATATTAACTATATTATCGGACGAAACATCGATGCGGTCGATATAAGCAACAAAATTTAGACCTTCAATTTGAGTTTTGAAGAACACTTCGGATTTCACATTAGCGAAAGGTTGAGTTTTGTATCTTTCAATGTCGAATAGTATTGTGTTTCCCACGAATTGTGATACAAGATTGAATATTAACGAGTTGAATCCAGATGTGTTTATTGGCTTTTTTGTTTTTTTGCTCTCTTCTTCAAAAGCATCTATTATGAGATTATTTAATTCGGCAGGTTTGAGGGGTGTGGGTGGTAAATTGTTCTCCTCCAATCTATTGTAGTACAATTCCATAGCAGCATGATATATACGCCCGAGCAATGATGGTTCGCCTAATTCATTGATTTGATTAGGTTGTTTGATACCTAAAATAGCCGAAAAATAGAATCGCAACGGGCATGCTATATAGTCTTTTAATTTACTAGCCGAGAGGTTTGATGCTTTGAGTTTTGCGATAGAGAATTCGTCTAATTGGCAATTTGCTTCAGACTGTTCTATCGCTAATTCTGTTTCGTTGGTTTGTATCGTATAGTTTTTGTATTTTAGAGGAAGGTTGATAAGATATTTTATTTGGTAGTAATATCGAGATATTTCATTTTGAGCACCTTCTGAGCGTGAGTCGTAGATTAGGTGTAGGTTTTGAGTATAATAAAGCGTGCGATAGAAGTTATATGCTTGTATAGCGTCGGTTACTTCTTGTGTAGGTAGATTGTGTGCGCGGCGTAGGTTGTATGGGATAATAGAATTAACAGACTTATTGCCAGGTATTTTTGAGTCGTTGAAGCCGATTAGTATTATATTTTCGAAATCAAGAAGTCGACTCTCCAAAAGACCCATGATTTGCATACCTTCTACAGGTTCGCCTTTGAATTGTACTTTGAGTGAATTTGCAAGACGATTGAGTAATAGTTGTAGTGAACTAGGTGTAAGTTCAGATTCGTAGTCCTTTATGAGAGATGATAGTTGGTTGATTATTAGACAATATTGATGTAAAAATTCTATGTCGGTTGGTATTAATATCTGTTTAGTTTGTGTCAATAGTTTAGTGATAATATCTACCAAGTAGTTAAGTAGTTTGTCTGTGGTAGTGTGAGTAGAGAATAGGTCGATGAAGAACTGTTTTTCGTTATCGTCAGTTTTTATCGAGTTGATGATAGCGTGTAACTGTTCTTGATTTATGCGAATGTAGTTGCCACGTGTGATGTGGTTGATTATTTCGCTTGAACTAGTTGGGTATATTGCTTGTATGGTAGAGTGAGAGAGAATGTTTAGTAGAGGTTTGTGATATATAGTCACCTCTTTTTGAGTAGATTTTGATTCAACTTGTAGCGAGAGTATGTGATTAATCAATGTGGCTATAGGTGTGAGATATAGAGGGTAACCCATAGTTATATTGATTTTAGTAATATTATTCGGTATTTGTTGAATGAGAGATGGCATCAACGACTCATCAGCTAATAGAATAGCTGTGTTGTTGGTCGTAATATCCTTATTGTTGAGTAATGATGCTGCAATATTGATTTGATTCGAAGCCGAAGGTGTGCTATGTATGGTTATATTTGGTTCATTTTGTTCTGTAGGCTGAGTATAATTGTAGCGAGAAGGGAATTCTTTCAGATTTTGTCTATAATATTTTGCAACAGAATTTGCCAATGGCGATTGTTGAGAATATGTAGTCGGATAGTCGAAATAGAAATCGGCAACACCAGCTTGTTGGTAGAATTTCAATATTTTGTATTCTGATGGGGTGAGATGATTGAACCCAATGAAGCAATATAGTCTCGAATCTTCCACTATCAGATTGTTTATTACGTTACGATATATTAGTCCTTCATATGCAAGGTTTTGATTCAGAAGTGTTTCAGTGAAGTGTGTGTATATGGCTAGTAAATCATCCCATAGTGAGATGAATTCCTGTTTGAATGAAAGATTTTCCGATTCGTTTTGTTGAAAGTTGCCCCAAAATGTGCGCAATGCATCAATTTGTTCTTGACTAAAGAGTTGCGATTGGTCATTTATTTTTTTGAGATCGGATATATTGGCAAATAGAGACTCTACATCCACAAGATTTTTATCAATCTCATTAAAATCTGCCAATAAATTTAATCCAAAAGGAATAAAAGCATCGAGAGATTCTACCTTATCTGTATGCTGCGAGCGCACATGCACATATGACTGATAGAGCATAAGTAGTAGTTGAATATCATTTGCTTTGCGTAGAGGCGATTGCGACTGAGCAAAACTATTGATATCCGTAACGCAAGGTGAGAAGATTACCTTTTGGCAATATTTTAGTAATTCTCGTTTGAAGAAAAGTCCTGCACGACGATTGGGGAATATAAATGTAGTTTGAGGTAGTTCGGGTAGATTAGCGTATATCTCTGCTATTTTCGATAAGAATTTCATGGTAAGAACTTGTTGGATATAGATTTAAAACTTAATTTGGTACGTATTTCCTATGCATGCGTTTGGGTATGGTATATGTAGTATTCTGCATAGGGTCGGACAAAGGTCTTCAATGGCAATGTTTGATTGCGTCATTTTTATATCTTTCGTCCAAATGGCAATAGGTGTATATGGTTGAAGTATAGATGGATATAGCGTACGTTGTAGTCGTTCGTCATATTCAGTCCAACCAGGAAGTAGTGTGAAAACAACATCACCAGAACGGTTTTTGAAGTGCGAATTGCGCATGCGCGAAGGTATATCGTTTGGCAAACTTGCTGCCGTTTGTATCTGATGTGCAGGTATTGCCGTATGCACTCCCGAAAATTCGAGCATAAATTGTGCAACATAGTTTTGAATTTCCACAATTTTTATGCCTTCATCTTCTATGAGCGATTTATTCAGACATATGTTTTTGTCGTAATATCCAGATATCCAACGTCCTTGTCCATAAATAGCCATGAGATACGAGTTGAGCAATGCCATTGCACGGCGTGAGTTGAACGAACCCGAAGGAATGAGTTCATTCTCTTTCACTATTTGATTAGCATTGTTATGCGGAGCGGTCAATACAATCACAGCATTATCCAATCCCACCGATATTTCGATTATATCGAGCAAAGTTTTTATGTTACGATCCAAACGTAGTATAAGATCCTCATTTTCGGCACAAAGCATATGTGTGTCGAATGTCGAATGAGCATTAAATTCCACACACAAGAGGTCGGTAGCATCATCTGTTCCTAGTTGTTCGTCTCTTATAGCACGTGTAGCCAATTCTTTTATTATCTCATTGATAAAAGGCGACTTACGAAATTTGTTCATAAAATCATAGTTATCGTCTTTATCATTGAATTGAAGAAATGTTGGATTAGAGTTGTTGAAAAGATAAGAACCATGAGGTTCGTATTGATATGAAGCCAAAGAGAAAAGCGATTGCCAATTATTAGTGCACGAAGAGCGAAGAAGATTCTCTTTATTTATTTTTTGGGCCCAAAGAGGCAATCCTTTGTCGTAGTAGGTCGATGTACAAATCGAAGCATTAGCATTGTCAAACCAAATAGCACCATCGGCAAGATGTCCGCCGAGCATTGTTGCAGTTTCGGCAGTCAGTCCGATTGCGTAGACTTTCGACTTAGGATTATTCAGTTTTATTTGGTCGGCTATTGTAGTTGCCTGCAATAGTCTAGGCGACACTGTTTTCGATGTATTTATGCCTTCATAGCGAGCATCATCGATGCACGAAACAATATTGTCATCGACTAGTGAATAAAAATAATCTGCTATAATGCCGTGATAATGAGGTGTCGAGCCTGTCATCATCGAAGCATAGTCAGTCGTAGCGCCAGTCACAACATAAGAGCATGTCGCATTAGGATTGTATACCCCCGAAATCAAACGTTTCATCCCATTGGGTTCGAGCATACGCGAAAAAGCTTCTATTTCGTAGTTGTCAAGTCCATCGATTGATATAATCACAGCTAGGCGAGGTGGAGTCTTAGTAATAGGTTTATTGGCAAATGCAATCGATGCAATAAGTAAGAGGATTATCGTCAAACAATGTTTCATATTTTCTCCTATTTGTGGTGGCGAGATTTAATTTTAGATTTATAAGTTTCTATTATTGTGCTATTTATAGTGAGCATTAATAACCACATCGACAATATTTGAGGCGTAGAATGTTGCACACCTGTTATTAGAGTAATGATAAACACCACGCAAAGCACAATATTAACAATGGCAAATATAAATTTCACTATTCTCAAACGTCTAGTCTTAATAAACAACAATATAGCCAATATAATATTGAGCGGGTTGCACCACAATATATTCATATTATTGTCGACAATAGGGTGGTGTGAGCAAAACCAAAGATACGAAATTATAAGTCCAACGATTGACGACACCAAGAGAACAAATTGTGTAAAATAAGGCACATAACGTCTTTTTTTGCAAGTATATACAACACACAACAATGCCAACAAAATAGGAATCACAATCGACCCATAATACGTACTTTTAGGAGTTTCGAATATCTTGCGCGGAGCCTTATGCATTATCTCTTGACTCTTCATAATAGGTTCCAAACCATTGTCAGTTACGTATTTAGTGTGGTTCAACACCGACATTGTGTATAGCGGAAACGAAACACTCTCTTTAGGCGAAATATATTTGTCAGCATCACTACCCACAATGAGGTTAATTCCCGTGTTGTAGAGCGAACCAACTGGTATATACGAGTTTATGATATTTCTATAAGTGATATCTTCTTGAGATATATCCAAACTCACTTTGTAGTCAAACTCACTAATAATAGCTTGATAAGGTCGAGTTGCACAATTATCAAAAATAAAGTTATACCGATATTTTCTATTCTCAGGGCGATAATTTTCCCACAGTCTAGCCCAAAATTCATGTTTCTGTTCTGGTGTGAAATCCAACTCCTGAGCATATATTGCCGATCCACGTTCAATATACTGTAGCACAAAGAATTTTGTACTATAAACCCCCATTTCATAGTCGGTATTACCCGAAATAAATCGACCTATAAAATTTGGCGTATCAAATGAGAACAATCCCCAGTGAAACACCTCATCTATTCCAGTCACAGGGTCATACACCCTAATACCCGAATGCCCAAAACGCTCATACACCTCTTCCCCAGGTTCACAAGTCACAAGGTAGAATTTCGCCTCATCAGAGATACTCCTAACCTTGTCGGCACGCGAACGCACAACAGCTTTATATTCTGGTAAATTCGTCGGTATAGTAGATGCCCAAACACCACTACACACCAAAACCATCAAAACAAATAATACAATCCTTTTCATCGTAACCTAATAATTCTCCATTCACATTATTTATGTAGCTTGAGCTTCATTCCCACCTCAGCCGGAGTACCATATTCAAGACCATTAAGTTTATACAATGCCTTCAACGTAATACCATACTCTTGAGCAATAGAGTGCATACTTTCCCCTGCGCGCACCTTATGGATAGGCGTACGTTTCTTGGTTGTCGCACGTTTTTTCGCAAGATATACATAGTCATTGTAATATAGGTCTACTTCATGAGGAAGGTCGTTGTAGTAGAGTAGACGTTTCACACTGATGCCCGATGCCTTAGCAATATTCGCAAACGAATCGTCCGACAACAATTTATAACAACGCACACCATTATTCACTATCTCCACATAACCAAACAAATTATCCTCTCTGAGCAATTTCTCCTCTTTCTTTTTCTCTTCCCTTCTTATCTCTCCTCCCGTTTTCTTACTTCCTTGAGTGTCAAATTCATACAATTTGTATGTCTCAATGATATTAATCAATTTCTGAGGATATTTAGGGTCTGTTGCATATCCAGCTTGCTTCAATCCATATGCCCACGATTTGTAATCAGTAATTTTATAGTCATACAAAAACGCATAACGCTGACGTTTCAAAAATGCCGCATGGTCGTCATACGATTCTTTTGCCGATTTATAACAGCGAAAACACTCGTTTGGTCTATCATCATCTCTGCGAGTCGAACGACCATACCAATCGCTACCGCATTTAATACCAAAGTGGTTGTTACACTCCTGTGCCAACGAACTCTCGCCCGCGCCACTCTCCAAAATACCTTGTGCCAACGTAATACTAGCCGGAATGTGATGTTCATTTTGACATTGAACAGCAAAATCCGAATATTTCTCAATATAAGCCTCATATTTCGGATTGCGCGATTGTGCACTTAATGCACTGATAACTAAACTTAAAAATAATAGAGATAATACTTTTTTCATATAATGTTTTTCTAAAATTCTAACTTGCAAATATACAACTTTTTTTTCGCTTTTGCAACTATTTTACCACATAGTTTTACACAAAAATCATATCCCTAAAATCCCACAAAAAACACTCGCTAAAATACAATAACCCCCTCCCTCATTTAAATATACTATACAGCAACCTGCAAGCAACCTTCACCCTACCTTCGCAACCCCCTCTAAAATACAATAAGCCCCCCTCTTTTTACACCCAAAATCTTACCGCAAAATCATCTATTTAGCATTATCTATAAATTTACTAAAAAATATTAAAAATATCACATTGTTAATTGCAAAAAAAGTCGTAACTTTGCACCTTTATTTTTTATATAAGGAACTAACTTTCAAATTTCAAATCTCAATTTTCAACTCATTATGAATTGGCTTCATGATTTAGTTTTTGGTACAGGCATTGGGCATAGTGTTATGTTGCTCTCTATCTGTATCGTATGCGGTATTTTGCTCGGCAAAATCAAAATTTTTGGCATCTCGCTCGGCATCACTTTCGTGCTTTTCGTTGGTATCGTTATGGGCCATTTTGGCATCACTATGGACCACCACGTTATGCACTTTATGAAAGAATTTGGTCTCATCCTCTTCGTTTTCTCTGTCGGAATGCAAGTTGGACCAGGTTTCTTCTCTTCTTTCAAACAAGGTGGCGTCACTCTCAACCTACTTGCAACTGGAGTTGTCTTTCTTGGCGTAATTACCACAATCATTCTCCATTTTGTCACAGGTCTTCCTATGCAAACTATGGTCGGCATCCTCTCTGGTGCTGTTACCAACACTCCTGGTCTTGGTGCTGCGCAAACTGCATTTAACGATATGACTGGTGTGGCTGATAACTCTATCGCTCTTGGTTATGCCGTATGTTACCCTCTTGGTGTTATTGGTATCATCTTGGCTATCATCTCAATACGCTATATCTTCCGCGTCAATTTCAAGAAAGAGCAAGACGAACTCGATGCTCTCGACAACACTGCTGCCAATCAAGCTAAACTCTATTCGCTCGAAGTGCACAACCCAGCTGTGTTTGGTCACACTGTGGCTGAAGTAGCCAAACTCCTTGTTCACCGCGAACTTGTCATCAGCCGCGTGCTTCACACTAACGGTCAAATGGAGATGGCTTCGTCAAATACTATCCTCAACGAAGGCGACAAAGTCTTCATTATCACTATCGAACAAGACATCGACGTTATCTCTACTATCATCGGTAATGTTATCGATATGAAACCAGACGAGTGGTACAAACTCGACAAAAGCTTTGTTTCTCGCCGTATTCTTGTTACAAAAGGCGAACTCAATGGCAAACGTCTTGGCGAACTCAACCTCCGTCGTTCTTATAATATCAACATTTCGCGTATCAACCGTGCAGGTGTCGACCTCGTGGCTCGTCCTAACCTCATCCTTCAAGTGGGAGACCGCCTCACTGTTGTTGGTTCAGAAGAGGATGTTCGTAAGGTCGAAACTATCGTGGGCAACAGTATGAAACACCTCAACGAGCCTCACCTCGTTACTCTCTTCCTCGGTATCTTCCTTGGCGTATTCCTCGGTAGCATCCCTATGATGTTCCCTGGCATCCCACAACCTGTCAAACTCGGTCTTGCTGGCGGTCCGCTCATCGTGGCTATCCTCGTTTCTCGTTTTGGTTATAAATACAAACTCATTACATACAACACCGTGAGTGCCAACCTTATGCTTCGCGAAATCGGTATCACTCTCTTCCTCGCTTGTGTCGGCATCGGTGCTGGCGATGGTTTTGTCGATACTATTGTTAACAAAGGTGGTCTTCAATGGATTGGTTATGGTTTCATCATCACATTCTTGCCACTTCTCATAATGGGTATCATCGGACGCTTGTTCTGCAAAATCAACTATTTCACACTTATGGGACTCATGGCAGGTTCTACTACTGACCCACCTGCACTTGCTTATAGCAACGCAACTGCTGGCAACGATGCCCCTGCTGTAGGCTACGCAACTGTATATCCACTCACAATGTTCCTCCGCGTACTCACAGCCCAACTCTTAATATTGATTTTCTGTTAATATTAAAGTCAATGGTTTAAAGTCTACAGTCAACAGTTGGACTTGTCAGACTTGTCGGTTTGTTTGGATTAACTTTCAACTTTTTATCGCCAGAGGCTCAAAGACCTTTGGTTCAACTTTCAACTTTCAACTTGAATTGTGTTTTTCGACGAATTAGATATAAACGACGACCTATTGGATGCACTCGACATAATGAACTTTGTCGAGTGCACTCCTATTCAAGAGCGTGCTATTCCGCTCGTGCTTGAGGGGCACGACCTCTTAGCCTCTGCTCAAACTGGTACTGGCAAGACTGCTGCATATCTTCTCCCTGTGCTCGAATTGCTCAGTCGTGGCGGTTCACCTGAGAATAAGGTTAATGCTCTTGTTTTGGTCCCTACTCGCGAGCTGGCACAACAAGTTGACCAACTACTTGCTGGTTTTGCCTATTATCAAGATACCACTTGGATTGCCATCTATGGTGGCAACGATGGGGTAGCCTTTGCTCAACAGCAACGTGCCCTCGAGCAAGGTGGCGACATTGCTATTGCCACTCCTGGTCGTCTGCTGTCGCTCCTTCGTCATTGCAAAGTCGACCTTTCGCATGTCGATTTTCTCATTCTCGATGAGGCAGATCGCATGCTCGATATCGGTTTCTACGACGACATTATGGAGATTATCTCTTATCTCCCTAAAGAGCGTCAAACGCTTATGTTCTCGGCCACTTTCCCAAAAGAGGTAGAGAAACTTGCTCGTCAAGTGCTTCGCAATCCTGCCGAAGTTAAAATCGCAGTCTCAAAACCCGCTGAAGGCATCACACAAAGCGTCTATATCCTCCACGAAGAACAAAAACTCCCACTTTTATTGCAGATTACAGATAACAGAGTACAGAGTACAGATAATTCTCAATTCTCAACTCTCAACTCTCAATTCAATAAGGGTATCATCTTTGCCTCGTCGAAAGACAAAGTGCGCGACCTTTATCATTCGCTTCGCCGATTAGGAGTTAAAGTAGCGCAAATCCATTCCGACCTCGAGAATGCCGAGCGCACACAGACTCTTCTTAATTTCAAAAACAACAAAATCCAACTCCTCGTGGCTACCGATGTAGTGTCGCGCGGTATAGATATCGACGATATCGAGTTTGTTATTAACTACGATGTGCCGGCTCAACCCGAAGATTATGTCCATCGTATTGGTCGTACTGCGCGTGCCGGAGCTCGTGGCGAAGGCATCACTTTTGTTACTCCTAAGGACAAACCTCGCCTTGATAAAATCGAAAAACTCTTAGAGAAGACCATCCAACGCTCTCAATTGCCTGCTGAGATAGCCTCTCTTGCTCCTGCAATCGACGAATCAACCCTCAAAGGCGACGAAAAGAAAAAGCGTAAGTTCTACAAACACAGAGGTGTGCGTGGTAAGAACTCACCATCGAAGCAACAAAAATATAAATCACACAAAAAAAATCAGTAAAACACTTGCACAAACGAAATAAAAGTTGTAACTTTGCAGTCGCAAAACCCAATGATGCGGCGTTGGCGTAATTGGTAGCCGCGCTAGACTTAGGATCTAGTGTCGAGAGACGTGGGGGTTCGAGTCCCTTACGCCGCACAAAAGAGAGGCATTGAATTGATTATCAGTTCGATGCCTTATTTTTTTATAATATATTTACTTTAGAAAACCAATCGAAACAAAATCGAAACAAAAACGAAACAAAATTATGACAATTTTATTTGTTTTGTTCGTGAATATTGAGTAACTTTGTAGCGTTAAAATCTATTGTCTAATTTTTAATTTTATTTATTATGAAAAAGATTTGTTTTGTAATTGCTCTTTTGGCTTTATTTGCTTTGGGTTTCACTTCTTGTAGCAAAGATGTTGAAAAATGCTGGAAAGTGGATATCACGATGAAATTCGAGTTGATGGAAACTTCTATTACTAACTATATTTGGGCTACAGAGAATGATATCGAATTCGAAATCGAAAAATTGAAGAGAGAATATGCCG
>JAZQUV010000022.1:0-135795 GCA_045631465.1 Candidatus Aphodosoma sp. | reverse complement strand
TATAGCAGTGGGGTTCCACCTCTTCCCATTCCGAACAGAGAAGTTAAGCCCACTCGCGCCGATGGTACTGCGTTGCATCGTGGGAGAGTAGGTCGCCGCCGTTTTTCAGTAGAGACGCAATATATTGCGTCTCTATTTTTTATATACACCCCAGGAGATTTAGTTCTTCGGGGTTTCTTTGTTTTTGTACCAGAGAGTTTATTCGAAAGAATAGATTCTCTTTTTTTTATGTCCTGTCCGTAGGTGACTTGCAGCCGCAAAATCTTTTACGGTTACTATTTCACTATCTGTAGGGACACTCGGCTCGAGTGTCCGAAGTTATAAAATAGGAGTTTTTTGTCTCCTCAGGTGACTTGCTATCGCAAGGTCACCCACGGTTACCTAAAATGTTTAGAAAGATTTATGTTCGAAAATTTGTTGATTTAGAGAAAAAAATGTATCTTTGTTCGTTTTTTAGGTGGTATGTTATGAAGCGTATTTTTTATTTGTTTGTTTTAATTTTGTTACCATTATTTTTAGTTGCACAACCGAAGGTTTATAATGGTATTGATGTTTCGAGTCACCAAGGTGATATTGATTGGAAGGTAGTAGCAAAGGATAAAAATATTGAGTATGTGTATATTAAGGCAACAGAGGGTTCGACGTATCAAGATAAGAAATATAAGTATAATCTTAAGGAGGCACGAAAACATGGATTAAAAGTTGGCTCATATCACTTTTTGACATCGAAATCGCCAATTAGGAAGCAGTTCGAAAATTTCAAAAAGATGGCCTCAAAGGAGACTCAAGATTTGATTCCGATGTTGGATGTTGAGGGTCCTTTTAAGGAGTGGACACAAGAAGAATTGCAGAAGAATATACAAATTTTTATTGATTTGTGTATTGAATATTATGGTAAGGCTCCGATTATTTATGGAACTATGAGATCATATAATACTTATTGTGCTCCTCGTTTTAATAAGTATCATTTGATGATTGGTTGTTATGGAAAGAATGCTCCTAGAATAAATGGAACTGGTCATTATTCGATATGGCAGTATACTGATAAAGCTCGTATTAATGGAATTAATAAAGCTGTAGATTTGAGTGTTTTTCATAAAGATTATGATATAAATATTTTATTGTTAAAAAAATAGTTATGGCAAAGAAAGTTGGACCTAAGTTTGATACTTGTTTTTTTGAACGTTATGCGAAATTGACGCTTGAAACTGTTTTGGGAGAGAGATATTCTGCTCTTGTGAATAGAGATAGACCAGACTTACAGACTGATGATGGTAGGATTGGAATTGAGGTGACTAGGGCGTTGAAGGAGTCGAAGGTCGAGGCAATTAAGTTGTTGAATGAGATGGCTGTGGCTGAAGTGAAGAGTATTGCAGGTGTACACGATAAGCGTAGCACAGGATATGCTTATGGTTTGATAGATGTCGATTCGGTTGGTAGCGAAGAGTATAGATATTGGCTTGATGCGTCGCCATTGAAGCGTGTGATTGAGAATAAAGTGAGTAAGGTGGTGAATGGATTTTATGGTGATTTTGAAGAGTTTGGATTGTATATATTCACTAAAGATGATATGACTGCTGAGGACTTGATTGCTGCGATGAAGTGGACAATGGAGTTGCAAGCTAAGGCAGAGAAGCAGTTTACTACATTGTATATTTCGGAAGTGCAAACATTGTATGTTTGTGATGTAGCAACATTGTCGTATAAGCAATATCCAATTTCGAGGGAAATGTGTAAGAATTTTTTTGTGAAATCGGTTTAATAAGTGAGATATTTTTAGTATCTTTGTGGTGCGATTTATTTGAATTTTTCTCTAAATTTTTCTATTATGAAAAAATTGTTTTTTGTTGTATTTATGGCTGTTATGGCAATGAATATGTTTCCGGTATCGGTAGGGTCTCCTAATCAAAGAATTAAGGTGGTGTTTGATTTGGATTTGAAGGATAGTGTACCTTCGTATAGAGTGTTTTTTGATGATAAGGAGGTGATAGCAAAGAGTAATTTGGGTTTTTTGCTTGAGGGTGATATCGATTTGAATTCGGGATTTGCGCTTAAGAATGTAGATATTCAAAGTTTTTCTTCGAAATGGTCGCCTATTTTGGGGCAATATGCAGAGATTGAGGATATCTATAACCAATGTGTGATTAATTTGCAGCAACCATCAACAGGTCGAGCAATGCGTATTGTGTTCCGTTTGTATGATGAAGGTATCGCATTTCGTTATGAGTTTGATCGTCAAGAGAATTTAGGGTATTTCCGTATCAAAGATGAGGTGACACAATTTGCTATGACAGGCGATCATACTGCGTGGTGGATACCTGGAGCATTTGATTCGAATGAGTTTTTTTATACAAAAAGTAAATTGTCGGATATAGATGCAACTAAAGTAGATGGTTCTGGCATTGGTACGAATAAGGTATTTGATAAAAATGCTGTACAATCGCCAATTATGATGAAAATATCTAAGAAATTGTATTTGAATATATTTGAAGCTGCATTGGTGGATTATCCTGCGATGCATTTATTGTATGATAAGAAAAAGAGAACATTTAATGCAGTGTTGGCTCCAACACCAGTGGAGGATGTAAGAGCTTTTATGCAAACGCCTTGTAATACGCCATGGCGTACGATATTTGTTACGGATGATGCACGTGAGATATTAGCATCAAGTATGATATTGAATTTGAATGAACCATGTAAATTAGAGAATACAACATGGATTAAACCTGTGAAATATGTGGGTATTTGGTGGCAAATGCATGCTCCAGGTCAAGGGTCGTGGAACTATGCAGATGTGCCAAATATTAAGTTGGCAGAGACAGATTGGAATAAATTACAACCAAATGGACGTCACGGGGCAACTACAGAGAATACAATGCGTTATATAGATTTTGCGGCAGAGCATGGGTTTGATGCAGTATTGGTTGAAGGATGGAATGTAGGTTGGGAAGATTGGGCAGGACAATGGAAAGAAGAGGTGTTTGATTTTGTTACACCTTATCCAGATTTTGATGTGAGAAAAGTGACTGCTTATGCCAAAGCGAAGGGAGTGGAACTCATTATGCACCATGAAACTTCGGGTTCGGCAACAAATTATGAACGTCGTATTGATGAGGCGTTTGATTTTATGAAAGAGTATGGATATAATTCGGTGAAAACAGGTTATGTTGGACGTATTATTCCACGTGGGGAATATCATGATGGACAGTGGATGGTAAATCACTATAATCGTGTGTTAGATAAAGCTGCTGATCGTAGAATTATGGTGAATGCACATGAACCAGTGCGCCCAACGGGATTGAATCGTACATATCCAAACCTTTTGGCATGTGAGGCAGCTCGAGGCAATGAATTTAATGCATGGAGTGTGGGTAATCCACCATCGCATGAGATTGATTTAGCATTTACTCGTTTGTTAGGTGGAGCAATGGATTACACTCCTGGTATTTTTGAGATAAAAATGGATCATTATCAACCAGGAAATACATGTCAGATACATACAACATTGGCAAAACAATTGGCATTGTATGTGACGATGTATAGTCCGATACAGATGGCTGCAGATTTGCCTGAAAATTATGAGCGTTATATGGATGCATTCCAATTCATTAAAGATGTGGATGTGGATTGGGTTGATACAAAAGTGCTAGAGGCAGAACCAGGAGAGTATATCACAATTGCACGTAAGGGTAAGAAGTATGGGTTGTGGTTTATAGGTGCAATTACTGCAGAAAAAGCACGTAAAGCAGAGATAGATTTTTCGTTCTTGCAACCAGAAGTGAAATATGTGGCGACAGTGTATGCAGATGCAAAAGATGCAGATTGGAAAGAAAATCCAAAGGCATATACGGTAACAAATTATATAGTAACAAGTAAGACAAAAGCTAAGATTCAGTTGGCAGCAGGAGGTGGTTGTGCTATATCACTTAAAGTTGCAACGACTGAAGATTTAGAGAAGAAATATAAGAAATTGTGATTAAAGTCAGCAGTCAAAGGTCAAAGGTCAACGGTCAATAGTCGAAAGTTGAAAGTCTTTTTTATTTAAATAAAGAAAATATGTTAAAAGGAAAGAAAATTATTTTAGGAATATCGGGTGGTATAGCTGCCTATAAATGTGGTGAATTGGTGCGTCAATTTATACAAGCAGGTGCTGAAGTGCGCTGTGTGACAACACATAATGCGTTGGAGTTTGTTACCCCAGTGACATTGCAGACGTTGTCAAGAAATAAAGTCTATACAGAGGTGTTTGAGCCAGTAGGCGTATGGAATCCAGAGCACGTGAGTCATGCTGATTGGGCTGATTGTATGGTAGTTGCACCAGCAACGGCAAATATTATCGGTAAATTTGCAAGTGGTATTGCCGATGATGCATTGTCGACAACATTTTTGGCATTTGATAAACTCGTGTTTATTGCGCCAGCGATGAATACAAAGATGTATGACCATCCGATAGTTCAACGCAATATGGATATATTGAAAGGTATAGGTGTGGAATTTATCGAACCAACAGAGGGCGAATTGGCATGTGGAGTGGTAGGTAAAGGTCGCATGGAAGAGCCTGAGAATATTGTGGCGTATTTGGAAAATAGAGTGTGAAATATAAAAAGACAGAATAACATAAGAACATAAATTTTTGTATTATTGTCTTCTATAAAAATAAGTTCTTCTGTTTTTAAAAATAGAAATATATGAAAAAAATATTGATTACGGCAGGTCCGACATATGAAAGAATAGACCCAGTGCGTTTTATAGGTAACTATTCGACAGGTAAAATGGGATTTGCGTTGGCAGAGGTGTGTGCTGAGGCGGGGTATGAAGTTACGCTTGTGGCAGGTCCTGTGCAGATACAGTTGGCAGAGGAGTGGCGCGATAAGATTCATCGCATTGATGTGGAGAGTGCAGGGCAGATGTATGAGCAAGTGATGAAATATTATCCAGAGATGGATGGAGCGATATTGTGTGCAGCAGTGGCAGATTTTACTCCAGTTGTGGTTGCAGACCAGAAGATTAAGCGCGAGGGCGATAATATGATTATTGAGCTTAAGCCAACGCAAGACATAGCAGCTTCGGTGGGAAAAATTAAGCGCGATGACCAATTTCTTGTAGGTTTTGCGCTCGAAACAAACGATGAAGAGGCACATGCGTTGGGTAAGATGCGACGTAAGAATTTTGATTTTATTGTGCTTAACTCGTTGAATGATAAGAACGCATGTTTCGGATATGACACCAATAAGATAATGATTTTGAAGAATACAGGCGAGAAATTGGTGTTTGATTTGAAACCAAAGAAAGAGGTGGCACGCGATATAGTTAAAGAGTTGAAAAAGACAGAATAACATAAGAACATAAATTATCTATACTTAATGGGTAATTAGTGGAATTTTATGTTGAAAAAATAATTTTAATTGATGAAAAGAATATTTCTATTATTAATTTGTGTATTGTGCATTGTGCATTGTGCATTATCGCAAGAGTTGAATTGTAATTTGACGGTTAGTACGCCACAGATTGAGGGTACGAATAAGCAGGTGTTTGAAACGTTGGAGAATGATTTAGAGACGTTTATGAATTCGTATCGTTGGACGGATTTGGTGTATGCCGAGAATGAGAAGATAGATTGTAATATAATGCTTTTGGTGTCGAGTGTAGAGGATGATAAGTTTACGTGTGAGTTGCAGGTGCAGGCATCGCGTCCAGTTTATGGCTCATCGTATACAACCAACTTGTTAAATGTGCGCGATCAAGAGTTTATATTTACGTATAAAGAGTTTGACCCGATAGATATAAATAGGAGTACGTTTGAGTCAAATCTTACGGCAGTGATGGCATATTATGCTTATTTGATTATAGGGTTTGATTTGGATTCGTATAGTCGTTTGGGCGGTCAAGCGGCATTTGCTACAGCAGAGCAGATAGTGAATATGTGCCAATCGCGCAGTGATGAAAACGAGGCGAAAGGGTGGAAAATGGAGTTAGGTTCGCAACGCAATCGTTATTCGATTATCAGCAATATAATGGACGATAGATTCAAGCCATTGCGTGAGTTTTATTTTGAGTATCATCGACTTGCGCTAGATAATATGGCAACAAATGTGGATAATGCGCGAGCAAAGATAGCAGAGCAGATTAGTGTGTTGCGAGATTTGAATCGTCAGAGTCCAAGTGCACCGTTCATTATTACGTTTTTGGATGCCAAGAATGACGAGTTGATAAATATCTTCGCAAAAAGAGGGTTGTCGGAAGAGAAGAAGTTGGTGCATGAGGTGCTGACAGCGGTGAATCCGACAATGTCGACTAGATATGATGAGATATTGAAGTAGGGAATAAGGAATAGGGAATAAGGGGATTATAGATAAAAAGAGGCGTAGCTCATTGTGTGGGTTACGTTTTTTTGTGTTTTTAGGGAGTTAATTGTTTGATTTATAGGGTGTATTATAATTTAGATTAGGGATTTTGTAGGTATTATGTGGTTGCAAAGTTTGCAAAGTTGGGGTAATGTATTGATAATCTTTTAGTTGTATTGTGTAGTTCGCTTTGTTTTATTTGTGTTGTAAAAGTTCTTTTGGCTTAATAATTAGTGGTTTATCTAAACTTTGCAACTTTGCAATTGCAAAGTTGGGTTTTATTATGGTATAATTTGAATAAATTTTAGTTCGGATTTACACACTTTGTGGACTTTGCAAATTGTTTATGTGAAAGTGGCTGTTTGCTTCGGTGAAGGTTGCTTGAAGGTTGCTAGACGTTCTAGGAGAGCTAGACGCTTCGCTATCTAGGTTGATTTAGGTTGATTGGACGGATTAGTCTAATTAGTCAGATTAGGGGATTTGGAAGGTTGGGTATTAGTAGAGATTATGAACGCTTTGTTTGTTGGGAATTTTGGAGTAGGGTATAAGAAATTGGGTGAGTGAGGGGGATGTATCTATGGTAAATGGTAGTAAAAAAATGTAAAAAATAGATTGTGTGACTGAAAAAGATTTATTAACTTTGCGATGCTGAGTCACGCTGTTATTATGTATGTTTTGTTTTGGATGCTTTGCGTTGTTGTTTTGCTAAACGACTGATATAAAAGTTTCCAAATATGAGGTGATAATAGTAGAATTGCATGTTTTTTATGTCTAATTATTAACTTAAAATACTTTTTATTATGAGAAAAATTCAATTATTTGTTTTGTCGGTGGTGGTAGTGTTATTCACTGCGTGTCACGGAAACATTTGGGATGCTATTGACGATTTGGATGCTCGTGTAGCTCGTTTGGAAGAACTTTGTAAAGAGATGAACACAAATATCACCTCTTTGCAAACTATTGTGTCGGTTATTCAAGAGAATGATGTGATTACAGGTATTACGCCTATAGAAAAAGGTGGTAAAGTAGTAGGTTATACTATCTCATTTGATAAACACGAACCTATAACTATTTATAATGGAGAAGATGGTAAAGATGGAGCTAATGGAGCTAATGGTGTAGATGGAAAAGATGGTTATACTCCGATTTTAGGTGTAGCTAAAGACACAGATGGAGTTTATTATTGGACATTGGATGGAGAATGGTTGCTTGATGCCGAGGGTAATAAACTTCGTGTAACTGGTCGTGATGGTAAAGATGGTGTTGATGGCGAAGACGGCAAGGATGGTGCAGACGGTAAAGATGGACAAGATGGTAAAGACGGAGTAGATGGAGAGGACGGAAAAGATGGTCAAGACGGAACTAATGGAACTAATGGTGCTGACGGAAAAGATGGCGTAACGCCACAATTGAAAATAGAAGAGGGGTATTGGTATATATCTTACGATAATGGAGCAACTTGGACGGAATTAGGTAAAGCGGTAGGTGAAGATGGTAAAGATGGTAAAGACGGACAAGACGGTAAACCAGGTACAGATGGCACAGATGGTAAGGATGGCGATAGTATGTTCACAAGTGTTACATACGATGATAATAATGTATATTTCACATTGACAGATGGTAGTGTTTTGATTGTTCCGAGAGGAAATAGTACAAGCGAATTCGATCAAACAGTGATTGATAATTTGGTGAATTCATTGGAATTGGATAAAGATACTGTATTTTTGACTATAGGAGAGAAAACCATAATTACAGCAACAACAGCACCATTCCCAAATTCGAAGGTGTTATGGAGTTCTAGTGATGAAACAATAGCAAAAGTTAGTAATGGTGAAGTAGAGGCAATAGGTAAAGGTGATGCTATTGTTTTTGCTCAAGCAGGAGCATTGAAGCAAGGGTGTATTATTTTAGTAGGTAGTTCGAATTCTGAAACTATGGGAACGGAAAATGGTTATGCCTATGTAGATCTTGGACTTTCAGTGAAATGGGCAACATGTAATGTAGGGGCAGCAACACCGGAAGAGTATGGTGATTATTTTGCATGGGGTGAGGTTGAGCCGAAAACAACTTATAATTGGAGTACATATAAATATTGTAAAGGAACAAATAAAACCATTACAAAATATTGTAATAATAGTACTTTGGGCAATGATGGATTTACGGATGATAAAATTATATTAGATTTAGAAGATGATGCTGCGTATGTAAATTGGGGAGGTTCATGGAGAATGCCAACTGAAGCAGAGCAACAAGCACTTGTTAATAATTGTACATGGACATGGACAACACAAAATGGTGTTAATGGATATAAAGTAACAGGACCAAATGGTAATTCAATTTTTTTACCTGCGTCAGGTTATATAGATGGCACGTCACCTAGTTATGTGGGGGAGCGTGGCGATTTTTGGGCGAGTTCGCTTAGTTTGAATAGTCCGCGTAATGCTTACAATGTATTTTTTCGCTCGAATGTTGTTAACGTGACCTATAGTTATCGCAATTATGGACGATCAGTTCGCCCTGTTTGTCCGTAGAATTTATCCTTTATGAGCGATGTGCAACGCACAAAGGGCATATAATGGTATAAAATATTTTATTGAAAAATCGGTAAGGCTTTTGTGGGTCTTGCCGATTTTTTTGTTATGGTTGTCTTTGAGGATTTTTTGTTTGGTTTTTGCGGAATGTCCGGAACGCTTCGCTATACCTGAAATTCTGGAGGGGATTATGGGGAAAATAGAAATTATAGGGATAAATAGAAACTATAGCGACAATAGTGGCTATAGGGATTTGGTGTTTTTTTGTTGCTAGACGTTCTAGGAGAGTAGACGCTTCGCTATCTAGGTTGATTTAGGTTGATTGGACGGATTAGTCTAATTAGTCAGATTAGGGGATTTGGAAGGTTGGGTACAATTGACTTGCTTTGCTCGTTCGGACACACGAGCCGAGTGTCCCTACATTGTGGGATTTTTTTTGTTTTTTGGGGTTGTGTATTTCGATTGTTTTTTGTAATTTTGTGGTTATTAATTTAAGATGGATTATTATGCTTAAACATTTGTATATAAGTCAGTATGCTTTGATTGATGAGTTGGAGCTTTCGTTGGAGGATGGTTTTTCGGTGATTACGGGTGAAACTGGTGCGGGTAAGAGTATCATTATGGGTGCGCTTGCGCTGGTGATGGGTGCTCGTGCGGATTCGAAAAGTGTGAGAGAGGGGGCGCAGAAGTGTGTGGTTGAAGCGAGTTTTTTTGTCAACGGTCAATGGTCAATGAGGGATGATAGATTTTCTCACACAGAGAATTTGTCTCTCACGGAATCCACAGAATTCACGGAAGAAGCCGAGGCTTCGCCGGCTTCAGTTAATTTTCCATTACTGGAGTTGTTTGAGGAGTATGGATTGGATTTTGAGGAGGAGTGTGTGATTAGGCGTGAGGTGACGGCGGCGGGTAAGTCGCGTGCGTTTGTGAATGATACGCCTGTTACGTTGCAGCAGATGAGGGCGATTGCGTCGCTACTGATTGATATTCACTCGCAACATGAGAATTTGTTGTTGAACGACTCGAATTTTCAGTTGAAAATTGTAGATATAATTGCTCAATCGGGGGCTGAACGTGAGGCGTATGGGAAGGTGTACGGCGATTGGCGTGCTACGACAGCGAAGTTGGCTGAGGTGCGCGAAATGGCTGAGAAATGGGCTTCGGAGAGAGATTATGCACAGTTCCAATTCGACCAATTGAATGATGCAAATTTGATTGAGACAGAGCAAGCAGAGTTGGAAGCAGAGTTGGAGGTGTTGAACCATACGGAAGAGATAAAGGGGGATTTGTCGGAGGTATCGGGCAGATTGGATGATGAGCAGTATGGAGTGGTGATGCAATTGCGCGAAGTGAAACAGAAGGTGGCGCATGCGGCGAGATATATGAAACAGGCAGAGGCGTTGGCAGAGAGAGTGGAGTCGTTGTACGTAGAGCTGAAAGATGTGTCGGCAGAGGTGGTAGATATGTGTGGTGATATGGAATTTGACCCACAGCGTAAGGCTTGGGTAGAGGAGCGATTGAATACGATTTATGCGCTTGAGCAGAAACATAGAGTAGATACAGTGGCGGAGTTGATAGCTTTGAGAGATGAGTATGACGCTAAATTGCAACGCATTGACTCGTTTGATGAAGAGATAGGCGCGTTGGAGAAACAGGTGGCGCAATTGGCATCGGAATTGGCATCGAAGGCAGATGAGTTGACAGCGAAACGCAACGGTGTGAGAGATGAGATTGCCGAATATTTGGTGGCAAGATTGAGATTGTTGGGGATGGAGAATGCGAGAGTGGAGGTGAGAATATCGAGCAAAGATTATAGCGCAGATGGGCAGGATGTGGTGGAATTGGTGTTCACAGCCAATAAAAATGCAGAATTGCGTCCGATAGCATCGATAGCATCGGGCGGTGAGATAGCGAGATTGATGTTGGCATTGAAATGCTTGATAGCCAAGAGTGCCGAATTGCCTACAATCATATTTGATGAGATAGATACGGGAGTGAGTGGCGATGTGGCAGGCAGAATGGGTGAGATGATGGCAGAGATGGCGGGGGATATACAGGTGATAACAATCAGTCATTTGCCACAGATAGCGGCACGAGGCGGGCAACACTTCAAGGTGTTTAAGCACGACACAGAGGATAGCACGGTGACACAGATAGTTGAATTGTCGGTGGCGGAGCGCGAGAGGGAGATAGCTGAGATGTTGTCGGGTAAGAATCCGTCGGAGGCGGCAATCGGTGCGGCGAGAGAGTTATTAGGTAAATGATTTTAGAGACAAGAAGACTTTCGTTTAAGACAAGAAGACAGGATGACACGAAAATAAAAAAGACATAAGAACATAATAACAAAATTTATTATACTATATTTTTTATGTTCTTCTGTTCTTCTGTCTTTTAAAAATAAAAAATCATGTTATCATGTCACTTTTCGCTTCGCTCAAGATTTTTGTTTTGCTCGGCAACTAAAGTAAACTTTGTTGCTCTCGCTTATCACAAAAATTCATGTCAAAAAAAAAGAAATAAAATATGAAAGAAGAGAAATTGAATGCGTGGTCGCATGAGGTGGGGTGTGTGGTTGCGGTGTGGATGTGTTGGGTGTTGATGGCGAAGTGCGATGGGTGCGATTGGGCGTATAAGGTTGGTGTAGTGGTGTTTGCGATAGGTGCATTTATGCAATATTTGGCATCGACACTATACCATTGGGCAGAGCCAGGGGAGCGAAAAGCACGGTTGAGGATATTCGACCATGTGTCGATATATGTGTTGATAGCAGCGAGTTATACGCCAGTGTGGTTGTCGATACTCGGAGGCGTAGGAGGATGGATAGGATTCGGAGTGATGTGGGCAGTGGCGATAGGCGGTATGGTGTATAAACTGTTGGCAATAGGGAAGTTTCCAAGATTGTCGTTGATAATATATTTGGCGATGGGATGGAGCGTGGTGTTTGTGGCACGACCAGTGTGGGATGCGACGTCAGCAGAGGGATTGTGGTGGTTGTTGATAGAAGGATTGGCGTATTCGGGCGGAGCTGTGTTTTATGCTAACCATAAGAAATATAGATACTTTCATTTGGTGTGGCACTTGTTTGTGTTGATGGGAACAGTGGCGCATTTTATGTTTTTATGGAAAACTTTATAGACTTAGAAAGACAGGAAGACTTTTGTTTTAAGACAAGAAGACAGGAATACAGGAATAAAAAATCATGTTCTCATGTCTTCATGTCTAAAAGATAAATAAATTATGATATCAGTAGAAAAATTAACGATAGATTTTACGGGGACGCCGCTGTTTGAAGAGGTGTCGTTTTTGGTGAATCCGAAAGAGAAGATAGCTCTTGTGGGTAAGAATGGTGCAGGTAAGAGTACAATGCTGAAGGTGTTTGCCGGATTGCAACAATCGTCGGGTGGCCGAGTGTCGATGCCAAAAGATTTTAAGATTGGGTATTTGCCACAACACTTGTTGGTGAACGACGATAAAACCGTGATGGATGAGGCAAAGACGGCATTTGGCGACGTGATAGATACACAGAAACGAGTGGAGCGATTGACACAAGAGTTGGCAGAAAGGACAGACTATGAGAGCGCAGAATATGCCGAATTGATAGAGCATTTGTCGATGGAAAATGAGCGATTGACATTGATGGGGGCAGACAATATGATGTCGGAGATAGAGCGCACGTTGATAGGTTTGGGATTTTTGCGCACAGACTTTGATAGACCAACGTCGGAGTTTTCGGGCGGATGGCGTATGCGTATAGAATTGGCAAAGATATTGTTGTCGCGACCAGACCTATTGTTGCTCGACGAGCCGACTAATCACCTTGATATAGAGTCGATAAGATGGTTAGAGCAGTTTTTGGCAACATCGTCGTCGTCGCTACTATTGGTGTCGCACGATAGAGCATTCCTAGATGCCGTGACATCGCGCACGATAGAGATATCGTTGGGGCAGATATATGACTACAAAGTGCCATATACAAAATATGTAGAATTGCGCAAAGAGCGCAGAGAGCAACAGTTGCGAGCGTACGAAAATCAGCAGAAAATGATTGCTGATACAGAGGATTTTATTGAAAGATTCAGATATAAAGCGACAAAAGCAGTGCAGGTGCAATCGCGCATAAAGGCATTAGAGAGATTGGAGAGGATAGAGGTGGATTTGGAAGACAATTCGGCATTGAGATTGAAATTTCCGCCAGCACCACACTCGGGCGTATTGCCAGTGGACATAGAGCATTTGACAAAAGCGTATGGCGACCATGTGGTGCTAAATAATATTGATTTGCAGATACATAGAGGAGAGAAAGTGGCATTTGTGGGTAAGAATGGCGAGGGAAAATCGACACTCGTGAAATGTATAATGCAAGAGATAGAGCATTCAGGCACGATGAAGTTGGGGCACGGCGTGAAGATAGGTTATTTCGCACAGAATCAGGCATCGTTGTTGGACGAGAATTTGACAGTGTTTGACACGATAGACTATGTGGCAGTAGGCGATATTCGCACCAAGATACGTGATATATTAGGCGCGTTCATGTTTGGCGGAGAGGCATCGGAGAAGAAAGTGAAAGTGCTATCGGGAGGAGAGCGTAGTAGATTGGCGATGATAAAATTGTTGTTGGAACCAGTGAATTTGCTGATACTTGACGAGCCGACAAACCACTTGGATATGAGGTCGAAAGATGTGTTGAAAGAGGCAATACAAGCATTTGATGGAACAGTGATATTGGTGTCGCACGATAGGGATTTCCTAGATGGTTTGGTGACAAAAGTGTATGAATTCGGTGGCGGAAAGGTGAAGACACACTTGGGTGGAATAGAGGAATATTTGAGAGCGACTGCATTGGTACAAGGTGAGAAATCGGACGAGTCGGACTTGTCAGACGTGTCGGATAAAATAGAGAAGTCGGAGGGGCGTATAAACTATGAGATGCGCAAAGAGGTGTCGAAGAAGATACGCAAGATAGAGCGAGACATAGAGGGATTGGAGCGCGATATAGAGAAGGCAGAGGAGCGTATAGGAGAGATAGAGGCGAAGTTTGCAGAAGGGGAGACAGGCGAGGCATTGTTGAAAGAGTATGAGCAAGTGAAACATACGCTCGATGCAAAGATGTATGAGTGGGAATTGTTGTCGGAAGAGGTAGAAAAACTAAAAACAGAATTATGATGGAAGCAAAAGATAAAATAGTGTTGCCTAAGGGGTTTGAGGAGCTGGTGAGAGGAGTGATAGGCGATGGCGAGTGGGATGCGTTTGTAGATGCATTGTCGGCTGAGCCATCGGTGAGTATTAGAGTTAACGGTCAACGGTCAACGGTCGACGGTCAACAGTTGGAGGGTGATTGTTTTGACAATCAGACGAGTCAGACCAGTAGGACTAGTCCGACGATTCAGGCAGATTGGATATGTGGTACTCAACTTTCAACTGTGAAATGGTGTGAGTGGGGACGATATTTGGCAGAGAGACCAAAGTTTACGTATGACCCGATGTTTCATGCCGGGGCATATTATGTGCAAGAGGCATCGTCGATGTTTGTGTGGCAGGCATTGGAGCAATTGGTTGAGAGAGATGCAGTTGTGCTTGATATGTGTGCAGCGCCTGGGGGAAAATCGACAGCAATAGCGCAATATTTGTCGGAAGAGGGATTTTTGGTGTCGAACGAGTATGTGCCACAAAGAGCGCATGTGTTGGTGGAGAATATAACAAAATGGGGAGCGCCAAATTGTGTGGTGACGAATAATGCACCGCGACATTTTGAGAAATTGAAGAGCAGATTTGATGCGATATTGGTAGATGCGCCATGTTCGGGCGAGGGGATGTTTAGGAAAGATGAGCGAGCAAGAGAGGAGTGGAGTCCTGCGAATGTGGAGATGTGCGTAGAGAGACAGAGAGAAATATTGGAGTCGGCTTGGGAGGTGTTGAAGCCAGGGGGAGTGTTGATTTATAGTACATGCACCTTTAATAGTCATGAGAATGAAGAGCAAGTGCAGTGGTTGATAGATGAGATGGAGGCAGAGTATTTGTCATTGCAGATAGGGGATGATTGGATGATAACAGAGACGGCGAGAGGATATAGATTTTTGCCACATAAGACGAGAGGCGAGGGATTGTTTATGGCGGCGGTGAGAAAACAGATTACAGATTACGGATTACAGATTACAGATAACAGATTACAGAGTAAGAGCGAGAAGAGGAAGGATAAGAAGGCGAAGCAATCGGCACAGAATGTTCATTTTACGACTGATGATTTGTTGAGGGGGGATTATGGAGTTGTGGAGAGTGAGGGTAGGTATTATGCAGTGCAGAAGGAGAGGGTGGATTTGGTGGAAGAGTGTCGTAAGATGTTGAATGTGTTGATGTTTGGAGTGCAGATGTATGAGCAAAAGGGGAAAGATTTGATACCACAGGCGGCGTTGGCATTGTCGCAAGTGTATGAGAGAGGAGCTTACCCAGAGGTAGAGTTGTCATACGAAGAGGCTATATCATTCTTGAGGAAAGAGGCAATAGTTTTGGCAGATGCGCCACGAGGGTTTGTGCTTGTGACATACGGAGGGTTGCCACTTGGATGGGTGAAAAATATTGGGAATAGGTGTAATAACTTGTATCCAGAATTTTGGAGAATTAGAAATTAATTCATAATTTTTTCACCTAACGGTTCAAAGACCTTCGGTTCATAATTTTTGGCAGTATTCCGTTGGAATACAAGAAGAATGAGTGCATCAGAGAGATTTGCTCATATGTTTGCCATGTCAATTGGAGTAATTAAGACATGGGATGATATTAAGGTTGGTTTGATGGTTGCTTGATTAATAGTGTGAAAGTTGTTTTTTTGAGAAATAATTGTATATTTACAAAAAATAAGATATTTATATTTAAACAAATTTGTATATGAATAAATTACATCTAATAAATGAAGTTGGCGATACAATCGCTATAGAATTTAAAGATTTTGAAAATAAGAAAAAACAACTAAACGAAACCACAAATACTAATTATCATATTGATGTTGATTGGTATTTGACAAATGGATATAGTTTAGTTGAAGATATGTTTAAAAGAATAGAAAATGGTATTAGTAAATGATAATATAGAAAATGTACTGAATAGAATTTTATTACTCCAAGTTGCTTATAAGGGGTTTATGATTATTTATTGAAGAATTGGCATGGATTTTGAGGGAGAGATAGTGAGACTTTTTTATTAACCTTAAAAAAATAGGATTGTTATGAAAATTGCATTATTTGTGTTGTGTGACACAGACAGACTTGAGAATTTGGGCAGAATGTCGAATGCCTTTATGATGGCGAAAGAGGCGTTGGAGAATGATGATGATTTGAAATTTATCTTTTCGGGCGCAGGTACTAAATGGATTGCAGAATTGGAAAAAGAGGAGCATCCGCTACATAAAATTTATATGGAGGTGAAGCCTTATATTACAGGAGCATGTGAGTATTGTACTGCGGGATTTAAGCAAGGATTGCATGTGAAAGAGGCAGGAATTCCGTTGATTTCGGAGTATAAGAAACATCCGAGTGTGCGTAGGTTGATTATGGAGGGATATTCTGTTATTACGATTTGATGATTTTTTAGACAGAATGATATTTTTTAAAGACAGAATAACATAAGGACATAATTTTTTTCTTTACATACGTCTTGCTACGTCTGCGACGTATTTTGGCAGAAGAAAGAGAGACTTTTATGCGTTAGTTTTTCTGATAGAAAGATATAAGGACATAAATATCTCTGAACGTAAAAATCCCATAAATTAGGCGTAAATTGTGTTTTGGATTTATGACTAATTTATGGGAATTTTTGTGCGTATTGGAGAGGACTTATTGTATTTTGGAGGGGGTGGAGAAGGTAGGGTGAAGGTTGCTTGCAGGTTGCTGTATAGTATATTTAGGGTAGGGAGGGGGTTATTGTATTTTATTGATAGTAGTTATGGTACGATTTACAATAACTATTTTTTGCGAGCGAGATAGAGTTGGGTGGAGTTGAAAATGTTTTGCCAGATGACGTAGAGGCCAGGAGCGAGGGCAGTGACAGGGTTGAGATAGGCAGAGCAGATCCAGATGGCGAGGATAGTGTTTTTTTGTCCGAGCGATTGTCCGCAAGCAATGGTGTCGTTGGTGGATTTGCCGATGGCTTTGCCAGTGAAGAATTGGAATAGGCAAGCGATTAGCGAGCCGAGCGAGAGATAGATGAGAGTGGTGATGTCGGTTGGTTCTTCGATGAGAGAGCGGACGGTCATACCCATAGCGATGGTGAGGGCGATGGCCCACATATAGAATGCTAGACCACTGATGGAGGTGAGTTTAGAATTGATTTTAGGTGCGATTAGTCGAATGAGTTGTGCGAGTAGGAATGGGCAGATGAGGAGGGGGAAGATGCGTTGTAGAATAGTTAAGAGTTGAGAGTTGAAAGTTGAGAGTTGAAAGTTGGTTATGCCATTGGAGATGAGGGGGAATAGGGCAGGGATGACGAATGCGACGGCGATGTTGCAGAGGAGGGTGTAGGTGGTGATGCTGGCTACGTTGCCACCGAGTTTGCCAGTTACGACAGCGGCGGCAGTTGCTGTAGGGCATATGATGCAAATCATGACTCCTTGAGCTACGATTTGGTCGAATGGGGCTAATAGGTAGTAGATGGCTATGGCTCCGATGATTTCGATGCAGAGTAGGTAGAGGTGAGATAGGCGAGGGCGAAGGTCGCGGAGAGAGATTTTGCTGAAAGTGAGCAAAAGCATTGTGAAAATGAGATAGGGAGTGATGAAAGAGAGATAGTCCATCACTTTATAGCCCAAAGAGCCAATGAGCATTGCTATTGGTAGTGTCCAGTTTTTGAGTAAGTTCATATTTTAGATTTTTATTTGTTACTTTTGTGACCAAAAGTAACCAAAAGTCTTGTGCTATGCTTAAAAACGCTAAAGGATAGCAATAAATCCTACAGCGATTGAAACTCGGGCAAACGAACTGCTCCACACAATATAGTTTTTGCCCGTAGATTTCGAACTTCGATTTAGTCTTAAGTAACCTCGCCAGAAATCGTCGTTTTACGAATTTATATCAATTTTTTTTTACGCTTTTTACGCAATGTTCATTTGCCATCCGGCGTTTATGCTTACTTTATAGGTTAGAGTGAATTTTAATTTTATTATCTGTTATCTATCTGAGTTTGTGGCGGTTGAAGTGTGGGCCTACGTAGAGGGTGAAATAGATGGCAGATATGAGGCAGAGGGTGCCACCGATGAGGTAGGCATAGGCGAAAGAGGTGTGTTGAGAGACGATGCCACCGATGACGAGTCCAAAGCCAATGCCGATATCCCACGATGTGAGATAGGTAGAATTGGCAGTGCCACGTTGATTGTGTTCGGCAAGGTTGACAAATAGAGTGTTGTAGGCAGGGAAGATTATGCCAAATCCAGTGCCGACGAGTAGGGCTATGATGATGAATATGGCAGACAATAATGCGGGGTAGTGTTGGCTGATGGGTAGGCATGCAGCGAGGCCAAAATATGAGATAATGACAAGGATTATGCCTGTGGATATGACTTGCGAGACGTAGCCTCGGTCGACTAGTTTGCCAGAAAATATGCGAGATGTCATCATGCCTGCAGCCATGAAAGTGAAGAATAGTCCGCTTGAGATAGAGAGATTTAGTTCTTGAGCATAGACGGCAATATAGGTAGATGTGATGCCATAAGGGACAGAGAGCATGAGTAGAGCTAATCCGGCAGGAAGGCCTTTGATGAGGAGGAAGCGGTCGAGCGAGATAGGAGGTCGTTTGACTGGTGGTTTTTGTTTGGTACGAACACAAGAGGCAAGAATGAGACCTATAGTACCAGTGAGAATAGCGATGGCGAAGATAGTGTTGAAAGAGAAATAGTCGTGGAGGAAGAGTCCGACCATAGGTCCGAAAGCCATAGCAATGTTGTTGGCAAGTCCGTAATAGCCAAGGCCTTCGCCACGGCGTTCGGAAGGCATAATGTCGATGACGACAGTGTTGCCACCAACGGTGACGATGCCGAACATTAGACCTTGTAGTGCTCGTACGATGATTACGATAAATATGGATGTTGCTACAATATATCCGCCGAAAAATAAGACAAAGAAGAAATATGTGGCAACATATAGAGGTTTGCGCGCCATGGCATCGAGGAGATATCCAGCAAAAGGGCGGATGGTGAGAGCAGCTATGGTGTAGCAAGCCAGGATTATGCCAATGAGAGAGTTTGGAGTGTTGAAAATTTCTTTAAGATAGAAAGGGAGGATTGGCATGATGAGGTAGAAGGCGAAAAAGAGCATAAAATTTGCGCCTAATATAGCCCAATAACTGCGAGTGAAAAGTTGAGGTTTCATCTATTGCGTTTGTTAGTTAGAATTGAAGTGCAAAGTTACGAATTAAAGTTGAAAATAGATAGTTGTTACGCAAAAAAAATAGTGTTGAAAAAGTGTCAAAATATTTTTGTCAGTTCAATAAAAATCAGTATATTTGCACAATATATGAAAAGTATGAAAGATATGGAAAGAAAAGGAATAATTTGTGTAATAGTAGTAGTTGTAGCACTGATTGTTACGAGTTGTAAAATACAAAATGCGCCGGGTGCCTATCAAAGTGCAAAAGGGCGAGTTACGGTAGAAGAATTGCAGAAGCAAAATGAAAATAAACCGGAAGTGGCACCAACGCCTGCTCCAGTAGGGCGTCAGACAGAGGTGGTGCAAGAGGAGAAACAACAAGAAGTTGTTGAGGAACCAACATTTGTGCCAGCTCCAGTGGTAGTAGTACCGACACTAGAGGTGGAAGTAGAAAAAGAGGTGACACGTGCGGAAAAATTTGAAGTGGTGGAAGGTCAGACAAATGTAGTGTTGAAGAAATATCATGTAGTGATAGGTTCGTTTGGAAATAAAGATAATGCTTTGCGATTGCAAGCAGAGATGCGTCTGGGTTATGAGCCGATACTTGTGCAAAATGATAAAGGAATGTATCGTGTGTTGTTGATGACATACGATACCTATAAAGAGGCAAAAGTGAAGATTGCTGAAATTAAAGATAAATTTCCGGATGCGTGGGTTTTGATTAGGGAATAAGGAATAGGGAATAAGTTGAGCTATTCGTTACTATATATCTAAAAAAATGAGTGAATTGAAATTGACGATATTGGGGTCGGGATCGGCGTTGCCAAGGGGCGATGCCTTTCATACGTCGCAGGTGTTGGAGATGCGGAATAAGCAATTTATGATAGATTGTGGCGAGGGAGCGCAGATTAGGATGCGACAAAATTGTGTGCATACAGCTCGATTGAATCATATTTTTATTAGTCATCTTCATGGAGACCATTGCTTTGGATTGATAGGGTTGATTTCGACACTTGGGATGTTGGGCAGAACGGCAGATATAACAATACATTCGCATCCGGATTTGGAGGGATTGTTGGCCCCACAAGTTAAATATTTTTGTTCAGAATTTCCGTTTGAAGTTAAGTTTGAACCATTTTCGCCATACAAGAGTGAGGTGATATATGATGATAGGAGTGTGAAAATTACGACATTGCCGTTGAAGCACAGAGTGCCGTCGAGTGGATTTTTGTTTGAAGAAAAGCCTACGGAGAGGCATTTGGTGAAGAAGATGTTGGATGCGTATGAGGTGCCAATGGTGCAGTATAGAGCTATAAAGGCGGGAGCAGACTATGTGACTCCAGAAGGTGAAGTGGTGCCCAATAGTAGATTGACAACCGAACCGACTCCGCCAAAGAAATTTGCTTATATGTCGGATACGGCCTATACAGAGAAACATTTGGATTTGATACATGGTGTGGATTGTTTGTATCATGAGTCGACATTTTTGAAAGAAGATATTGTACGAATAAAGGCTACGTTGCATAGTAGTGCAGAGCAAGCGGCTATGTTGGCAAAGAAGGCAGAAGTTAAACAATTGATAATAGGACATTATTCGGCTCGTTATACAGATAGTAAAGTGTTTTTGGATGAGGCGCGTGCTGTGTTTGAGAATACATTTGCGGCGAGAGATGGTGCAACTTATTTGTTTTAGAGAAAATAGAAATTGAAAATGAAAAGAATATATTTGATTTTATTGAGTATGGTGTGTTGTGTGATGAGTGTGGAAGTGGGAGCACAGACGCGAAGTGAGGGTGAGAAGTTGTTCAATGAGAAGCGTTATGAAGAGGCGTATGAGGTGTATTCGAGATTGATGAGTAGTCATACAAGAGATTATGTGTTGAGATACCAAGCAGCGCGTTGTTTGTATGAATTGGGGCGAATAGATGAAGCACAAAAATTGTTTAAGAAAGCTCTAGAAAAAGGGGTTGATAAGGCTAATATATTTTTGGCAGAGATATACTTTGAGGAGTATAGATTTGATGAAGCATCAGCTGCGCTTGCGGCTTATATAGAGACATTGGGAGAAGGACAAGATAGTTTGTTGAAGGTTTATAGTGACAGACTTTCGGTGATGAATCTCGGTGTGAGTATGTTGGAACGAGTGGAGGATGTTGCTGTGGTAGATAGTGTTAAGGTGCATAAGTCGCAATTGTTGTCGGCATATAGGTTGCCTCGTGAGTTAGGAAAGTTGGATTGGTATAACAAGGATGAAGATAGAGAGAGTGGTAGGTTGGCTTATTATACAGGGCGAGGGGATAAGATGTTATTTGCGGATAAGAGAGATAGCGTTCAGTTGGATTTGAATGTGTCATATCGTTTGGTAGAAGGGTGGAGTGAGTCGTTGGATTTGTCGAAGGTGTTGAATACGTCGGAAGATGAGAATTATCCATTTGAATTGCCAGATGGAGTTACGTTGTATTTTGCATCGAAAGGACATAATTCGTTGGGTGGTTATGATATATTTTTAACTCGATATAATAGTACAATTGAGGATTATTCTACTCCGGTGAATATTGGTATGCCGTTTAATTCTCCGGCGAATGATTATTTTTATGTGTTTGATGAGATGACACATATAGGATGGTTTGCAACAGATAGATTTCAGCATGAGGATACGGTAGTGGTTTATGAATTTGTGCCAAATAGAGAAAAGATGTTGATAAAGGCGGAAGATGATGAGTATAAGCGTAGGGCGGCACAATTGAGGGTTTATCGCAAAGCGAGTTTGAAGGTGGAGCCTGATTCGGAAGATGTTGATGCGAAAGAAGAAACTACGGCAGAGATAGAATTTTTTGTAAATGATGGAATAGTTTATACTCGAATGACGCAGTTTGAGAGTGAAGAAGCTAAGTTATTGTATGTGAAGGCTCAAGAAGTAGATAAGGAATTGTTGTTGTTGAAAAAACAGTTGGAGGGTAAGCGTCGTGAGTTTTTCTTTGCTGAGGGCGAAGAAGATCAGAGTGCGTTGCGTGAGGAGATATTAGA
This sequence comes from Candidatus Aphodosoma sp., assembly GCA_045631465.1. Taxonomy (GTDB): domain Bacteria; phylum Bacteroidota; class Bacteroidia; order Bacteroidales; family Paludibacteraceae; genus Aphodosoma. Next base: position 113,544 of record JAZQUV010000022.1, on the reverse strand, counting down.
ATTGGAGAGGAAGGTGCGTAGAAATAAAGAGTTGTTTGATGAATATATATTGCAGACACGTAGAGAAGAGTTGAGAGTGTTGGAATTATAATTTTTGATATATTATGGATATAATTTTAGTTGTTACGTTTGTTGTTTTAGGAATAGCTTTTTTTATTCTTGAAATATTCTTTTTGCCAGGCGTTTCGATAGGAGGTGTGGTAGGTACATTGTTTACTGGCGCGGCTATATGGTATGCTTTTGCGAAGATAGGTGAGGCGGCGGGTTGGATTGTAGTGGTTGTGTCGGCAGTGGTGTTGTTGGCCGCAGTGGTGTATTTTTTAAAAGGTAAACCATTGGATAAGATGGCATTGAATAAAGAGTTGGAGTCGGATAATCTCTATAATATGTCGAATGTGGCAGTAGGAGATGAAGGGCGCACGTTGTCGCGCTTGGCACCTATGGGTAAGGTGATGGTGAATGGTGAAGATTATGAGGCAAAGGTGCGTAATGGATTTGTGGATGGAGGAGTAGCAGTTGAGGTAGTAGCTGTAGAAGGCAATGTGCTTGTTGTAGAACCTAAATAAATACTATTGAATAACTAAATTTTTTTAATTATGACTATTTTGACAATTGCGGGCATCGTATTGGTTGTGATACTGCTTAGTATCTTCTTTTTTTACGTGCCTTTTGGTTTGTGGCTTACAGCTAGAGTATCGGGCGTAAAGATTTCGCTCATACAGTTATTTATGATGCGTCTTCGTAAGGTGACACCATCGATTATTGTAAATGCAATGATTGAGGCCCATAAGGCGGGTTTGGTGGATATTACTAGAGATGATCTTGAGGCTCATTATTTGGCAGGAGGTCATGTGGTGCGTGTAGTGCATGCATTGGTTTCGGCAGCAAAGGCGAATATTGAACTTTCGTTTAAGACAGCAACGGCAATTGATTTGGCTGGTCGCGATGTATTTGAAGCGGTGCAGATGTCGGTTAACCCAAAAGTTATTGATTCGCCAGTGGTGTCGTCGGTGGCAAAAGATGGTATTCAACTTTTGGCAAAAGCGCGTGTAACTGTGCGAGCAAATATTCGTCAGTTGGTAGGTGGAGCTGGAGAAGATACAATTCTTGCTCGTGTAGGTGAGGGTATTGTATCGTCGATTGGTAGTTGTGAAACCCATAAGCAAGTGTTAGAAAATCCAGATTCTATTTCTAAATTGGTGTTGAGTAAAGGTCTTGATGCTGGTACAGCGTTTGAAATTTTGTCTATTGATATAGCCGATGTTGATGTTGGTAAAAATATTGGTGCAGCATTGCAAATTGATCAGGCTGAGGCAGATAAGAATATTGCTCAGGCGCGAGCAGAAGAGCGTAGAGCAATGGCTATTGCTCTAGAGCAAGAGATGAAAGCAAAGGCACAAGAGGCTAAGGCCTTGGTAATAGAGGCAGAAGCAGAGGTGCCGCGTGCAATGGCAGAAGCATTCCGTAATGGTAATCTTGGTATTATGGATTATTATCGTATGAAAAATATGGAGGCAGATACTCAAATGCGAGATGCGATTGCTAAGCCGCAGGCTAAAGTGGAAAAGAAATGATAAGTGTTAGTTCTTGATATTTGACCTTAGGAGGTTAATGTATATATGTAGAAAGGCTATGTTGAAAGTTGTATTTTGCATAGCCTTTCTTTTTTTGTGTGTTGGCGTGTGGGGAGTGTCAGTCTTCTTCGGCATAGGTTGCTTGAAGGTAGGGTTATCTTATGAGGAGGGTTGTTGTTTGCTGGGGAGGATGTTGTGACGATTTAATATTTTTATTTGAAAAAAGGGCTTGAAAAATTTGGTAATATCAATAAAAAGTTGTAATTTTGTGAAAGTTTTGATTCTGCTATGAGTGATAAAAAAACAGATGGTGTTAATATGCTTGAAAGTCAAGTGTTTACGCTTCTTGATAATTACCGAAAATTGAAGGAAGAAAATGGTAAACTTAAAGAAGATTTAGCACTAAAGCAACAAGAATTGACCGAAGCACAGGCGAAAATAGTAGAGTTGAATGCGAATTATAGCCGATTGAAGTTGGCAAAAGCTTATGGATGGGATGAGAAGAGTAAACGTGAGGCTGATGCTAGAATAGCTCAATTGGTGCGTGATATAGATAAATGTTTAGGGTTGCTGAACGAAATAGATTAACGCAAAATGGATAAAGAACGCGTCATTACTATCAAAATCAATGGATTCACGACTAAATTGTTGATTCCGGAAGAGAAAGAGGAAGTATATCGCAATGCTGCAAAGATTTTGAATGAGCGTATATCTGTTTATAATAGTAAGTTTAGTTTGCCTTATCCAGATATTTTGTCAATGGTGGCATATGAGATGGCTGTTGAGGCCGTGACGCTTGAAATGCAACAGCATACTGCCCCGATGTCAATAATGGAAGAACTTTCGTCGTTGATAGAACAAGAACTTGACAATATTGACTGAAGAATATATCAAGGTGCGTTGTGCACCATTATATATATAGTATCACGCATTTTTTACGTTTGTTTTTATGTAAGAAATGCGTTTTTTTATTTAACTAATAATTAATCATTAATAACAAATCATTGACCATGACACTTTCGATTATTCTTGCAGTTGCTGGACTTGTTGTAGGTGGCGTAGCTGGGTATTTTGGCGTAAACGCATCTATGAAAGGTAAGGTGGCTCGCAAACTTAAAGATGCAGAAGATCAAGGAGAGACTCTTAAACGTAATAAACTCCTTGAGGCAAAAGAGAAATTTCTAAACATGAAAGCCGAATTCGAGAAAGAAGTAGCTGAACGTAACTCTAAAATACAACAATCGGAGAATCGCGCTCAACAGATCGAAAATCGCGCTCAACAAAAAGAACAACAGGTAAATCAAAAACAAAAAGAGTTGGATCGCAAAAATACAGAAGTTGATGCTATCCGTGAAAATCTAGAAAAACAGCTTACTCTTGTTGATGCAAAACAGGTAGAACTTGACAAACTTCAAGTAGAGGCGACTGAAAAACTTTCGGCTATTGCAGGTCTTTCGGTCGAAGAAGCTAAGACTCAACTCATTGACTCTATTAAAGACGAGGCTAAGACAGAAGCTATGGCTTATGTTAATGAAATGATGGAGGATGCTAAGCTTACAGCTAATAAAGAAGCTAAGCGTATTATCGTTCAAACAATTCAACGTGTTGCTACAGAAACTGCTATTGAGAATTCGGTTACTGTGTTTAATATAGAAAGCGACGAGGTTAAGGGTCGTATTATTGGCCGTGAAGGACGTAATATTCGTGCTCTTGAAGCAGCTACTGGAGTTGAGATTATTGTAGACGATACACCAGAGGCTATTGTGCTTTCGGGCTTTGACCCAGTTCGTCGTGAAATTGCACGTCTTGCACTTCACCAACTTGTTGTTGACGGACGTATCCACCCAGCTCGTATTGAAGAGGTAGTGGCTAAAACGCGTAAACAAGTAGAAGAAGAGATTGTAGAAATTGGTAAACGTACAACTATTGACCTCGGTATTCATGGTCTTCATCCAGAACTCATTCGCCTTGTAGGTAAAATGAAATATCGTTCGTCTTACGGACAAAACCTTCTCCAACATGCTCGTGAAACAGCCAATCTTTGTGCTATTATGGCGGCTGAACTTGGTTTGAATCCACAAAAGGCGAAACGTGCTGGTCTTCTTCACGATATTGGTAAAGTGCCAGATGATCAACCAGAACTTCCACACGCAATTCTCGGTATGAATCTTGCTGAGAAATATAAAGAGAAACCAGATGTTTGTAATGCAATTGGTGCTCACCACGATGAGGTTGAGATGACTTCACTTCTTGCTCCAATCGTACAAGTCTGCGATGCTATTTCAGGTGCTCGTCCAGGTGCACGTCGTGAAATAGTTGAGGCTTATATTAAACGTCTTAATGATCTTGAAAATCTTGCATTGTCTTATCCAGGTGTTGTTAAAACTTATGCAATTCAAGCGGGTCGTGAACTTCGTGTGATTGTAGGTGCAGACAAAGTGGATGATAAGACGGTAGAGACACTTTCTTATGATATTGCAAAACGTATTCAAGACGAAATGACATATCCAGGTCAAGTTAAGATTACTGTAATTCGCGAAACTCGTTCTGTAAGTTACGCAAAATAAATTAGGAATTAGGAATTAGGAATTAGGAATTTATAACCCTAATGGGTAATTCCTCATTCCTTGCTCATTCCTACTTATTGATATTGGGGCTGTTTGGTTTTGACGGCGGGTAGAAGAGGTATGTAAGCATGCAGTGCATTGTCTGTTAAGCACTTTAATCATAGCAGATAAACTATAATTGGCGAAAATACTTACGCTCTTGCTGCTTAATCGAAGTATAGTAGATTAGCTTAATTTCGGCACCAGGTGCTGAAACAAGACATCTCTCAGATGCCATCGCGCCGAGGCGGTCTGGTTTAGAGGTGCTATAAATTCGGGGCTGGTCAGTAGTGGCTGTGCATTGCTGATGAGATTTTAGCAGATAAGGTGTCAGTTGGTGGCTTCGGTCTTGCTGGCACACGAAAATCAAGGCGAAGATAAGCATGTAGAAAGCGTATTGCTTCCTCGTTCGGACACGGGTTCGACTCCCGTCAGCTCCACAACGAAAAAAAGAGTATGACTCGATTGAGTCATACTCTTTTTTTGTTTTATTTTGATTGAATTTTTTTAGAATGGGAGGTCATCGCCTGAGTCGATAGGCAATGAGTCGCTAAATGGGGCATTTTGCATTGGTGCAGGTTGGTTAAACGGGTCTGCTGCAAAAGGGGCATCTTGCATTGTTGGTTCGCCAGCCATTGGAGCTACTGCAGTAGGGCGAGTTACGCGGAACGCATTGATTGATGTGAACCATTTGCCTTGCCATTCGCGAGCATCAATATCGAATTCGATGATGATATCTTCGCCCATTTGGATGTGGGCCTCGTTGATGCGATCAGCGCCAAAAAGGTTGAAACATATGCGTTTTGGGTATTGACCTGGAGTTTCGATGACGTATTCTTGTGACATCCATTCGCGACCAGCTTTGCTAACACCGCTACGAGCTTCTAGTATAGCAATTACTTTTCCTTGAGCTTCCATAATTGAATTGAGAATTGAGAATTAAGAATTGAGAATTAAGAATTAAGAATTTTTGCTACGCTCGGCAATCCAAGTGAACTTGATTGCTCTTGCTTATTGCAAAAAAAAGAGAGTTTATATGAGTAATTCAGTAGTGATTATAAAAAAAGAGACGCAAAATATTGCGTCTCTACTTGTGTCGGGATACCAGGATTCGAACCTGGGACCCCCTGCTCCCAAAGCAGGTGCGCTAACCGGACTGCGCTACATCCCGTAATTTAGTTTAAAGGTTAGAGGTTGTGGGTTAGAGATTGAGAGTTGTACTCTGATATCTGTAATCTATACTCTAAATTTTGTCGGGATACCAGGATTCGAACCTGGGACCCCCTGCTCCCAAAGCAGGTGCGCTAACCGGACTGCGCTACATCCCGTTTATTAATGCACAATTCATAATTCACAATTCATAATTATTTGCCTTTCGGCATTAAATTAATTGCTTTTTATTTTGTGCAATGCTCTTTTCTCAAAAGCAGTGCAAAGTTACAACTTTTTTGTGAATTGACCAAATGTTTTTGTTACTTTTTTGTATTTTATTTGTTATGTGTTGATTGTTAGTGTTTTGTGAGTGGTGTATAATGGATATAGTATGCCATATTCCTACTTTTTGTTGATGATTTCGAGGACTTGAGCTACTTTTTGTTCGATAGTTTGGTCGGCATTTATCCAATTTATTGTGTAACCACGGCGTTCCATACCACGAAACCAAGTCATTTGGCGTTTGGCAAATTGGTGGATTGCAGTCTCGAGGCCTTTGAACATTTCGTCGAATGTGAGTTCGCCGATTAGGTGTTGAGTGAGGAATTTATATTCCAATCCGTAATATATAAGGTCGTCGGGGTGGATGCCACTATCGAGTAGGCCTTGCACTTCGTTGAGCATACCTTCGTCGAGGCGAGCTTTGAGGCGACGAGTGATTTTTTCGCGACGGAGTTCGCGGTCGATGTCAACGCCGATGATGATAGGGTTGAGAGTAGGATAGTAGGTTTCGACAGATTCGTTATGAGCATAGTAGTCGACGATTTCGATGGCACGAATAGCTCGTTTCACAGTGTCGACATCAGTTTGATTGTGGCGGTGGTAGTTGGGATAAGTGTCGAGAATACGGCTTAATTCCTCGAGGGATTTGCCTTCGAGCGATTGGCGAAGCGGTTCGTTGACAGGGACTTCGAGTAGGCGGTAGCCTCCGAGTACGGCTTCGATGTAGAGCCCAGTGCCACCGCAGAGGATAGGTTGAGTGCCACGTTGGAGGATTGAGTCGTAGGCTTTGAGAAAGTCGCGTTGATATTCGTAGAGATTGTATTTGTAGCCAGCTGGGTGGATGTCGATGAGGTGGTATGGGATTTCTTTGCCATCAATAGTGTATTCGCAGAGGTCTTTGCCTGTGCCGAGGTCCATACCACGATAGATTTGGCGAGAGTCGGCACTAATGATTTCGCCATTTATCTTTGCAGCAAGGTGAGTGGCGAGGGTAGTTTTGCCACTTGCAGTTGGACCAAGAATAGTTATTAATGAGGAATGAGGAATGAGGAGTGAGGAATTATTCATATTTTTTTGTTTTGTTGTGCAAAGGTATAAAAAAAAGTTGAAATGTGAAAATTGAAATGTGAAAGTTTGGTTGGTGTGATGATTTTTTTTTGAGGTGAAAAAGTGTTATTGTGTTGCGAATTTGCAAAAATAAATGTAACTTTGCACCTTTAATAAATTAAGATGTTATGATTTTATTTGTATTGCCACCATTGACACAGTTGAACACTCCGTATCCGTCGATTACGCATTTGACGGGATATTTGCGTAGTAGGGGTATTGAAGCGGAGCAGATGGATTTGGGTATTGAGTTGATAAATAGATTGTTTACTCGAGCAGAATTAGGGCGAGTGTTTGATGCGGTAGAAGATAAGGTAGAGAGTAGAGAGTTGAAACTGAATAAGACGTTGCGGATAATAGTGTCGAATAGACATTTTTATGAACGCAATGTGGAGGCAGTGATGAAATTTTTGTCGGGGCGAGATTTGCAGTTGGCTAATAGATTTTCGGATTTAAGATTTTGGGAAGATATGCACCGTTTGCCAGAAGAAGAAGAGTTGGAATGGGCATTTGGAACGTCGGGTAAGGTGGATAGAGCAAAATATTTGTGTAGTTTGTTTTTGAAAAATGTGGTGGATGTGGTGCAATTGTTGGATGAACATTTTCAGTTGATACGTTATGCAGAGCGATTGTGTACATATTTGACTAAGTTTGAGCCACTTGAGAGGGAGTTGGAAAAAATGTCTCTCACAGAGAATATATCTCTCACGGAAAGCACGGAACTCACAGAAAAAGCCTCGCTACGCTTGGCTTTGGGAAATGGTAATATGATAGAGGAGTTGATGTTGGAGTTGTTGGAGAAGAAGTTGCAAGAGGTGAAACCAGATTGGGTGGGGGTGTCGGTGCCATTTCCGGGTAATTTGTTGGCAGGGTTGAAGTGTGCTAAATATATAAAGGCTAAGTATGAGGGCGTTAAGATTGTGATGGGAGGTGGATATGTGAATACAGAATTGCGTCAAATGACAGATACGGGAATATTTAGGTATGTGGATTATATTACGTTTGACGATGGGGAGTTGCCTCTTAAGAGATTGATAGAGGGAGGAGAGTTGTTGAGAACGGCATATTTGAAGGAAGGTAAGGTGGAGTTTGCGCAGATGGATGTGCAAGAGAATGAGAAATTTGGAGATTTGCCTGCGCCTACGACGAGAGGATTGGATTTGGGGAAATATATTGATTTTGTGGATACAACGAATCCGATGCATAGATTGTGGAGTGATGGTAGATGGAATAAGATGATGTTGGCGCATGGGTGTTATTGGGCAAAATGTGCGTTTTGTGATACGTGTTTGGACTATATCGGGCGGTTTGAGGCGTGCGATGTGAAGATAATCGTAGACAGAATGGAGGCGATGATTGCAGAGACCGGTAATACAGGATTCCATTTTGTGGATGAGGCAGCACCGCCTGCGTTGTTGAGGAAATTGGCAGAGGAGATATTAGAGCGAAAATTGGTTGTAACGTATTGGACCAATGTGCGTTTTGATAAGACTTACACTGCAGAATTGTGTTATTTGTTGGCCAAATCGGGGTGTATAGCAGTGTCGGGAGGATTGGAGGTGGCATCGCCGAGAGTGTTGAAATTGATAAATAAGGGAGTTACGATAGAGAGTGCAACGGAGTGTATGCGCAATTTGTCGGAGAATGGAATAATGGTGCATACCTATTTGATGTATGGATTTCCGACACAGACCGAGAAAGAGTTGTATGACTCGTTGGGTAGAGTGCGTGATTTGTTTGCTGAAGGGTTGATACATAGTGCGTTTTGGCATAGATATGCCATGACATGCCATAGTCCGTCGGGAAGGAATCCGGAGTCGGTTGGGGCGAGACATATTTTGCTACACACGGAAGATTTGTCTCTCACGGAATTCACGGAATTCACGGAAAAAGCCATGGCTTCGCCGGCTTTAAATCCGTTTGCGAATAATGAGATACCGTTTGAGGTTGATAATGAGCCAGATTGGAGTAGGTTTACGGAGGGGTTGAATGTGGCGACGTATAATTATATGCGTCAGACGGGATTTGATGTGCCGTTGAAGAAGTGGTTTAGGTAGAATTAGGAATGAACCCCCTCGTCCTGCGGACCATTGCCTTCGGCGACCTCCTTGTCGTTTGGCATATCTCAAGCAAGCTTGGATCTGCACTCACTCCTACGTCGGTTCCCCCTATGAACAGGGGGAGAATTGAGAGTTGAGAATAAATAACTGAATATTGAGTTTTTTAGATTATGTCGAATTTAAGATTTAGAGTTGTAGAAGAGGCTTTTAAGAAGAAAGCTGTTCTTGTGGATGTGCCCAAAGTGCGTCCGAATGAATATTTTGCTAAGTATGTGTTTACGAGAGAGAAGATGTATAAATATCTTCCTATTGATGTATATAATAAATTGGTTGACGTGATAGATAATGGTGCACCGCTAGAACGAGCGATAGCAGATGAGGTGGCTAGTGGTATGCGACGTTGGGCATCGGAGTTGGGAGTGACACACTATTCACATTGGTTTCAGCCGTTGACAGATGGTACAGCAGAGAAGCATGACGCCTTTGTGGAGCATGATGGAAAGGGAGGATTGATGGAGGCATTTTCGGGTAAACTGCTTGTGCAACAAGAACCTGATGCGTCGAGTTTTCCGAATGGCGGTATAAGAAATACGTTTGAAGCACGTGGTTATAGCGCGTGGGACCCATCGTCGCCAGTGTTTGTGGTGGGAGATACGTTGTGTATTCCGACGGTATTTATTGCTTATACGGGTGAGTCGTTGGACTATAAAGCACCATTGTTGAAGGCATTAAGTGCTGTGGATAAGGCAGCAGTGGATGTGTGTAGATATTTCAATCCAGAGGTAAAGAGAGTAATAACTTATCTTGGAGTGGAGCAAGAGTATTTTCTTGTGGATGAGGGATTGTATGCTGCGCGACCAGACTTGTTGTTGACAGGTCGTACGTTGATGGGGCATGAAGCAAGTAAAAATCAGCAGTTGGATGACCATTATCTTGGAGCAATACCAGAGAGGGTGGCTGCGTTTATGAAAGAGTTGGAAATTAGGGCATTGGAGTTTGGAATACCAGTGAAGACGTTGCATAACGAGGTGGCACCGAATCAATTTGAATTAGCACCGATATATGAAGAGTGTAATTTGGCGGTGGACCATAATATGTTGTTGATGTCGTTGATGAAGAGAGTGGCAAGAGCACATGGATTCAGGGTGTTGTTGCACGAAAAACCGTTTAAAGGGGTGAATGGTAGCGGCAAGCATAACAATTGGTCGTTGGGAACAGATACGGGAGTAATGTTGCTATCGCCAGGAAAGACAGCAGAAGATAATTTGAGATTTATTACATTTATAGTCAATACGTTGAAAGCAGTTTGGAGATATAATGGATTGTTGAAAGCTTCGATAATGAGTGCGACGAATGCCCATCGTTTGGGAGGACATGAAGCACCGCCGTTGATAATTTCGTCGTTTTTGGGTGCGCAATTGACGCAAGTGCTTGATGCGTTTGAAGAGAGCGAAAGTGAGGAGATATTGCTATTGAAAGGTAAGAAAGGTATGAAATTGGACATACCGCAAATACCAGAGTTATTCATAGATAACACGGATAGAAATAGGACATCGCCATTTGCGTTTACGGGAAATAGGTTTGAGTTTAGGGCAGTGGGATCGGAGGCAAATTGTGCGAGTGCGATGATTGCATTGAATGCTGCTGTGGCTTATCAATTGATTGAATTTAAGCGAGATGTGGATGTGTTGATAGAGCAAGGAGAGCCGAAGATGTCGGCAATAGTGAAGGTGTTGCGTAGATATATAAAAGAGAGTAAGGCAATAAGATTTGATGGAAATGGTTATAGCGAAGAGTGGCGAGAAGAGGCAGCGAGAAGAGGATTGGATTGTGAGACTTCGTGTCCGTTGATATTTGATAATTATTTGAAAGATAGTGTGGTTGATATGTTTGAGAAAGTGGGAGTGATGACAAGGGCAGAGTTGGAAGCAAGGAATGAGGTGAAATGGGAGATGTATACGAAGAAGATACAGATAGAGGCGAGGGTGTTGGGAGATTTGGCGATGAATCATATAATTCCAGTAGTGACAGAGTATCAGACACTATTGGTTGATAATGTGTTAAAGATGAGGCAATTGTTTGTGGGAGAAAAGGGCGATGTGATGACAGCGGAGAATGTTAAGTTGGTAGAAGAGATATCGGAGAGAATGAGGTTTATTTCGGAGCAGGTGGGAGCTTTGGTTGAGGCACGGAAAGAGGCGAATAGGATTGAGAGTGAGAGAGAAAAGGCTGTGGTGTATCACGATAGAATTGCTCCGATGTTGGAGGAGATACGTTATCAGATAGATAAGTTGGAGTTGATAGTGGATAATGAGATGTGGCCGTTGCCGAAGTATAGGGAATTGATGTTTATGAGATAATTTTTGAATTGAGAATTGAGAATTGAGAATTGTCGGACGAGGTATATAAAAAAAAGGACTCACCTTTGAGGGGTGAGTCCTTTTTTTATTTCTTTTTGAGTTGTTTGATGTAGTGGGCAAGGGCAGCAAAGTAGGGAGAGGTGTATTTGTTCTCAGGGTCGGCCACAACTTTTTGCCATTGAGCGAGTTTTTTAGGGTTGGCGATGTCGGCTTTTGCATTGGCAGATGCTTGGCGGAAAATTTCGCGATAAGTGGTTTGATTTTCAGTGGCAATGTGCTCTTTTTTGTGATAGACATAAGCAGTTTTTTTGCCATTGCGAGTGCGGAAGACGATTTGTTCGTCTTTGTCGAGTTTTCCAGAGATGGAATCGATGATTGAGTTGGTTGTAATTTCTGCCATAGTGGTTAAGTTTTAAGTTTGTGCAAAGTTACGAAAAATATTTGAATTGTGCAAGAGAAGGTATGGTTATAGTATATTTATTATATGTTTATAGTATATTTATCCTATATTTATAGTATATTTATAGTATGTTGTAGGTAGGGAGAGGGTGGGGAATTTCGTCAGTTTAGTTGAAAGGATATTTGATTCGCCCCCGTTGGGGACGGGTGGATGGGGTGTGTTTTTACTGCAGGTTCCCGTTGGTCACCAGCAGTTAAGTATAATTGGACGTCTTCGACGCCCTTTTGTTATCGTGTATCGCAAAAAGTCACGTTGTGGTTGAGTATGGTTCGTTCATGTTGTGTTTGTTGTGTCCGGGTTGGGTGGGGTGAGGGCAATAAAAGGGGTGTTTTTGCGTTGAAAAATGTGTGGGTGTGGATTTTGTAGTTTGGATTTTTTTTTGTAATTTTGTAGATTGTGTGTGGTGGGTTGTGTGTAGAGGATAATGGTTTGAATAATAGTAATTTATATTTTATTATGATTGAATATATTAAGGGTGAAATTTCGGATTTGACTCCGACGTATTGTGTTTTGGAGACAAATGGTATTGGCTATATGCTAAATATATCGCTTGTGACGTATCAAGAGTTGCAAGGGCAGTCGGCTGCGAGATTGTATGTTTATGAAAATATACGCGAGGATGCACACGTGTTGTATGGCTTTTTGACTAAGGCAGAGAGAGAGTTGTTTTTGTTGTTGATTTCGGTGAGTGGTGTGGGTGCTGCTACGGCGAGAATGATATTGTCGAGCTTCACGGTGGCGGAATTGCAAGAGGTGATTGCTACGGGCAATGTGAATGCAATCAAGTCGGTAAAGGGTATTGGTTTGAAATCGGCGCAAAGGATTATTGTGGATTTGAAAGATAAGATACAATTGGGAGTTAGGAATGAGGAATTAGGAATGGGGAATGTGTCGTCGATGGCTAATAGTGAAAATATGGAAGAGGCAGTGGCGGCATTGGTAGCGTTGGGATTCCAGAAGGTTGCGTCGGTGAAAGTGGTTGAGAAGTTGATGAAAGAGGATGCGTCGATGGCGGTGGGTAAGATTGTGAAGAGAGCGCTTTCGATGATGTAATGAGGAATTGAGAATTGAGAATTAATACCTCTAACCTAATTGTTAATTTTAATTATTTATTAAATATTAGATATCGTGAATTATTTTCAGAAGATAGTATTGTTGTTGTGCTGCGCAGGTTTGGTGCTTGGGGTAGTTGAGCCGTTGTGGGCAGTTGGACAGGATGTTGTGACAGATGATGATGTGCCATACTACAATGTAGAGGCGCATCAGGATTATATGTATGACAAGGTGCCAGCGCCAGAGTCGGCAACTCGTGTAAAAAAGATTACAGATGACAGATTACAGATTACAGATGGTGTATTGCAAGAGGATGCTTCGATGGATTTGAAAGACCCATCGAATGTGGAGACAAAGATAGAGTATGACCCGGAGACAGGAAACTATATTGTGAGAACGATGATGGGGGATGAGGAGTTGGTGTCGGCATTTACGTTGACACCAGATGAATATAAGCAGATGTCGTTGAGAAAACAGATGGGAGAGTATTGGGCAGAGAAGAATAAGAAGGCGACAGAGGAGTATGAGGATAAATTCAGTGTTACGGATATGAAATTCTCGTTGGGTCCGGCAGAGAAGTTGTTTGGACCTGGTGGTGTGCAAGTTAAGACACAAGGTTCGGCTGAGTTGACATTTGGTGTTAAGCATAATAATGTGCAAAACTACTCATTAGCAGAGCGATTGAGAAAGACAACGACGTTTGATTTTGATGAAAATATTCAGTTGAGCGTGAATGCAACGGTGGGAGATAAGATTGGGTTTACGATGAATTATAACACCGAAGCGACATTTGATTTTGATCAACAATTGTTGAAATTGAATTATCAAGGCAAAGAGGATGAGATAATAAAGAGTATAGATTTGGGTAATGTGAGTTTGCCATTGAACTCGTCGTTGATAAAAGGAAATTCGGCATTGTTTGGTTTGAAGACAGAGTTGCAATTTGGAAAATTGACAGTTACGGCAGTGGCATCGCAACAACAGTCGGAAACAAAGCATGTGAACTCGAAAGGAGGTTCGCAGTTGATGGATTTTGAGGTGGAGATAGATAATTATGATGAGAATAAGCACTTCTTTTTGGCACATTATTTTAGGGATACATACGACCAAAATATGTCGAAATTGCCACATATAATGTCGGGTGTGACAATTACTCGATGCGAGGTGTGGGTGACAAATAAGCGAGGCAACTTTGAGCAAGCTCGTAATATAGTGGCATTTATGGACTTGGGAGAAGGAGTGAGAATTGATAATAGTTATTGGGTGCCAAATGGTTATGTGTTGCAACCAGATAATGCAGTGAACTCGTTGTATGATGAAGTGAAAGCATTGAATGGCGTGCGCGATATACAATCGTGTAATTCGACATTAGATGCAGCATATAATGCGTATGAAATTTTTGGAGGGCAAGATTATGAGAAGATAGAGAGTGCACGTAGATTGGAACCATCGGAGTATACATTGAATACTCAGTTGGGTTTTATTTCGTTGCGTCAGGCGTTGAACAACGATGAGGTGTTGGCTGTGGCATTTGAATATACTTATAATGGCAAGACATATCAAGTGGGTGAATTTTCGACAGACGGTATAGATGCGCCGAATGCGTTGATTGTGAAATTGTTGAAAGGTACAGCTACATCGCCACAAACAGCATTGTGGGATTTGATGATGAAAAACGTGTATTATCTTGGTGGAAATCAGGTGCAACAAGAGAAATTCAAGTTGAATATTCAGTATAAGAATGACTCGAGTGGGGTGTATGTGAACTATATTCCAGATGGGGCGATAAAGAATCAGTTGTTGGTGAAAGTGATGGGGTTGGACCGCTTAGATTCGCGTAAAGAACCAATGCCAGATGGGCAGTTTGACTTTGTAGAAGGGTATACAATGTATTCGTCGACAGGTAGAGTGATATTCCCTGTAGTAGAGCCATTTGGCGAACACTTGCGTAAGATGATAGGTGATGATGTAGTGGCAGATAAATATTGTTTTCAAGAGTTGTATGACTCAACAAAAATTGTAGCTCAAGAGTTGACCGAGAAAAATAAATTTAGATTGTCGGGTAAATACCAAGCAAGTTCGGGAAGCGTGATAAGATTGAACGCGATGAATGTGCCAAGAGGGTCGGTAGTGGTCACAGCGGGAGGTCAGACATTGACAGAGAATGTGGACTATACAGTGGACTATACGATGGGAACGGTGACAATCTTGAATCAGGCAATATTGGCATCGGGAAATAATATAGACGTGCAGTTGGAGAGTCAGAGCATGTTTAACATGCAGAGAAAGACCTTGGTGGGTGCGCATGCCGAATATGCCTTTACGAAAGATTTTTCGGTAGGAGGTACGATTATGCACCTCAGTGAGATGCCATTGGTGGTGAAAACCGAGATGGGATCAGAGCCTATAGCAAATACATTGTGGGGATTGAATGCGGCATATAGAGGAGATGTGGCATGGTTGACTAAAGGAGTGGATGCGATACCTGGTATCAATGCTACAGCGCCATCGAATGTGGTATTCAATGCCGAATTTGCTCATATGATACCAGGACATAAGAAGGTAGATAATAATCCAGGGTATGCTTATTTAGATGATTTTGAGAGCACAGAGACAACAATAGACCTTCGATATCCATACTATTGGCATTTGGCATCTACGCCATCTGATCCAACGGTAGGAGCATTATTCCCAGAGGCAATAAAGACAAACGACACAGAGTATGGCATGAATCGTGCGTTGTTTAACTGGTTTACGATAGACAATAGTGTATTTAATCGTTCGAACTCACAAACACCAGAGCATATTCGTAGGAATAAAGATTTGCAAAGCAATCACTTGACACGTGAGGTGAAAGAGCAAGAGTTGTTCCCTAATCGCGATGCGATATTGGGACAATCGTCGTATTTGCCAGTGTTGAACGTAAGTTATTATCCAACAGAGCGTGGACCATATAACTTGGATTTGAATGTAAATCCATTGACAGGCGAGTTGCTCAATCCAGAAAAGCGTTGGGGTGGTATGATGCGTAAGATAGAGACATCGGACTTTGAGACTGCTAACATTGAATATCTTGAATTTTGGTTGATGGACCCATTTGTGTACGATAGTATAGGCGCAAATGAGGGTGGTGACCTTTATTTCAACCTTGGAGATATCAGCGAAGATATATTGAAAGATGGTAAGAAATTCTTTGAGAACGGATTGCCAAATGATGGTGACTCGACAGCGACAGATAGAACAAATTGGGGTCGAGTGCCAAGAATACAATCGACAGTATTGGCATTTGATGGAGACCTTAATGCTCGTCAGTATCAAGATGTTGGTTACAATGGTTTGCGCACCGAGGATGAGTTTGAATTTGATACATATAAGAAATTCGTGTCGGATTTGAAAGGTGTATTGTCGCAATCGGCCATAGATGAGTTGATGAAAGATAAATTCTCGGCATTGAATGACCCAGCGAGTGACAACTATCATCACTATCGTGGTTCGGATTATGATGAAGAAGAGCTTACTATCCTTGAACGATACAAGAGATATAATGGTGCGGAAGGTAATTCGCCAGCATCGGATTTGAGTGATGAACGCTATTCGACATCGGCAACAACAGTGCCAAATGCAGAAGATATCAATCAGGATAACACACTCAACGAGTATGAAAAATATTATCAATATAGAGTGTCGGTGAGAAAGAACGATATGGAAGTTGGTAAGAATAACATCGTGAATAAGATTGAAACAGAGGTGACTTTGGCAAATGGCAAGTTGAGCAAAGTGACATGGTATCAGTTCAAAATACCAGTGCGAGACTACGAAAAACGAGTTGGTTCGATTCGTGACTTCAAGAGTATACGATTCATGCGTATGTTTATGACCAACTTCAAAGATGATATGCACTTGCGTTTCGGTACATTGGAATTGGTGCGTGGTGAATGGCGAGGTTATAACAAAGACCTTTTTGCAATCAACAATCCTCCGACATCCATTGCATCTATCGATGTTACATCGGTTAACATTGAAGAGAATGATAATAAAGAGCCAGTTAACTATGTATTGCCTCCGGGAGTGAGTCGTCAGACCGACCCAAGTCAACCACAATTGACACAGCAAAACGAGCAAGCCATGTTGATGAAAGTGCTTAGTCTTGCGCCAGGAGATGCTCGTGCGGTGTATAAAAACATAGTGTACGATATGCGTATGTATCGACGATTGCAGATGTTTGTGCACGCAGAGCAGATAATAGGCGATGACTCTAACCTTCAAGATTATGAGACCACAGTGTTTATTCGTTTGGGTAGTGACCATACACAGAACTATTATGAATACGAAATACCATTGAAATTGACGCCAGCCGGTCATTATAATATTACAGAGCGAGATAAAGTGTGGCCAGAAGAGAATATGTTTGACTTCCCACTCGACTTGCTCACAACGGTGAAAACAAATAGAAATAAGCGAATTAAGTCGACTAATGGTACGATGTCGACACCATTTTCGGAATATGACCCAGAGAAACCACAAAACAAAGTGACAGTGGTGGGTAATCCTAACTTTGGCGATGTGCAGACAATGTTGATAGGTGTGCGTAACCAATCGCGTACGTCGAAAAATGTAGAGGTTTGGGTTAATGAATTGCGTCTCACAGATTACGATGAAGATGGCGGATGGGCAGCATTGGCCAACTTGGCAGTAAACTTGTCGGATGTAGGTTCGGTGAGTGTGGCTGGTCGTTATGAGACTGCAGGATTTGGTGGTATTGAAGAGACATTGCAAGAGCGACGTCTTGATGACTACTACTTGGTTAACTTTGCAGCACAATTAGACTTTGGTCGTTTCTTCCCAGACAAGGCAAATGTGCGTATACCAGTTTATTATAGTTATGGAGTGGAGAATAGTAAGCCAAAATATAATCCACTAGACCAAGATATCTTGCTCAGTGAGTCGCTAGATGCGTTGGAGACAAAAGAAGAGCGTGATTCGTTGTTGACTCTTTCGGCGACTAAAAATATAACAGAAAGTTTTAATGTAACCAATATGAAGGTTGACATTAAGAGTAAGACACCGAAGGTGTATGACCCAGCTAACTTCTCGGTGTCGGTAGCATATACACAAACGCAAGATTTAGACCCAGAAGTGCAACGTAATAGCAATCGATCGTATACAGGGCAGTTTAATTATAACTTCTCGACTTCGCCACGCGCATGGGAGCCTTTTAAGAATAACAAGAATTTGAAGAATTGGAAGATAATCAAAGACTTCAACATCAATTACGAGCCATCGTTGATAGCGCTGAATATCAACATGAATCGTCGTTATTCGGAAACTCAGTTGAGAGACTTGACAGGTGCGATGTATGTAGATTACTATGACTCGAAAAACTCGCTCTTGTCATTTACTAAAGACTTTACATGGAGTCGTAATTTTGATTTCAAATACGATTTGTCGAAAACAATAAAATTCTCGTTGCGCACAGCAACTAATTCGCGTTTTGACGAGACCAAATATTCGCCAGTGAACAAAAAATTCTTCCCAGACGAATATGATAATTGGCGAGATACAGTGGCTCAAAGTTTGGCACATGGAGGTCGTCCGTTGGATTATCAACAAGTGTTTACAGCATCGTGGGATGTGCCAATCAATAAATTTCCAGGTCTTGATTTCATCACCGCTAAAGGACAATATAGTGCAACTTATAACTGGGATACAGGAGTTGAGTATGCCGACGGAATGACATTAGGCAATACAATTTCTAACCTTGCAATGTGGCAAGCAGATGGACAAATGAATTTTGAGACATTATATAATAAGTCGAAATATCTCAAACAAATAAATCAAAAATTCTCATCGAGAAAAACCACTAAACGTCAGTCGAAATTTACGCCTAAGAAATTCACTCAGACAGTTAACCTCACAGATACCGCTAGCCTTAAGGTGACACACCGCTTGAATAGCGACAACTTCGATATTATCTTCACAGATGCGTCGGGTAAACCAGTTAAGGTGAAGTATAAAGTGCTAGATAAAAACAATATTGAACTTGTAGGTAGGGCGAATATAAATAATTTGAAGATTGCGATGGAAACACGCAATCCGAATATAGAAAAGCCAGCTAAACAAGTGGCAGATTTCACAGTTCGTTTCTTGATGTTGGTGCGTAGATTGCAAGTGTCGTATAAAGAATCGAGTTCGTTGGTGTTGCCAGGATTTAATCATGGAGGTATGTTGTTTGGCCAAACAATGACAAACGATGTTATGACTCCAGGACTTGATTTCTCGTTTGGAGTGCCACGTGAGGGTTATCTTGAAAAAGCGATGGAGAATGGTTGGTTAGTGATGAATGATTCGGTTATCAATCCATCGGCATATAACTTCTCGACCGAGTTTGATGGTAAGTTGTCGTTGGAACCAGTTGGAGGTTTGAAGATAGAGTTGAATTCGAAACGAGTTACATCAGATCAATCCACAATTCAGTATATGTTTGTGGGTATGCCAACTACATTTAATGGTACATTCCGTATGACCTATTGTGCACTTGGATCTGCATTTTGGGGAAAAGGTAATGCCGAAAACAACTATCATAGTCGTGCATTCGATCAATTCCTTGCTAATAGAACTATTATTGCCGATAAATTGCAACAACGTTATAATGGTACTATATATCCAACACATGGATTTATGGAAGATGCTACATTGGCAGGTAAACGCTATGATGCAGAGAATGGTACATATAACTTGAATTCAGCCGATGTATTGATTCCAGCCTTCTTAGCGGCATACTCCAATCGAGATGTCAATAAGCAGACATTGAGTCTATTCCCAGATTTCTTGAGTATGATGCCAAACTGGTCAATTTCGTACGATGGTTTAGGAAAAATTAAAGGTGTAGATAAATACTTCAAATCCATTACATTGAAGCATGCATATCAATGTACATATAATGTAGGATCTTATTCGTCGTTCTCGAATTATGTAGAGAACGAAGATGGACTTGGTTTTGTGCGCGATGTGGCATCGGGTAATCCTATACCATCGTCGGCATACGACATTGCAAGTGTTAGTCTTACAGAAAATCTCAATCCGCTTATATCTGTCGATATGGCGATGAAAAATTCGATGACAGCTAAGTTGGAGTATAAACAACAGCGAAACTTAACGCTTAATATTGCGTCAAATCAATTGCTTGAAGCATCGAGCAACGAGTGGGTTGTTGGAGTAGGTTATATCTTGAAAGATTTTGACATGATGCTCAAACTCAAAGAGACAACAAAGAAAGTGAAAAACGACCTTACACTTCGTCTTGACTTCTCATTCAAAGATATAGCAACACTATTGCGTAAACTCGATTCTATCGAAGATACACAAGCAACATCGGGTAACAAAACATTGACGATTAAGTTTATGGCAGAGTATGTGTTTAGTTCGAAATTGAACTTCAGATTCTTCTGCGATCATCAAACAAATCGCCCATATATTTCGACATCATACCCAATGTCGAATACCAATGTGGGTGTAAGTGTTAAATTTATGTTGACACGATGATAGACTTAATATTGACTAAATAAAAATTTCAAACCATGAAAATTCAAAGAGTCTTTATTATTATTTTCCTTTTAGGATTGTGTTTGTTGCCATATTCATTACATGTTGGAGAAATCGCAGATAATGAGTTGCAACAATTATTGGAATTGTATTATGACGATGCAATTACTGTAGATGAGTATAATGATAAATATGCTGAATGTAATGATTTGTATATAAGAATTCAGAATTTAGTAAATGGATTATTGACTTTTTCTATCTTTGGATTTATTTTTTGTGCGATTTTAAGGATTAGACATGTGTCTGATTTTAAGAATACAAAAACATTAAATAAACCGATGATGTATTTTGTGATAAATATATTGTGGGCAATTTATTTTGTTGGAACTTGGTTTTACTATGGTTATAGATCGTGGCGAGGTGATTATTCTCCTTATCAAGATGCAGTTATGTTAGCAATTGTACCTCAAAATATTTTTAATTTGATTTATTTTATTCCATTAAATTTATTTTACTTTTTATTTTTAAGACAGACAGAATTGCCAACTACGATGGGTGTTGAATTATCGACGCCAAAAACTAAAAAACTAAAAATTTTGTTCTCTATATTATATACGTTTATAGTGCTTAATATATTGAATTTAATTAATACTATTATAGGAGGAGATCATTTTTCTATTATTATTACAACACTTTATATTTATACTTTGTTTTCTCTTAGAGCCGGTATTATTAAGAAACATAATGAATTGACATGAAACCATTAAATTTTTTATTCGTTTTTGTTATATTATTGTTAGTGGCTTGTGAGCCTAATGTGGCGGGAGGTCAAAAGCCTGATGATGGGGGCGTAAATGATACATTGCCCGTAGCTCAATATGGGTTGGAATATCTTTATGATATGACAACATTGGCGCATATAACTATCAATGTAACCGAAGAAGATTGGAATGATTTTCTTTCGTATTACGACCAAAATCCGCATAATGAGGAGTATATTCCAGCATCGTTTGAGTACGAAAAAAGTGGAGAAAAATTTGAATTAGATAGTATAGGGATTAGATTGAGAGGCAATACAAGTCGTCGTCGTCCCGAAGGTGGTGTAGGCGAAATGCATAGTGCAAATGGCGATTGGCATCATGCGCATTTTGGGGTGAAGTTTGATGAATTTGTAGAAGACCAAACATTCTGTACCGCCGACCGTATTTATCTTAAATGGCATAAAGATGATGCAAATTATTGTCGCGAAGTGTATAGTTATGACTTATTTCGTCGTTTCGGAGTTTGGTCGGCACCAAGAGCATGTTATACACGTTTGAGTATATTTGTTGAAGGCGATGATAAACCAGTTTATATGGGAGTGTATGCGCTTATAGAAGGAATGAAAGATAGTTATTTGCGCAGTCGTGTTGCAGCAGGTAAATATACTACAGAAGATGGATTTTTGTGGAAAGCATCGTATGGCGCGAACCTTAGTCCGAGCACTATGAGTGATAACAATATGGGAGTAGAAGTGGCGGCATTGAATCCTTCGGAGAGTGAAACGTATATGTATGACCTTAAAACAAAGAAAAAGAAACTCACAGAGGCACGCGAGCAGTTGAAATCGTTTGTAAACGATATGAATGTGTTGAAAAGTGGTAGTGCCGAATTGAAGGCTTATCTAGAATCAAGGGTGGATGTTGATTTATTCCTTCGTGCGTATGCCGTGAATGTGGCGGTAGGTATGTGGGATGACTATTGGTGCAATATGAATAATTATTATTTCTACTTTGATGGAGATAAGTTTATATTCATTCCTTATGATTATGATAATACACTAGGGACATCGAATATTCTCTCTAATTCAGGCACGCACGACCCATTGGCTTGGGGTAGTCTTGGTGGCGATAGAGTGTTGATGCGCAAGGTGATGTCGATTCCTGAGTATAAGGCACGTTATGTGGCATATCTCAAAGAGTTGGCATCTAATCCTGAATATTTTGAGTATGAGGGTTCGCTTGCGCGTATTCGCGCTTGGCACGATATGATAGGCGAGTATGTGAGTAACGATACAGGCGAAGATATGGCAATAGAAGACCGACCAGCATCGTGGGGTAATTGTCACTTTTATCGACTCTTCTCGGGGAATGATCAGGGCGGTCGTAGTGGCGAAGCAAATTTCTTTAAAACAAAAATTAAAATTATAAACGAATTAAAATAAGAAAAAATTATGCAAAAGACAGAATTTCAAAAGTATGCTACCAAACATCTTGGTATGAACAGTTTGGCATTGGAGCAATATATGGCTTCGAATAGTTATATCTCACCATCTATCCTCGAAGAGCGTCAACTCAATGTGACTCAGATGGATGTGTTCTCTCGTTTGATGATGGACCGTATTATCTTCCTTGGCACACCAATCGATGATTATGTGGCTAACGTGATTCAAGCACAATTGTTGTTCCTCGATACATCAGACCCAGGCAAAGATATCTCTATTTATTTGAATTCACCTGGAGGTTCGGTGCACGCCGGTTTAGGTATTTACGACACAATGCAATATATCGGTTCGGATGTGGCAACTATTTGTACAGGTATGGCAGCATCAATGGCCGCAGTATTGCTCGTAGCTGGCGAAAAAGGTAAACGTTCGGCATTGCCACACTCTCGCGTGATGATTCATCAACCAATGGGTGGCATGCAAGGTCAAGCATCTGATATGGAAATCAATTACAAACAAATTATGCTTCTTCGCGATGAGTTGTATCAAATCATCTCTGATCACTCGGGACAATCATTCGAAAAAATCATGAAAGACTCTGACCGCGACTATTGGATGACATCAAGTGAAGCGCTCGAATATGGTATGATTGACCAAGTGTTGCGTCGCGAAAAGAAATAAAAATTAAGACAATAGATAAAAGACAATAGATAAAAGACACGAGATAAAAGGCATAGGTCTCATATCTCGTGTCGAATATCTAAAATCTAAAAAAATAATGGCAAAGAAAAATCAAAACGAACCACATTGTGGTTTTTGTGGTCGTGCGCAGAGTGAAGTGCCTTTGTTGCTCACAGGTATAGGGTGCAACATCTGCAGTGAGTGTGTAGAGTTGGCGCATGGCGTAGTGGCTGAAAATGTAAAACAAAAGAAAAGTGCTAAAGGCGGTTTCGACCTTGATATAGAAGATTTACCTCGTCCTCGTGATATTAAAGAGTTTCTCGACCAATATGTTATTGGACAAGATGAGGCAAAAAAATATCTTTCGGTTGCGGTGTATAATCACTACAAACGTATTCTTCAGCCCAAAGATCAGAATGATGTAGAGATTGAAAAATCGAACATCATCCTTGTTGGTCGTACAGGTACGGGTAAAACCCTATTGGCAAAATCGATAGCAAAACGTTTGCATGTGCCTTTTACAATTGTGGATGCAACAGTGCTCACCGAGGCAGGTTATGTTGGCGAAGACATAGAGTCGATTCTCACGCGTCTTTTGCAAGCATGTGACTATGATGTAGAGGCTGCAGAGCGAGGTATTGTTTTTATTGATGAAATCGACAAAATTGCACGTAAAGGCGATAATCCATCTATTACACGCGATGTGAGTGGTGAGGGCGTACAGCAAGGTTTGTTGAAACTGCTTGAAGGTTCGGTTGTGAATGTTCCACCACAAGGTGGTCGTAAGCACCCAGACCAAAAAATGATACCTGTCAATACACAAAACATCCTTTTCATTTGTGGCGGAGCATTCGATGGTATCGAGCGCAAAATAGCACAACGACTTAACACTCATGTCGTAGGATTTGGTTCGGTTGGACAACAGAACATTATTGATCGTGATAATCTGTTGCAATATATCGCACCTCAAGATTTGAAATCTTTTGGACTAATACCTGAGATTATTGGTCGTTTGCCAATTCTTACATACCTCAATCCGCTTGACCGTGATGCATTGTTGCGTATTCTTGTTGAGCCTAAAAACTCTATCATTAAGCAGTATGGTAAACTTTTTGCTATGGACAATGTAGATCTTACTATTGAGGACGATGTGATGGAGTTTATCGTAGATAAAGCAATTGAGTATAAACTTGGCGCGCGCGGTTTGCGTTCGATTGCCGAATCTATTATGATGGATGCCATGTATGAAATCCCATCATCTGGCGAAAATAAATTGGTAGTTACTCGTGCTTATGCCGAAGAAAAACTTTCTCGTGCACATCTTAATCTTCATATAGGTGATTGATAGTGTGAGAAATAGAATATGGTAATGAATAAGAATATTGTATTGTTTTTTTTCTTGGTGCTTTTGGCATCGTGTGGTACAGAGCCTATCGTTGAGACTTCGGATAATGCTTTGCCTGGGTTGTTTTCAGTTTCGCCGACAGAGCAAGTTCGTTTTTCTCCAGGAAATCTTCAGTATCAGGCATCGACTGACACATGGCGTTTTGCGCTTAATCAATATGATGTTGTAGGAGCTAATAATGCCAATATTTCGGCCAGCAATGAAGATTGGATTGATCTTTTTGGATGGGCTACATCAGGATATGCAGGGAGTGAACCTTATCTTACCTCTACAGATGCTTCACTTTATGGTATTGATGAGTCGATTGACTCAACTAATTACGATTGGGGTATTTACAATGCTATCAGCAATGGGGGTAATAGTGCTGGTATGTGGCGTTTACTCTCGAGTGATGAGTGGGGTTATTTGCTTTATGAACGTACAGGGGCTTCTGACTTGTTAGGAGTGGGATGTGTTGCTGGGGTCAATGGGTTAATACTACTTAGTGACGATTTTGTTTTACCTGATAGTATTGAATTTCGTCATGCAGTAGCAAGTGATTCTGGCGAAGATCTTTATCGTATAGTTAATGATTATACTGCAGTTGAGTGGGCTCGTATGGAGGCCGCAGGAGCTGTATTTTTTCCTGCTGCAGGAGCGCGACTTGGCACGCGAGTGATGTATACTGCAGTGGCGGGCTACTATTGGTCATCCACTTCATTTGAATATGATACTCTAAGTGTTTATTGTATGGGATTTGATTCAAGTCGTGCTGTTTGGGAAGGACTTAGTAATCGCACAAACGGACGTTCGGTACGTTTAGTAAAAAGATCTTCTTTTTAACGGAAAACGTTGTTGTATTGATTAAATAAGATTTCTTGAAATAAAAACACGCATTTCATATTGCTATGAGATGCGTGTTTTTTTGTTATTCTTTTCTGAGTGTAATAATACTAATTTCTGCAGGCATACCCAATCTGAACGGAATACCCACATATCCTAATCCTCTTGATACGTATAAGTATTGATTTCCTTCTTGGTATAATCCATCCCATTCGTCGAAAATCCATTGTGATGGAGACCATTTGAATTTGCCAAGATTAATGCCTATTTGAGCTGAATGAGTATGTCCCGAAAGCGTTAAATCGATATATTTATATTCCTCTTTAACCACCTCTTCTCGCCAATGAGTTGGGTCGTGAGATAATAAAATATTGAATTGTGCAGGTTCAGCCAAAGAGTTATAACATTGCGGTAAATGGAATTGAGCAGGCTCAATCCTCTCTGTAGCCTCTGTTAAATCGCCATAATGTGGAAACGGTGGCTTACCACAATTCTCCACACCAATAATGTTAATGATTGAGATAGAACAACTATCTGAGCTCGGAGAGAAATGCTCCCAGGTAAGTTTTGCCACGCTGTCATTCAAAAGCACAAATCCAACACGTCGATATGCCTCATATGCAGCCATAAGATTGGCTTCTTTTGCCTCTTCCGATTCCCACTTCTTATAGTCTCCATAATCGTGATTACCCATTACGGCATATCGTCCATAAAAAGCATCAATAGTATCGAATAATCCATCTAATCCCTCAACTTCTTCAGCAGATATATTCATCATATCACCAGTGCAAACCAACATATCTGGCTTTATTTCAGTTAATTTTGTTACTATTTTTTTGAGATAATTATCTCGAGGAGAAAGATTTCCAAGATGTAAATCTGTAATATGGGCAATGCGCATTCCGTCAAAATTTTTCGGTAGATTTTTTGAGTAAATAGTCACCTCTCGTACCTTCAAATTATGGCGATTAGCCATACCAATAATCATACAAAATGCTATTATTATTGCAGATATTGTCCCTGCATAATGTAGCCATTTATAACTATGTTTTGCGAATATATAAATTATGTCGTTTATTAGGTAAAATATGGCATATATGTTTTGTGGTAACATAGTTAGTAGCATTGCCCATATTATCCACGTTATAATTTTGACATTGTATCCTAAGCGAGTAGCAAATGCAAGTAGTATAAATGCCAATAACGATAGTGTAGGTAATGCAAACATTGCTATAACACTACTTGTTATTTCATTTTTTCGTTTTAAAATGTGTCTTAAGTAAACGGCACTTGGCAAAAAAGCCATTATGACAAATATAATTAAAATAGGAACAATGCGCATAATAAGTAGGTAATTGATGATTTATAATTGAAAAATAGATAATTTGTTTTTGATTTGAGCGTAAATTCTACTCATAACGTGCAAATGTACGCAAAATATTTCAATTAACGGTGTTAAAAAACAATAAAAATAATTTTATTATTTAAATGCAATAAGACACCAACTATCTCCTATACCAAAACATCCTCATTCTATACTACCTATTATTTTCTTCTTAAGAAAAAAAGTCACTTAACTAAGGAGCAATATGCTCTGACATCTATGGAGAATAAACTTTCTTATTATCGTATAAAAGGAACTGAACCAAAATTTTCATTTTAGTTCAGTTCCTTTTATGAATAATACATTATTCTCTTATAAATTTTGTTGTTTTATCACCACATTTTATTATATAAACACCAGGCGACAAGTTGAGAGTTGAGAGTTGAGGGTTGAATGATGTTAATTGCAATTGTCCATGTATGTTGTAGATGTTGATTTGTTCTCTTTCTTTTATACCTTCGATGTAGAGTACGTCGCGACAAGGGTTAGGGTATGTGATGAGTGATGAGTGATGAGAGATGAGTGATTCGATGCCGGTTTCTTGTTTTATTGGGCGGATAGTGATTTGGTCGAGTCCGAAATAGAATGTAGTATTCGCACCCCAGTCGCCTACGTCGGTAGTTTCCATGGTGAAGTAGATGCTTTTGACTGCGCCAAGTGGGGTTAGATCCATCCAATCCCAATCGGTGTTTAGAATCCACTTGGTTGAATCTTCATCGCGATAGTCAGCTATGTAGTAAACCACAGTGCCACATTCTTCGCCATTAGCATTTATGCCGTGTGCAGTGAGTGTGCAGTAGTCGCCTTGTGTGAATTTGCGGGCATAACCAAAGCCTTGAGTGATGCATCGCATAGTGTAAGGCGAGTTGCAGACATAGCAACCTACGGCTTCAACGTCGTTGATATGAGTAAATTCTATTTCGCAGATGTGGCTATCGAGAGAATTTTCGGTATATTCAGAGAAATAAGCTAATATAAAAGGAGTGCCTATGCCATTGACACCACCACCAGCCATAATGCCCCATTGATGATCGGGATAGAATGACTCGTGAGAGAGCAAAGTGTCGGTGCTACGCGAAATGGTGAAGCCTTCCCATGAAGTGCCATCCCACGAATTGCCAGAGCGAAGGTGGGCAAATGAGAATGTGCCATTGCCAAAAGATTGATATTTGATGCTATCGTTGAACGTTTTATCCCATACATCTTGATTGTTGAATGTGATATTTTGTTGTTCGATCATAGAGTTTATATCGAATACGATTTCATCTTTTTCTTCGATAGTTTCGTTGTGGAGGGCGCGGATAGCAGATATTTCGGTGCTAGCTTCGCCTATTTGGCCTAAATCTACGGCATTGATAGCAGTGTGGATGCGTATAAAGTCGATAGCTTCAAGTTTTATGGCATTGCCAGCATCATCTATAGCCCAATCGAGGTCGATGCTACATCCTGCTTCGTTGCTATTAGGTTGATTGTCGGCATAGCCCCATTCGTATGGTTTCAATTCGAAGTATGAACCATCTCCGTTTTTATCGATTGAGTTGGTAGGAAGTAGAGTGCCTTTGAATGTGAGACTATCGGCATCAATCCAAGCAGGGTAGTAGCCCTGTAGGTGAGTGGC
This sequence comes from Candidatus Aphodosoma sp., assembly GCA_045631465.1. Classification (GTDB taxonomy): domain Bacteria; phylum Bacteroidota; class Bacteroidia; order Bacteroidales; family Paludibacteraceae; genus Aphodosoma. The sequence goes on along the minus strand of JAZQUV010000022.1, from coordinate 85,235 downwards.
ATTTTTGCTTACCCATCCACTGTTGCCTTGATTGTCGGACCAACGAATATATTCTTTCAACTCTTTGAGAGTGTCTTTGTTGGCTTCGGGACGATAGTATGTGATTTCGTAGTTTTGGGTTGAGCGGGCATATTCGCTACCTGCTATTTCGTACCAACTGTCGTCGGCAATGCCGTTTTGGTTAGCATCGCGGCTGACCATTACTATGCCTGGTTCGGCGCTTGTGGCAAAGGCATTGCCAAGGATAATGAGGTCGTAGCCTTCGGCATTGGCAAGAGGGCGGTCGAATTCAGCCACCATATAGCCACCGAAAGCACCGAGGCTAATCATAGAGCCACGTTCGAGGTTTTGTTGTGCTTTTTGAAGTACATCGTCCTCAGATTCGATGATAGGCAATGTGTTCACAAATTGTCCCGGAGCAGGGCAGTATTCAATTACCGATACTTTGTTTTCTGCAAAACAAAAGGTAGTAAATAATGAGCATAATAATGCAGTAATTGAGTGTTTCATAGTTTTATTTATTTTAGAAAACATAATAACAAAATCTCTTTTCAATTATCGTATTATCACAGAATTAGGGTTTAGACCTATTTCGTTGAGACGGAATTTGAGTTGCCCGTTGCGGTTGAAGCAGAGCACATCGCCCCAGAGTACATAGTTGTATGCTTCGGTGATGTATAAATCGCCATTTTGGGGATTGATGGTTAGACTAAAAGGCGTTTGTATTTTAGTGCCATCGGTGATAAAGTTCTCGTTTACAACCTGGTCGGTAAGACAGTCGAATACCTTAATCCATTGTTCGCCACTCTTGTAGTTGAAACTATACATATATGCTAGGTCGTTGTGTATGATCATTTTGAGTGGGTGAATAGAGGTGAAACTTTCGACAACGGTATCTATTTCGGAGTCTATCTTGTGGAGAGTGTAGTCCTCATCATCGTAGTCGCCACGAGTGATTACATACACATCGCCTTCGCTATCGGCAGCAATAGAGCCAGGATTTACACCCACTTTGATGCGACGTATTTCTTTAAAACTATCTAAGTCGACTACACTTACGCTGTTGTCGTAGAAAGGGTTGTCGAGTCCGCCGGAGTTGCTGACGTAGAGTTTGTTGTTGCATACGACGAGATGGTCGGGATTGTTGCCACATTGCGCCCAAGCGTCTATTTCTAATGAAGCAGTGTCGATGCGAGCCACCCAACCATCGAAGCAGCTGACGTAGGCTTTGTTTTGATAGAAAGTTACGTATCGAGGTTGGCGCGCTACGCCATCTTGATTGAAAAGAGGTATTCGTTTGATTGATTTATAGGTGTTTGCGTCCAACACTTCTAATTGGCTTGAGATGTTTACAGTGATGTAAATCTTTGAACCATATTGTTTCATATCGTTGCCGGTGTCGCCTAATCCACGACCATTGACGCTCTTAAAGTAGTCGTAGTCAATATCGCCAGTCTGTAAGTTGACTTTGGCTAAAGTGCTATTGTTCATATTGAATAGACCTTCGCTAAGCACCAATAGTTGAGTTGTTTCGGTAGTGTCGTTCCACACGGGTTCGCGTGGCACGTCGTACATATCGTTGCAACTTACGAAGAGTATAGAAATCAGTATTATAATGTAGTTTTTCATCTTAGAATTTCCAATAGATAGTTCCACGCCAACTGCGACCAGGCATAGGGAAATAGCGCACAACGCAGTAGTTTATGTTTGTGAGGTTGAGGCATTCGAGGTTTATGCCAAGTTTGTGGTCGTGGCGGAGCGAGAATTCGTGGCTTGCCGATAGGCTGTGGTCGAAATAGCCTTCGACACGATTTTCGGCATAGTTTTGATTAACGGCATAGCGATGTCCGCTCCATACCAAAGAGTAATTAAGTGTAAACCAAGGTGTTTTGATGCCAGCCTTGCCTGAACCAGATATGCGAGGGGTGTAGGGAATCTGGTGGCGATAGTCGCGGTCGGTGGGGTTGGTTACATTAAGCGCACGATTGTAGGTGTATGTGGCACCGAGAGTTATCTGTACTTCTTTGCATGGAGCAATCTCAATGTCGCCAGTAAAGTCTAACCCAGTAATCGAAACGCGTCCGTAGTTGAGCATAGTCCACGTGTAGATATTCTTAGTAGGGTAGGCTACGATTTTGTTGCGCACGTCGTTGTGATATATGTCGCAACTTAAAGCCAACATAGGAATATATTCGGTGATAGAGCGTTGGAATGTGAGCCCGATGTTGTATTGATTGGTGGTTTCGGGCAATAAATCTCGATTGCCAACTTTGCCATAGTAGAGGTCGTTGAAAGTAGGCAGACGGAATATGTTTTTATAAAAAAGGCGTATGCGGAAATCGGTGTTAGAGAATGGTTTGAAGGATAGACTAGCGTATGGCGAAGCCTTGAATCGTTGTAGCCCTTTGCTGTGGTCGGCCATCACATCTTTTGTCGCAGTCATTAGCACACTAGCGGTTGCCATAACCCAATTGTTGACATATTTGCCGGCTACGGCAGTGAGTGATGTGTAGCGAGTTGGAGATGTAAAGTTGTCTAAATCAGTGGATAATGTGTTGATGATGCCGTCTTGCGATAGGTTGAATGATAAACCACTAATAGGTCGGTAAATGACTGCGCCACTTAGATAATATTCGTTTTGAGAATATCGGTTTTCGTCTTTGCCTTCAGAGCCGAGATGCATAGGGTCGAGATAGTGGGTGAAGGAGTAGTTGTATTTAGCATTAAGTTGGAGAGATACGATGTTGGCAAAATTGCGCTCGTAGTGCCCTTGAAGGAATGCCGAGCGATCCCAGATGCGTTGACTGCTGAAATTCTGTGTGTTATAGAAAATTGTGGCGCCGGGCAGACCACGTTCGGATTGGTAGTAGTAGCCTTTGAGATAGCCATTTTGGACAGAATCGGAGCCATATAGAGCAGCCTCGGCGCGAAGATTCTGCACGTCGGTGTTTTGACGGATTTCGATAGAGGTGCTATCGTTGGCTTGAGTGCCATAATGCATTAGGTAGGGGTAGCGTCCGTGGGCTGACATCCATTCGCCGCTTGCCGTCATAGATAGATATTCGTTTAATTTGCCAGCAATGTGTAGCGATGGATTTATGAGTCCGAAAGAGCCGGATTTCATCATAACCTTTCCGTTGACCGGGCGGTTGTCGAAGCGAGGAGCCATAGTGGTGATGTTGAGCACTGCGGCAGAGGCATATTGTCGGGCAGGTTGGAAAATTTGGTCGCTTTGTCCGTTGGAGAGCGACAACATATCTATATTGTCGAGCGAGAAACGGCTGATGTCGATTTGACCGTTTTGGGCATCGCTCACGGCGATTCCATCATAGCTTACGGCAGTGTGGCTTGCACCTAAACTGCGGACCGACACGGTTTTTAGTCCGCCAATGCCACCATAGTCCTTCACCATTACGCCACTAAAGTGCTTTACAGCATCGGCAACTTGAATGGCATTTAAGCCTTCGAGAGCTTCGCCAGAGAGTATTTGTAGGGGGGCAGTGGCGCGGGTTTCTTTGGTTGAGGTGGAAGTGGTGACGACTACTTCGTCGAGAGAATGAACGGTGCTCGTGTCTTTTTCCTCTATTATGCGAATTTTTCCGTCTTGTGCGAATGCAACAATGGAGCTCATACATAATATAAGCACGCACGCGATATGACGAAAAAGATGGGAGTTGTTCATTAATGATTTTTATGTTAGTGCCTTTCCTCGAAGCACGGATTAAACATAAACGGACAAATGGCAGGTCTTCTGACTTGTCTTTTATTAGTATGAACATACCTTCCCAAATTGTTGAGTGGAGATTGGATTCTCGCGCCTCGATTCAGTGGTTTATTTTGTTATACTGAGTGATGATTTTTTCACTCGAAAAGAGTTACAGCAGCGGGACTGTTCAGGACTTTCACCTGATTCCCTCTTAGTTGCCCTATGGGCAAACCATTGTCTTGAAATATGAGTGCAAAGTTAGATAAAATATTTTAATAAGGCAAGAACTTTGAAGATTTTTTTTAGTTTTGGAGAGAGAAAAAAAGGGGGGGGCTTATTGTATTTTAGAGAGGGTTTTGAAGGTAGGGTGAAGGTTGCTTGCAGGTTGCTGTATAGTATATTTAAACAAGGAAGTGGGTTATTGTATTTTAGAGGGTGTTTTTTTGATGTGGAATTTTTTGGTTGAAGAGGGTTTTAGTTGTTAAATTATTATAAAAATCACAAAAAAGTTTGTAGATTAGGAAAAAAGTTGTAACTTTAGGGCGAAATTTATATAAATCATAAATCCTAATTCATAATTAAAAAAACTGTTGTGAGTGATTTAATGTGCGAATTAGAGAGAAAGAGTGATAAGTCTTGATTGTTAGGAATTTATAACCTTAAACTATATATGGATTATTTGAGATTTGACAGGCTAGTGATGACTAATCTCGAGAAGTCGTTGGACAAAGAGATTTTGCGCACGAATCGTGCAGGGGCCTATTCAAGTGGTACAATTGTTGATTGTAACACAAGAAAGTATCATGGATTGTTGGTTGTTCCGGTAGAAAATCTCGGAGGCAATCATGTTTTGTTGTCTTCATGCGATGAGACATTGATACAGCATGGGGCAGAGTTTAATATTGGTTTGCATAAATACGCAGGCGATTATTATAGCCCACGAGGGCATAAGTATATTCGCGAGTTTCGCTTGGGTGCGGTGTCGACTACGATTTATCGTATTGGCGGTATGATATTGCAAAAAGAGCGTATTATTGTAGAGGGAGAGAATCGTATTATGGTTGCTTATACGCTTTTGGAGGCGCACTCGGCTACCACGTTGCGTTTGCGTCCGTTTCTTGCATTCCGTAGTGTGAATAAGTTGACAGAGAAGAATGATAAGGCACGCACTGATTATCGCGAAGGTGATAATGGAGTGGCATTTTGCATGTATGAGGGTTATCCTGAATTGGTTATGCAAACAAATAAGCAAATGCAGTGGATATCGGAGCCAAATTGGTATGATGGGGTAGAGTATTCGAAAGAGGCAGAGCGAGGTTATGCGTTTAAAGAAGATTTGTTTGTTCCGGGATATTTCGAGTTGTCTATCAAGAAAGGAGAGACAGTGATATTTACTGCGGGCACAGAAGAGATGTCGTCGCGCAGGATGAAGCGTTTGTTTGATGATGAGAAGGCTAAACATATTGTGCGAGAGGACTTTTTGTCGTGTTTGAAAGTGTCGGCCGAGCAGTTCTATAATAGATGTTCGGATGGTACGTATTTGTTGGCCGGTTATCCTTGGTTTGGTTATCGTGCTCGCGATCAATTTATTGCGTTGCCAGGTGCAACATTGTATGCTGGTCATGCCAAAATGTTTGATGAGATTATGACTAGAGGAGAAGTGGCTTTGCGTGAGTTTATGAATGCAGAGCGCGCAACTACTCGTTTGGCAGAGGTTGATGCTCCAGATGTTTTGTTGTGGGCAGTTTGGGCAATACAACAATATGCTTTGATAATGGGTGTTGATGTGGCGGCAGAGCGTTATGGCAATTTAGTGTATGACATAATTAATTATATTCGTCGTCAGCAACATCCTAATCTGAAGGTGCATGACAATGGTTTGTTGTTTACGAATGGAAAAGAGCGACCTGCGACATGGATGAATGCTGTTGAGAATGGATGGCCGATAACTCCTCGTACGGGTTATGTGGTAGAAATCAATGCGTTGTGGTATAATGCATTGAAATTTGCTGCAGAATTGGCAACAGAGCAAAAGAATGAAAATCAGGCAGATTTGTTTGATTATCAAGCAGGTCTTTCGGGTAATTCGTTAGTTGCTAAGTTCTGGAATGGCACATACTTGTATGACTATGTAGATGGTGACTATTGCAACGTAGAGGTTCGTCCAAATATGTTGTTTGCAGTGTCGTTGCCATATTCGGCATTGGATCGTAAACAACAAAAATCGGTAGTTGATATTGTTACTCGAGAATTGTTGACAGTGAAAGGTTTGCGCAGTATAAGTCCTAAGAGTGGTATGTATCGACCAGAATATATTGGAGGAGAGCTTGAACGAGACCGAAATTATCACAATGGACCAATTTGGCCATGGACAACGGCAGCATTTGTGGAGGCTTATTTAAAAGTATATAAGATGAGTGGTTTGTCGTTTGTGATGCGTATGATGGCAGGTTTTGAGCCAGAGATGAAAGAACTTACATTAGGTTCGCTATCGGAGTTATATGATGGCAATCCACCATTCCGTGGTCATGGAGCAATGAGTTTTGCAATGTCGATAGCCGAGGTGCTTCGAGCATCGTCTATAATTCATAAAGCTCATTGTGAGATGTTAGATGCAAAATAAATGTGAAAAAATAACCTTAAAGTAATAAATCATTCGCAATGATTAATTATTAATTATGAATTGTGAATTATGAATTGATAAAATGAAAGCATTAATGTTTGGGTGGGAATTTCCACCGCATATTTTAGGTGGCTTGGGTACTGCGAGTTTTGGTTTGACTCGTGGTATGAGCATGCAACCAGATATGGATATCACTTTTGTTATACCAAAACCATGGGGCGATGAGGATCAATCATTTCTTCGTATAATTGGTGCCAACACAGTGCCAGTGGTATGGCGCGATGTAGATTGGGATTTTGTGAACAACCGCATAGGATCGTTTTTGCATCCTGATACATATTATCATTTCCGTAACGGTATTAAATATAATTTCAGTCGTATAGGTACGAATGAATTAGGTTGTATTCAATTCTCAGGACGTTATCCAGATAACCTTCTTGAAGAGATAGGTAACTATGAAGCAGTGGCAAGTGTGTTGGCACACTCTCTCGACTTTGATATCATTCACTCGCACGACTGGTTGACATATCCTGCAGGTATTTTTGCAAAACGCATTAGTGGCAAACCGATGGTTATCCATGTGCATGCAACAGACTATGACCGTAGTCGTGGTAATGTTAACCCTGATGTTTATCGCATCGAAAAAGAGGGTATGGATGCAGCCGACCATATCATTACAGTGTCTAATTTGACACGTCAAACAGTAATTGAAAAATATCATCAAGATCCAGCTAAGGTGACTACGGTACATAATGCCGTAGAGCCATTGGATTTTGTGGATGAATTGCATAAATCAGAGCGTAAAGACAAAGTAATTACATTCTTGGGTCGTATTACGATGCAAAAGGGTCCAGAATACTTTGTAGAAGTAGCGTCTCGTGTATTGGCGTCGACTGATGGAGTGCGTTTTGTGATGGCAGGTAGTGGTGATATGATGGACAAAATGGTGCGTCTTGCAGCAAAAAAAGGCATTGCAGATAAATTCCATTTTACAGGTTTCTTGAAAGGTCGCAATGTATACGAAATGTTGGCAGAGAGCGATGTTTATATGATGCCATCCGTGTCAGAACCATTTGGTATATCACCTCTCGAAGCAATGCAATGTGGTACACCAAGTATCATCTCTAAACAATCGGGTTGTGCGGAAATTCTCGATCACGCAATCAAAACAGACTATTGGGATATCGACGCAATGGCCGACTATATACATGCTATTGTTAAATATCCTGCTATGTATAAGTCATTGCGCGAGAACGGATTAGCCGAGATCGACAATATCCGTTGGGAATATGCAGGTCAAAAAGTTCGTGCAATCTACGACAAAGTATTAGGTAGATAATAAAAAGTGAATAATTAATAATTAAAAACGAGATAGCGAGAAAGTCTCATGCCTCGCTACTCGTTGCTAAAATTCTAATATATGAAAACAATAAATCTCTGTTTCCGTGTTCATCAAAGATACAATCTTAAACGTTATCGTTTCTTTGAAATAGGCAACGACCACTATTATTATGACGACTATGCAAATGAGTCGGCTATGGTTTCAGCTGTTGAGCAATCGTATCTCGAAGCAAATCGTATGTTGCTAGATATGATTAAGAGTTCAAACGGTCGTTTCCGTGTATCGTTTTCTATCTCAGGTCTTGCCTTAGAACAATTTGAGCAATATGCACCAGAAGTAATTGAGAGTTTCCAAGAGTTGGCAAAAACAGGCAGTGTAGAATTTTTGGCAACACCTTATGGACACTCAATTGCAGCATTGTATAACGACGATGAATTTGAAATGCAAGTAAAAATGCAATCTGACAAAATTCAAGAGTTGTTTGGTAAACGTCCGACTGTATTTGCTAATACAGCACTTTTGTTTAGCGACGAAATTGCAGATAAAGTCTATCGTATGGGCTATAAAACCATTATGATTGAAGATGCAAAACACGTAATGGGATGGAAGAGTTCGCACTATGTATATTCAAGCATTGCCAATCCAAAAGCCAAATTGCTTGTGCGCGATAGTAAATTGAGCGACGATATCAACTATCGTTTTTCACAATGGGGATGGTGTGAATATCCACTTACAGCCGAAAAATTCATCAATTGGGTCAACGCATCGCCAGCCGAAGAAGAGGTGTTTAATATCTTCTTGGGTTACGAAGCACTCGGACAATTGAATAGTCGTGAATCTGGTATTTTCGAATTCTTCAAAGCTTTGCCATATCACGCAATCGAAAAAGGTATCACATTCTCAACACCATCTAAGACAGTAGAAACATTTAAACCTGTTGATGCACTCTCGGCACTCTATCCAATGTCGTGGACCGATGAAGAGAAAGACATTAGTGCATGGTGCGGTAATGACCTTCAAAATGAAGCATTAAATAAACTTTATAACTTGGCAGAACGTGTGCATCTTTGTTCAGATCCATTGTTGAAAGTTGATTGGCAACGCTTGCAAGATACTTCACATTTCTTCTTTATGACCACAAAACATTATTCAAATGGTGTGGTATTGGCGCAAAATATTCCATACGAATCGCCATACGAAGCATTTATGAATTATATGAATGTGCTTAGTGACTTTATCGAACGTGTGAATGCTCAATATCCAACAAGTATCGAAAATGAAGAATTGAATGCGTTGTTGAAGACAATTTATAACCAAGGTCAAGAGATTGAAGAGTTGAAAGCTAAGCTTAAAAAGATAAAAAAATAATTGATTTTTGCACATAAAAATGCCGAAATCGCGAAAAATAGCCTCCTGCATGGGGGCTATTTTTATTAGCAAAGGATATAGTTTGTGTGTTTTTGTGTGGTAAAGTTTTGCTTTTTTTGAAAATTGTTTTTGGATTATTTTCTTGATTATCAGTTTGTAATTTATGTTGTGAAAAAATATTTTGAAAAATATTATATTTTTGCTTGTTAATTTGTAAAAAAGTTGTACCTTTGCATCCGGTAAGTCCTACACGACCAGCTCCCTTTGAACTCCCCCAGGACTTGACCGTAGCAAGGGTAGGAGGTTGTAGCGGTGCGATGTAGGTAGCTTACCTTTTTTTCATAAATTGCCTCTTTAGCTCAGTTGGCCAGAGCACGTGATTTGTAATCTCGGGGTCGTTGGTTCGAATCCGACAAGAGGCTCAAAATAGAGTGATAGACTAAAAAGAGTTTATCGTTGTTTTTAGAAAAATAAATTGCCTCTTTAGCTCAGTTGGCCAGAGCACGTGATTTGTAATCTCGGGGTCGTTGGTTCGAATCCGACAAGAGGCTCGAAAGAGAGTGATAGACCGAAAAGTTTGTCACTCTTTTTTTGTGTTTTAATACATACCCTAATTATACATTTATCGACAAGGTCATTTGTGATTTTGTCGATATTTTTTTGCATAAAAATCGTTTGTTTATACCAAAAAAAATTAGTAACTTTGTCAAAATTTATACTATTGATATTTATGAGAGCAGAAATGAATCGTCATGCCATGAATTTTGGTGCAATAATGGGGTTGTTGTTTTCGGTTAACTTCCTTGTAACTACTATAAAAAGTCTTGCTTTTTGTCAGTATATATTTGTTGTTATAATCGTTTATGCAGTATACAAATTTGCGGTGCATTGTCGTGAAAATGTGATGGAGGGTTATATATCTTATGGCTCGGCATTGTGGTATGTGATGCAACTCTTTATGTATGGGTCGATGATATCGGCAATGGTGCGTTATGTTTTTTATCAATTTATTAAACCAGATTTTTTGCAAAATCAGTTGAATGAAACAATGCAAGCATTGCAAAATACATCAATGGCAGATATGATAAGTGGTGAGGTGTATCAACAAACAGTAGAGATGATGACACCGCTCAATATGGCACTTCAGTCAATATGGCTTAATTTAATTTTAGGTTTGTTGTTAGGTTTGGTTATAGCAGGAATCGTGAAAAAACAAGATATTTTCAAATCAGAATAATTCTCAATTTTTGCGATAAGCGAGAGCAATAGAATTTATTCTAATTGCCGAGCGTAGCAAAAATCAATAACGAAGTTATTAATTTTCAATTCTTAATTCTCAATTCAAAATTATGGATATATCAGTAATAGTACCTCTCTATAACGAGGCAGAATCGTTGCCTGAGTTGTATGCTTGGATACAACGCGTGATGAACGAAAACAAATTTTCTTACGAAGTAATATTTGTCAATGATGGTAGTACCGACAATTCGTGGCAAGTAATTCAAGATCTAAAGTCTAAATCGGAGAATGTGCGTGCGATTCGTTTCCGTCGCAACTATGGCAAATCGCCAGCATTATTTTGTGGATTTGAGCGTGCTGAAGGCGATGTCGTAATCACAATGGATGCCGACTTGCAAGATTCGCCAGACGAGATACCAGAACTCTATCGCATGGTGATGCAAGATGGTTACGACCTTGTGTCGGGTTGGAAACAAAAACGCTACGACAACACATTCACAAAGAATATACCATCAAAGATTTATAATGCTACAGCCCGCAAGGTGACAGGGTTGAAACTTCATGATATGAATTGCGGTTTGAAGGCATATCGTAAAGAAGTTATTAAGAATATTGAGGTTTATGGCGAAATGCATCGCTATATTCCATATTTGGCAAAAAATGCAGGTTATACAAACATAGGAGAGAAGGTTGTTATTCATCGCAAACGTCAGTATGGTGTTTCTAAATTTGGTTTAGAGCGTTTTGTGAATGGTTATCTCGATCTATTCTCGCTATATTTCCTCGATAAGTTCGGAAAACAACCAATGCATTTCTTCGGCTTGTGGGGTAGTGTGATGTTTTTGATTGGTTTTATTGCAGTTGTGGTCGTTGGAGCAATGAAGTTAGTCGCATTGGCCAAGGGTATTCCAGCTCCACTTGTTACAGATACTCCATATTTTTATATTGCTCTCACAATGATGTTGTTAGGCACACAGATGTTCCTTTCAGGTTTTGTTGGCGAATTAGTTAGTCGTTCTAATGCCGAGCGCAATAAGTATCATATAGCAGAAGAGATATAAAAAAAATAAGACAAGAGAACAAAATAAATATGTTGTCATGTCTTCATTGAAAAAGAATAACTATGAATTACGAAATATTAATTGCATTTTTACTTGCTGGGGTGGTTGTTTTTGGTGGTGTGTATATGTTGATGAACCGATTTTTCAAACAAGAGTCGGAGCGTCGTGCATACGAATGGCGTCGACAAAACAACGACGTAGTTTTGCCTATTCGTTTGCGAGCATATGAGCGTATTGTGTTGTTCCTTTCGCGCATTGAACCTAAATCATTGTTGTTGCGTTTCGACTTCACAGGTATGACGGTGTTGCAACTTCAGCAAATGCTTTTGCAGGCAATTCGCGATGAGTACGATCACAACGTATCTCAGCAGATATATATTAGCAAAGAGTCGTGGGCATTAGTTGTCAATGCACGAGAAGGGTTGACACAGTTGATCAACACCTGTGCTTCACAACTCACACCGCAAACCGATGCTATGGAATTGGCAAATTTAGTGTTAGCTGCTTATGCATCGAATGCAAATTCTGCAATAGATATAGCTATTAACTATATCAAAAACGAAATGAAACAGTATTGATGCGAAAAGGGTTGATATACATATTGTTATTGTTGGGTTTGGTGTCTTGTACATCAGGCGATAGTTGTATGCAAGAATTGAATATATCAATGAAAGCCGAAGTCTATCGCATGGTATTTGATAGCTCAATTGAGCAATTTGTGCCCGAAAAATATTCTTTGCCTATCACAGTGTATGGCGTTGGTAGAGACTCACTTTTGTATGATGCAAAGTCAACATCTACATTTAATTTGCCATTACAGAAATTAGATACAATTTCGTCGTTTGTTTTCACTACGGCAATGCCTGTAGATTCTAACTATATTGTTCAAACCGATACAATAGACATTTATCATACCAACACCGAAGAGTTTATATCGCTCGAATGTGGGTGTGTGGTTTCTAATACAATTGTAGGCGTTGCTCAAACCACCAACCGAATCGATTCTATAATTGTAGTGTCGCCTGAAGTCAATTTGCAATCGGGTAATAATATCAAAATTTATTTGAGTCAACGATGAAGAGAGTAGCGATATTATTATTTAGCATTGTAGTTTGCTCATTGTATGTTGATTTGAATGCTCAGTTTTCTATGGGAGGAATGAGTTCACCATCTTCGTCTCATAATAGTAATCAAGAATCAGCTTCAAATGTCAAACAATATCAAGGCGATCTATTTCGAGGTCTATCGGTTCATGCCGATATAGGTGCACCGATTGTATCTATGTTAGGTGGATTTTCTCGTAGTTATGAGGTTCAAGTAGATGTCAATCTTTATCGTCGTCTGTATCCCATATTTGAGGTTGGGTATGCAACAGCCAACAAAGAAGCTGTGTCGGGAGTTGTTTATGCTACCAAAGCACCATACTTTCGTTTGGGTATCAATTATGGATTATTGAAACCATTCAAAGACGATGGTAGTGTTCGTTCAGTAAAGTGCTATCCATTTGTGGGGCTTCGTTATGCCATGTCGCCTATCACGTATAGTATTTCGAATATCACAATTAGCGACCCATATTGGGGCACATCTAGCACACAACAATCTCGAAATAATCTTGATTATGCAGGTTGGTGCGAACTTCTCGGGGGCGTGCGAGTTGATCTATTCAAAGGACTCACATTAGGATGGTCTATCAGGATGAAAACATTATTACATACATCTGCGCCTGACAAAGCCTATGTTTGGTATGTGCCAGGTTATGGTAGGTCGTCGGGTATGGGCGTAATGTTCAACTATACAATTGGTTATACTTTCTACAGAGGAGAAGATACAAAATAACGAATATGAAAAAAATAGTACTATTTTTATTGTGCATTTTGCATCTTATATTTTGCATCAAGGCAAATGCGCAGCACAAGCACGAGATGCGTGCTGCATGGGTGGCAACTGTGGCTAATATAGATTGGCCTAAAAAAGGTTGTTTCGATGTTGATTCTCAAAAACAACAAATGATTGAAATACTAGATAGTCTTAAAGCCTTAAAATTCAATGCTATTGTATTTCAGATTCGTCCAACATCCGATGCATTCTATCAATCAGAGTTAGAACCTTGGTCAATGTTTCTCACAGGCAAGCAAGGTGTTGCGCCCGCCCCTTTTTATGATCCATTAGATTTTACAATTGCCGAGGCCCACAAACGTCAAATCGAGGTGCATGTGTGGCTCAATCCCTATCGTGTGTTGAATACCGACAAGCTCAACCTCTTGTCCGACAATCATCTATATCATCAAAAGCCAGAACTCTTTGTCAAGTATGGCACACAATATTATTTCAATCCTGGTCTTGATGAAACACGCAGTTTCCTCAATAAGGTCGTTGCTGATATTGTTACGCGTTACGATATCGATGCCGTTCATTTTGACGACTATTTCTATCCTTATCGCATTGCGGGTGAGGAGTTTCCCGACGACGCAACATTCAAGGCTCACCCTCGTGGTTTTGCCAACAAAGACGATTGGCGTCGTAACAACGTAAATCTTATAATTCGAGAACTCAACACAACCATCAAATCCATAAAACCTTGGGTTGAATTTGGTATTAGTCCATTCGGAGTTTGGCGCAATGCCGACAAAGATCCTAATGGAAGTGCAACAAAAGCAGGTTGCACCAACTACGACGACCTCTATGCCGATGTGCGTCTTTGGTTGCAAGAAGGGTGGATCGATTACGTAGTGCCACAACTCTACTGGGAGATAGGCAAACAAGTGGCTGATTATGAGGTGCTAGTTAAATGGTGGAGCGAACATAGCTTTGGTCGCAATCTCTACATTGGGCTCTCAGCCTCTACATTGGGTCACGGAAAAGCCGAAGCCTGGAAACGTCCAAACGAACTCTGTCGTCAACTCGCAATGAACAATCATCATCCAGCTACAAGTGGCGCAGTATTTTTTTCTTGTAAAGGTCTGTTACGCAATGCACAAGGTCTTTGCGATAGCCTTCAACAAACCTATTATAAGTATCATGCCCTCAATCCCGAAAATCGCAATCTCAAGGGCAATGCCTCTGCAGCACCACGCAATCTTCGAGTCGAAAATGGCAAACTCATGTGGGACCCAGTCATCGATGAAGATGGCTATCAAATTGCATACTATGTAGTTTATATGTTCGATGCCTCATCCAAAGTCAACATCGACAATCCAGAGCATATTCTCTTGAAAACTTGCGACACCGAAATCGAGTTACCACAAGCAGATATTCAAAACCAAAAACGTGTAACATTCGTCGTCACATCAGTCAATCGCTATCGTCAAGAGAGCATTGCAGGCAAAAAACTCAAAGTGCAACTCTAATTATGAAATTCCTTGCTATCATCCCAGCACGTTATGCTTCAACTCGTTTCCCAGCTAAGCCTTTGGCTTTGTTGGGAGGTAAACCCGTTATCCAACATGTTTATGAACGAGTGTCTCAATTGCTTGATAATGTAGTTGTTGCTACCGACGATCAGCGCATCTACGACGCAGTCACCCAATTTGGAGGTAGGGTAGTGATGACCTCGACCGAGCATCGCACTGGCACCGACCGTTGCCTCGAAGCCTACAACAATATTGGTCTCGAATCCGATGTCGTTATCAACGTGCAAGGCGATGAACCATTTATTGCTAGCGAACAAATAAAACTACTAATGCAATGCTTCGACAATCCGCAAACCGACATTGCAACTCTCATCAAACCATTCCCTTCAGGTACGCCATTCGACATCATTTCCAATCCCAATACACCTAAGGCAATCATAAACCCACAAGGCCAAGCCGTATATTTCTCTCGTAGCGTAATCCCATATTTGCGAGGAAAAGAAAAAGACGATTGGACATCACTTCACACCTATTACAAACACATCGGCATCTATGCCTACCGAGTTGACGTGCTACGCAAAATAACACAAATGCCACAGACCCCGCTCGAACTTGCCGAATCACTCGAACAACTCCGTTGGCTCGAAAACAACCTCACAATTCAAACTGCCGTTACTCATATCGAAACCATTGGGATCGACACCCCCGAAGACCTCCAAAAAGCCGAAAAATATCTTCAAAATATTTGACATAAAAAAACACACTCTCATTGTGTGTCGCTTATTGGTAGAACCCTAATTTTACCCTATGTTTAAGCAACCTTCTTCATAGGATAACCCTACCTTATCAATACCCACTCACAGTGTGTGTTCGTTTCTATATCTCTAATTTGACTTATATAGAAAAATCGTGTTCTCATGTCTTCATGTCTTAAAAATAAAAAATATAATAACTATGAAATTCAAACGCATCCTTCTCAAGCTTAGTGGCGAATCGCTAATGGGCAATAAACAACACGGCATCGACGACCAACGTCTATCTGAATATGCCGACCAAATCGCCGAAATCACACGCATGGGCATCCAAGTCGGCATCGTCATCGGTGGCGGTAACATCTTCCGTGGTTTGAGCGGAGCAGGTCGTGGATTCGACCGTATCAAAGGCGACCAAATGGGCATGCTCGCAACCGTAATCAACTCACTCGCCCTTAGCTCAGCCCTCGAAACAAAAGGCGTTAAAGCACGCGTTCTCACAGCCGTACGCATGGAGCCTATTGGCGAATTCTACACTCGCGACAAAGCTGTCGAAGCCCTCGAGCGTGGCGAAGTTGCCATCTTCTCTGCCGGCACAGGCAACCCATATTTCACAACCGACACAGGTTCATCTCTTCGCGGTATCGAAATCAAAGCCGACGTAATGCTCAAAGGCACACGTGTCGATGGCATCTACACTGCCGACCCCGAAAAAGACCCAACTGCAACCAAATTCGACGAAATCACCTACGACGAAATCTACAACCGTGGTCTTAAAGTTATGGACCTCACAGCCACTACAATGTGCAAAGAAAACAACCTCCCAATCATCGTTTTCGATATGGACACAGTCGGCAATCTCGTCAAAGTAGTTTCAGGTGAGAAAATCGGTACATACGTACACAACTAATTCATAAAAAAAGAAAAAAAACTTTACATAGAACGGCAAAAAAACTTACATTTTGCACAAAAAATGTATAAAAATCAATAAAATAGTAGGCGCGAGTAATTTTCTCGTGCCTATTATTTTATTGATATATTGACTTTTAGCAAACCTTAAATTTTATATAAAACAAAAGTGTTAAAAATATTGTTTAATTCACAAAATATCATTAACTTTGCGCATTGTGTGCATGATGTTGTATTATGCACAAGAAGTACGTACGTACTATCGATATTTGCTACACATTATTTATAATTAACTATAATTTATTAAACCTTAAACAACAAGTGAGATTATGTTAAAGAAAATCTATGGCTTGGCACTAATGCTTGTGATGTTGTTCGTTTCGGCAACAGCAATGGCACAAAGTGTGACTGTTACTGGTAATGTAACAGATCAAACAGGTGAAGTTGTTATTGGTGCAAGTATCCTCGAAAAAGGTACTAGCAATGGTACAATCACCGACTTCGATGGTAATTTCTCCATCTCAGTTGACGCCAATGCTACTTTGGTAATCAGTTATGTTGGTTATCAAACTCAAGAAGTAGCAATTAAAGGCAAAAAAGTAGTTAATGTAGTTATGGCTGACGACACTCAACTCCTTCAAGAAGTTGTAGCCGTTGGTTATGGTACTCAAACTAAAAAAGAAATCACAGGTTCTGTATCTTCAGTGAAAGCTGAATCTTTCAACCAAGGTGTATCAGCTAACCCTATGGGTCTTATCCAAGGTAAAGTGGCTGGTTTGACTATCATCAAAAATGGTGGTGACGACCCTGCTCAAAACTCTTACAACGTTCAACTTCGTGGTGTAGGTTCTTTGAGCGGTTCTGCTTCTCCTCTTTATGTAATCGACGGTGTGCCTGGTGGCGACCTCTCTTCTGTTCTTCCAAGCGATATCGAGTCTATCGACGTATTGAAAGACGGTTCTGCTGCTGCTATCTATGGTACTCGTGCCAATGCTGGTGTCATCTTGATTACTACTCGTCGTGGTTCTAAAGATGGTAAATTCCACGCTGAATACAACGGTACAGTTTCAACTGGTGTTATCGCTAATGCTCCACGCGTACTTACTGCTGACGAATACCGCGAAAAAATGGTAAATGGCGGTTTCGGTGGTATCGACTACGGTGCAAATACTAACTGGTTGAAAGAAATCACTCGCACTCCTATCAGCCACACTCACAACGTATCTGTTTCTGGTGGTACTGAAAACTTCAACTTCCGTGCTTCTGCTGGTTATCGTGGCTTGCAAGGTGTTGCTTTGAATTCTGATTACGAAGAACTCAACGCTCGTTTTGCTGCTAACCAAAAAACATTGAACAAACGTCTCGAATTGGCTTACGACTTCTCTTATACTTCATCTGACAAAGGTTGGGCTAACTACGACAACTTCAACCAAGCAGTTCGTTCTAACCCTACTATGCCAGTTCGTTCTGACAAAGAAGACTTTATCAAATATGGTGGCTATTTCGAGTCTGACAACTTCTACACTCGTAACCCAGTTTCTGATATCATGCAAACTACTAACGACCAAAAAGACCAAGTGGTTATCGGTAGCGTACGTGCAACATTGAATATTATCGAAGGTCTCAAATTCTCTACTTTCTATTCTATTCAAAACAATACAAGCTGGAATGGTAAATATCAAAACAGCACTCTTCGTGATGTTTACGGTAAAGGTGGTTCTGCTTCTCAATCTTATAGCGGTTACACTCAACAAGTTGTTGAAAATACTCTCCAATATGTTGCTCAATGGGATGCTCACGCTTTCCAAGCTATGATTGGTCAAGGTTATCAAACTGAAACTTTCCAAGGCTTCAATGCTTACAACACTGGTTTCCCTCTCGACAAACTTTTGTATAACAACCTCGGTCTTGGTACAGGTATTGTAGACGGTAAAGGTGCTTCTGCTTATGCAGGTCTTGGTTCTTATAAATACAAAGACAAATTGGCTTCATTCTTTGCACGTGTAATGTACAACTACGACCAACGCTACTTCTTGAGCGCATCTGTACGTTTCGAAGGTTCTTCTAAATTCGGTGCAAAAGCCGACCCAGTATTAGGACAATGGGGTATCTTCCCTTCTATCTCTGGTAGCTGGAGTATCATCGACGAAGAATTTATGGCAGATGTTGAAAATCTCAACGACTTGAAAATCCGTTTGGGTTATGGTGTAACAGGTAACATGCCTGGCGACCACTACCTCTATGCTATGAAAGTTGGTGCTGGTGGCGACTATATCTTCAGCAATGGTAAATTCATCCAACCTTGGGGTCCTCAATCTAACGTAAATGAAACTATCCGTTGGGAAGAAAAACACGAATACAACTTTGGTATCGACTTCGGTGCATTTGCTAATCGCTTCTCTGGTTCGTTGGATGCTTATTTCCGTAATACTACTGACCTTCTTTATGAATACGATGTTCCAGTGCCTCCATATCCATTTGGCAAAATGTGGGATAACTATGGTATCATCCACAACTATGGTGTTGAACTTCAATTGAATGGTACTGCTATCCAAACTAAAGATTGGACTTGGGATCTTGGCTTCAACGCTGCTTGGAACCGCAACATGGTAGTTCGTATCACTGGCGACCAATATGGTGCTGAAGGTGTAGAATCTTTCGTTAACACTGGTTATATCTCTTCTGGTGATGGTGAAACTGGTAACTACACTATGCGTCTTGCTGAAGGTCAACCTATTGGTAACTTCTATGGTTACAAATATTATGGTATCGACAAAGATGGTAACTGGGTATTCGAAACTCCTAAAGGTGGTTATACTAAAAACCCACAAGAAGCTGATAAACAAATCATTGGTAATGCTCAACCTCTCTTGACTCTTGGTTTCAACACAACTCTTCGTTACAAAGAGTTCGACCTTGCTATGAACTTCCGTGGTCAAATCGGTGGTCTTATCTTCAACGAAACACGCTATTTCTATGAAAATACTCGTGGTGTAGAAAACTGTTTGGCTTCTGCATTCGAAGGTGAAGCTGCTTATATGCTCGCTTGGAAAGATTCTGGTTCTGAAAAAGCATCTCTTCGTCGTTTCTCTGATTTCTACCTCGAAGATGCTTCTTATTTCAAACTTAACGACTTGACAATCGGTTATACTCCTAAACTTTCAGAGAACTTCTCTAAATGGGTTAGCTATATCCGTGTTTATTTCACAGCTCAAAACTTGTTTACTCTCACTGGTTACTCTGGTCACGACCCATCAAGTGTTAGTATGGCTGGTTTGACTCCAGGTTTCGACGGACGTTCTTATTATCCAACACAACGTTCTTTCAACCTCGGTTTGCAATTTAAATTCTAATTTTGGTGTTTAAAAATAATTAGATATAGAATATTATGAAACTAAATAAATTATTTATCGGAATTATGGCGGCAAGTATGTGTTTCAACACTGCTTGTACCGACCTTGAACCGGAAATTTATACTGATGTTTTGAAAGAAGATTATTTTAAAACACCAGAACAATTTTCTACTTTGATTGCCAATGCCTATTCTCAGCTTGCTGGTGAGTATGGTTATGTTTATCGTGAAGGTTATTGGAGTATGCAAGAATATACTTCTGATGAGGTAGTTGTTCCTACTCGTGGTACTGACTGGTTCGATAATGGTGTGCCTCAAGCTATGCACAAACACACTTGGGAAGAAAATACTCGTGACGTTAACAACGGTTGGTCTTTCGCTTATGGTGGTGTTGCAAAATGTAATACTGTGCTTGATAATATTAAAGAACTTCAAGGCGACGATGAATCACAATATAGCGATGCAGCTAAAGCTGGTGTAGCAGAAGCTAAAACTCTTCGTGCATTCTATCACCTTCTCGCTATGGACCTCTATGGTAACGTTGCTATCGACGACAACTCTGAAGAAGTTAAAAAGAATGGTGTAAAACAATCTTCTCGTAAAGAGGTATTCGAATGGATTGAAAAACAAATTCTTGGCAATCTTGATGTTATGGACAACTCTGTTCGTTATGGTTCTATGACTCGCCCAGTAGCTCGTATGATTCTTGCTAAAATGTACCTCAATGCAGAAGTTTATACTGGTACTCCAATGTGGGAAAAATGTATCGAACAATGCGACTCTATCATCAATGGTGGTTACGGCTATATGTTGAACCCTGATTACTTTACAGCATTCAAAAAAGAAAATACATCAAATATGGAAATCATTTTCCCTATCGTATTCGACCAAGTGTATGCTAAAGGTAATATGTTCCACTTGATGACTCTTCACTATAAACACCAAGATGTTTATGGATTTACTACTGCAACATGGAATGGTCCTTGTACTCTCGGTTCTTTCTATGACAAATATTCAGACAACGACTTGCGTAAAGCTCAATGGTTTGTTGGTCCTATCGAAAAAGATGGTAAAGTGTTGAAATATAGCAATGCTACATTGGAAAATGTTGATGCTATTATCACTGATACAGTTACAACAATCGAAGATGGTACTGCAGCTAATACATTCGAAGGTCCTCGTTTCGTTAAATTCGAAATCGAGCCAGGTATCGAGCACCACGCTAACTCTGACTTCCCAATCTATCGTTATGCCGATGTATTGTTGATGAAAGCTGAATGTTTGATGCGTCTCAATGGTGGTTCTGCTACTGGCGAAGCTCTTGCACTTGTAAACGAAGTTCACACTCGTGCTGGTCTTCCTGCTTATACAACTTTAGACTTGGATGAGTTGCTCGACGAGCGTGGTCGCGAATTGGCATGGGAAGGTCATCGTCGTCAAGACCTTATCCGTTTCGGTAAATTCACAACAGGTATGTGGGAATTTATGGAACCTCGTTCTACAAATCGTAACATCTTCCCAATTCCACAATGGGTGCTTGATGCAAATCCTGGAGTATATACTCAAAACAACTGGAAATAATCCCTTTTTAATTAACTTTTATAAATTTATTAATTAAACATTTTTTAATTATGAAAAAATTAAGTTCTTTCTTGTGCGGCTTAGCCGTAATCGGTATGATGTTTACATCATGTAACCCTGATGACTCTAGACCACCTATTGAAAACATTGTAGAAGATGGTTTCTATGTAGTTGGTGAAGCTTCTGCTTTTGCTTCTCTCGAAGCTGAAGGTTCTGCTGCTGCTATCATGGCTCCAGGTACTAACGAAAATGCTTCTAACGCTGCTCGCGAAGGTATGTACGAAAAATACATCGCTCTCGAAGGTGGCAAACCATTCCAATTGGTATTGAAAGAAGGTGACGTAGAAACAGTTTATGGTGCTGAATTGGCAGAAGTTGCTTTGTCTGGCAACGATCAACCTACAATCACTGTTCAACGTGGTAAAATGGTAGAAAACACTACAATGCAAGTTCCTGCTGATGGTCTTTACCACATCGTTCTTGACTTGAACTTGGACGGTTCTTTGGAAGACAAACTTATCCTCATCGCTCCAGTTGAATGGGGTGTTCGTGGTGGTATGAACGGTTGGGGCTTCACTGCTGGTACTCGTTCTGAATTCAACAAAACTACTATGACTTACACTTGGGAAGGTCAAGCTTTGGCTGCTCACGGCGAATTCAAATTTGCTTACGGTGCAGGTTGGAAAATCGAATTGAACGCTCTTGCTGATGCTACAGATGCTAACGATGCTCGTTATATCAAAGCTAACACTAACCTTGGTGCTAACTGCCTCCCTGGTGGCGAAAACATCAAAGTTACTGACGCTGGTACTTACACAATCACTTTGACTTATACTCTTGCTCAAGGTGCTATCGCTAGCAGCTACAAATTCGAAACTACTTTGACAGCTAAAGACGAAACTCCTACAGAAATGTACATGATCGGTGCTGATTTCGGTAACTGGGATTGGGCTTCTGATGGTATCGTTTCTTTGACTCAAGTAAACGGCAAATCTGGCGAATTCTGGACAATTAAATATTTCACTGCTGCTAATGGTTTCAAATTCTGTCCTAAAAAAGAATGGAATGGCGACTTTACTAACCTTGGTGAAGATGCTGGTTTCACAGTAGCTGACGGTAACTGCTTCGTTCCTGCTGATGGTCTTTACATGGTTTATGTTAACCTTGCTGACTCTAAACTTACTATCGAACCTGCTGCTGTTTATGGTATCGGTGACTGCTTCGGTGGCTGGGATGCTAAAATGGAAGCTGCTAAATTTGCTGTAAGCGAAGATGGTAAAGCTCTTACTATGACTGTTCCTGCTGACGGTAACCTCCGTATCTATGCTGAATCTACAGCTGCTACTTCAGACTGGTGGACTCGCGAATTCAACGTATTCGAAGGCAAAATCGAATATCGTGGCAATGGTGGCGACCAAGCTGCAGTTGCTGTAACTGCTGGTCAAGTTGTTACTCTCAACTTTGCTGACAACACTGGTTCTATCCAATAATCAGATTCGTTTGATTAAATCATAAAATTAGAGGTTGCTCTCTCCGAGCAACCTCTTTTTTTCTTTTTGCGAAATAATATCTAAGCCAAATCTATTGATAATAGTAATAAAACTATATATAAAAACACATCCAATCTGCGTTAAGTTGTTGAAATATAACAATATATTAATTGTGAAAAAATATTTAATGTTTTTTCGTAAATCATTTGTGTAAATGCAAAATAATCATTATCTTTGCCAATAATTATGCACTGACATTTTTTATAATTAATCTATATTTACTAACCTTAAAAACTTTAATCTCTATGACTTGGTTATCAAGTTCTTCTATCGGAAGAAAAGTTGTAATGAGCGTTACAGGTGCAGCCTTGGTGTTGTTCCTTTTGTTCCACGCAACAATGAACATTTTCTCTATCACAGATGCTATGTTCGGTGTGGAATATTACAACGCTATTTGTAAATTCTTGGGTGCAAACTGGTATGCGTTGATTGCTACAGTAGGTTTGGCATTCCTTGTAGTTGTACACATTGTGTATGCATTTATCCTCGAAGTACAAAACTATCGTGCTCGTGGTCGTGAACGTTATGCTATCGAAGGCAAACAAAAAGACGTAGAATGGGCTTCTAAAAACATGCTCGTTCTTGGTGTTATTATCGTTCTTGGTATTGGTCTTCACCTTTGCAACTTCTGGGCAAAAATGCAATTAGTAGAATTGCAACACATGCTTGGTGTTGATGTTTGCCACAATGCTCTCGAAAATGCAACAAACGGTGTGCTTATTATCAAAAACACTTTCGCTAGCCCTATCTATGTAGTTCTTTATCTTGTATGGTTGGCAGCTCTTTGGTTCCACTTGACTCACGGTGTTTGGTCAGCACTTCACACTATGGGTTGGAACAACAACACTTGGATGCCACGCGTTAAATGCATCTCTAACATCGTTGCTACACTTGTAGTTCTTATGTTTGCTGCTGTAGTAGTATTCTATTTCGCTGCTAGCTTCTGCTGCAATGCTGAATGTTGTGCCGAACACGCTCACACATGTGTTGAAGCCGTAGCACCAGTTGTTGCCGACACAGTTCAAGCTGTTATCGATACAGTTGCAGTAGTTGTAGAATAATATTGCAAACTATAACTAGTTTGTGAAAATGTGCTACACCTCGGCATAACACAAGCGAGCTTGGTTTGCTACATTTTTGCAATCTTTTTTTTGAGAAAATAAAAATAGTAATAAAAAAAATATGAGTTGAAATGTGAAAAGTGAAATTTGAAATTTACTTATTGGGTATTAACTTTCAACTTTCAACTTTCAACTTTCAAATTTAACTTAATTATGGCTAAAATCGAAGAATTGCTTAAAGGTGATATTATCACTGCTAAGGTTCCAGAAGGTCCATTGGCTGAAAAATGGACTAACTATAAAGCTCACCAAAAATTGGTGAACCCAGCCAACAAACGTCGTCTTGATGTTATCGTAGTTGGTACTGGTCTTGCAGGTGCTTCTGCTGCAGCTTCTCTTGGCGAAATGGGATTCAACGTTCTCAACTTCTGTATCCAAGACTCTCCACGTCGTGCTCACTCTATTGCTGCACAAGGTGGTATCAATGCTGCTAAAAACTATCAAAATGATGGTGACTCTGTTTATCGTCTTTTCTATGATACAATCAAAGGTGGTGACTACCGTGCACGTGAGGCTAACGTTTATCGTCTTGCTGAAGTGTCAAATGCTATCATCGACCAATGTGTAGCTCAAGGTGTTCCTTTCGCTCGCGAATACGGCGGTTTGCTCGACAACCGTTCATTCGGTGGTGCTCAAGTATCACGTACTTTCTATGCTAAAGGTCAAACAGGTCAACAACTCCTTCTTGGTGCTTACTCAGCTCTTAGCCGTCAAGTACAAAAAGGTTCTGTAAAACTCTACACTCGCTACGAAATGCTCGACGTTGTTATCATCGACGGTCGTGCTCGTGGTATCATTGCTCGTAACCTCGTAACAGGTGCTGTTGAGCGTTTTGCTGCTCACGCTGTAGTTATCGGTACTGGTGGTTATGGTAATGCATTCTTCCTTTCAACTAACGCGATGGCATCTAACGGTTCTGCTGCTCTCCAATGCTACAAAAAAGGTGCTTGGTTTGCTAACCCTTGCTTTGCTCAAATCCACCCTACTTGTATCCCTGTTCACGGCACATTCCAATCTAAATTGACTCTTATGTCAGAGTCTCTCCGTAACGATGGTCGTATCTGGGTTCCTAAAAAGAAAGAGGATGCAGAAGCTATCCGCGCTGGTAAAAAGAAACCAACCGAAATTCCTGACGAAGACCGCGACTTCTATTTGGAACGTCGTTACCCAGCATTCGGTAACCTCGTACCACGTGACGTAGCATCTCGTGCAGCTAAAGAACGTTGCGACGCTGGTTTCGGTGTTAACGCTACAGGTCTTGCTGTATATCTCGACTTCAAATATGCTATCGAACGTCTTGGTCGTGATGCTGTTGAAGCTCGTTATGGTAACCTCTTCCAAATGTATGAAAAAATCGTTGACGATAATCCATACGAAACTCCAATGATGATCTTCCCTGCTATCCACTACACAATGGGTGGTATTTGGGTTGACTATGAATTGCAAACATCTATCCCTGGTCTCTTCGCTATCGGTGAAGCTAACTTCTCTGACCACGGTGCTAACCGTCTTGGTGCTTCTGCATTGATGCAAGGTTTGGCTGACGGTTATTTCGTATTGCCTTATACAATTCAAAACTATCTTTCAGACCAAATTCAAGTGCCACGTTTCTCAACAGACGCTCCTGAATTTGCTGCTGCTGAAAAAGAAATCAACGATAAAATCGATCGCTTGATGAAAATTCAAGGTAAACGTTCTGTTGATAGCATCCACCGCGAACTCGGTCTCGTTATGTGGGACTTCGTAGGTATGGGTCGTACAGCAGAAGGTTTGAAAACTGGTCTTGCTCGTATCCAAGAAATCCGCAAAGTATTCTGGAGTGATGTATTCATCCCAGGCAACAAAAACGATTTCAACGTAGAACTCGAAAAAGCACTCCGTCTTGCTGACTTCATCGAAATCGGCGAACTTATGGCTCGCGATGCTCTCAACCGTGAAGAATCTTGTGGTGGTCACTTCCGTGAAGAATATCAAACTCCAGAAGGCGAAGCACTCCGTCAAGACGACAAATTCTCTTATGTTTCTTGCTGGGAATTCCAAGGCGAAGGCAAAGAACCTAAGATGTATAAAGAACCTCTCGATTATGAATTCGTAGTACGTCAAACTCGTAACTATAAAGCTTAATAAGTCATGGAAAAAACAATAAATATCAAAGTAAAAGTTTGGCGTCAAGCCGGACCAAAAGCCAAAGGTGCTTTTGTTACATACGATTTGAAAAATATTTCAACTGATAGTTCGTTCCTTGAGATGCTCGACGTACTCAACGAACAACTTGTTGCTAATCGTCAAGAGCCTATCGCATTCGACCACGACTGTCGTGAAGGTATTTGCGGTATGTGTTCACTCTATATCAATGGTCACCCACACGGACCAGACTCTGCTGTTACAACTTGCCAACTTCACATGCGTAAATTCAAAGATGGCGAAACTATCACAGTAGAACCATGGCGTTCACACGCATTCCCTGTAATCAAAGACTTGGTAGTTGACCGTCGCGCTTATGATAAAATCATGCAAGCAGGTGGTTATGTATCAGTAAACACAGGTGGTGTGCCTGATGCAAATGCAATTCCAATCAGCAAAATCGCTGCCGACGAAGCTATGGATGCTGCATCATGTATCGGTTGTGGTGCTTGTGCTGCTGCTTGTAAAAACGGTTCAGCTATGCTTTTCGTAGCTGCTAAAGTTAGCCAACTCGCACTTCTTCCACAAGGTAAAGTAGAGGCTGCTCGTCGTGCTAAAGCAATGCTTGGCAAAATGGACGAACTCGGTTTCGGTAACTGTACTAACACAGGTGCTTGTGCTGCTGAGTGTCCTAAATCAGTTTCTCTTGCACACATTGCTCGCCTCAACCGCGAATTCATCTGTGCAAAACTCGGTGATTAATACCTATCACTATAATAATCAAAAAAACAGGCTGTGTCGAAATACCGACACAGCCTGTTTTTTTCTACTCCTCAATTCGTATATATCCCCTCACTATTTTCTCCAATGATTTGTGCCAACTCTCCCCATCTCTCACCGGAATTTCCAGCACACGGTGTATAATCGACTTGCGTTGATAGTAGTATGTCTGCGAGATATTTATCACCTCACAAATCGAGTCTCTCGAGCAATCCATAAAAGTCAACCAAATTATAGTCAAGTCAGTTTTTTTCAATTCAGGGTAAGCCAGATGCATCTCGCTCAGGTTCGATAAAGCATCTGCAAAAATAGTGTTTCTATGCGCTTTATACACCTTTCTGTACTCCTCAAATAGGTTGCTAAATCTCTCTTTGCGTTTCTGAATATCTCGCTCTAAGTTGCTCACCTCTTGTTCAAGGTTATTCACATTTCCTTCCAAATGGCTCACATTCAGTTCGAGGTTACTCACATTCTCCTCCAGTTCGCACACATCTTGCTCCAATTCATCCACATCCATTTTCAGTTTGGTCGCATTCTTTCTGTGTCTCTCTTTTATTGTGTATGTCGCCACCAATATCACAATCACTATCAGTAGCACCACATTATACGCGCCTCTTATTCTCAGTTTCTCTTTTTTGTTTTCCAATTCAGCATTCAGCAAGTCATATTCAGCATTTATCGCCCCAAGGCGTTGGCTGAACATAAATTTCGATTCCTCAAGCAATAAATCATATGCCATTTCCCAACTCTCATTTGCCTTTTCGTGTTCTCCTAATAGAGCTAATCTGCGAGAGTTATAGAAATGATAATCAGTTCTGAATTTTTTATTTCTACCTATGTGCTCAATATATGGCAGAGCACTATGTGCATCACCTTTTCTTAGGTATGCCTCTGCTAATATTCTTGCATACCCCGTATATCTTATGCTATCATAGCAAGGTTTAGCGTATGCTATTATCGTATCTGGCTCCAATTCATCTCTATGCCACCAAGCATATTTGCATTTAGCTATCTTATCACCCCAGTCGTCGAAATATTCAAGGCTTTTCGCTAAATAATATCGCGCAGAGTCTCCTTTTGTTAGTAGGCTCATGTCTAGGTAAGAATAGGGTAATCCTTTTAAATTTTTAAGTTCAATATCTTTGTTTAATGCTTTTTTTGCATAATATAATGATAATAAAGTGTCGGTTGATATTGTATTGCTTATTATATATGAGTATATGAATGATGCCATAGAATCACAGTATTCTATATTTCTCTCAGCACGTTTTAGATGTATTAATGATTTGTCATAATCTTCTTCGAAGAATAATTTGTATCCGATATATGCTTCGCATAAACATATTTTCCCTTTTTCGCCTTTCTTTTCATATATTGTAATGCAATTTTCTAGAGCGTCAATATCAATATCTTTGTCGCTCTGATTTTTTGCAGAATTCATTGCCCGTATTAGTTCTTGGTCTTTTATAGAATCCAATTTTTCATTATGTCTGCATGATGTCGCAAACACCATTGTTATTATAGCAATTATCCAGCAGATTTTTCTTTTCATACGATTTAAATATTTTCATTA
Source organism: Candidatus Aphodosoma sp. (assembly GCA_045631465.1). Lineage (GTDB taxonomy): Bacteria > Bacteroidota > Bacteroidia > Bacteroidales > Paludibacteraceae > Aphodosoma. The sequence continues at coordinate 56,804 of JAZQUV010000022.1, read as the reverse complement.
GTTATCACTGCAAATTTACCCAAAAAAAAGCAAAAAATAGCACTTTTTTTATGAGACACAAAAAATAGAATATCCCAAAAATGTAGTACCCCCCCCCATTAACTCGCTGTGTGATAGTGTTTTAGGTGGTATTTTTAAGGTGTTTTGAAAATGTCATTTTCTAATATTCAAAATTTGGTGGTTCATTGCAAAGATAGTAATTTTGCTACACAATTCAACTATTAATAACTAAAATTTTTTGATTATGAAAAAGAAAATCTCTTTAATGCTTGCAACTCTGTTGCTTTTATGTAGTTTTATTTTTGCTCAAAACGGAGGAATTCCAGTTGAGTTAAAACCACTGAATCCACCAAATAAACCTCCGTTTGGAAATATTATCTCACCTAAAGATACTAGTTTAGGAACAAGACCGAGTAGTATAGGTGATATAGTACAAGATATGATTTTTACTTGTTTCCAAAATTCAAATCATTTGACATTGTCATGTAATATGGACGAGGCAGTCTCTATAGTTGTTTATGAAATGCTATCAGGAGTGAAGTATACTTCTAGCATAGATATGGTAGCAGGTGAAATCTACACCATCGATACGCCATGGGGCGCAGGTCTCTACACAATCCGTTTAACACTATCTGATGGAACAATCCTCGAGGGTGATTTCCAAATTAGGTAATTCAATGTTTTGGGCTATTTTTCGACGCTTTTTTAGGGGTTTTTATATGCTACGAAAATTTTAGAATATCCCATAAAAATGACAATATCTTGTAATTGTTTGTATTTTAGGTGATTATCTTAGGTTTTTGTTGGTGTATCAAAAGTCATTTTCTAATATCCAAAATTTGGTAATTAGAAATATAAACCTTAAATTTGCCCAAACAATTAGAAAAATTTATGCCAATTTCAAATAAATAACTTTAATCTACTAACCCCTTTAAATTTTATAATTATGAGAAAAAACATTTTATTTTTAATTTTTGCGATGCAAATATTATTTGTGTCACAATCATTTTCACAGGAACTTTTTATCCGTGATGTAATTGCGAAGCCATCAAAAATGGTGTCACCTAATGCGAAAAGTGGCGATACTCAAAATGACAATCAACAAGAACGACAAATTATTGATGATTATCTAAAGCAAATCAATCCTAATTTTTCTGCTGGTAATTTAAAAATAATTATTGATTCAAAAAATGTTAAGCATTTTAGATTTGATGTTATTTATAATGACATTGTAGTTGATAATCATAAACTTACATTACATCCTTTATCAGATACAACTATGTATGTAAAAGGTATGAATTTATTTAGTAATGATATTATTACGACACCTACAATAACAAAAGAGCAGGCAATAGAAAAACTTAATTTAGAAAACAACTTAATCACCACTGAAACTATATTATCAAGTGAATTAGTTATTTACAAAGCACTAAAAGGGAGTCCTTGTTTGTCATATAAAATAGAAGTGAGAATTTCAACTGATGAGTGTTATTGTTATTATGTGTCTGCAATAAATGGAGATATATTAAAAAAGAGATCTTTAATTTACGATTACACAAATGCCTCTGGTATAGCAGAACTAGAAAATTGGGGTCAACAAAACATTGAAACAGCATATGATACTCAAATTGCAAAATATATACTTTTTGACCAAACTGCAAATATACATACTTATGATTTAAAACGAAAAAGAAATAAGTCTCAAGCGGTAAATATCTTTGATACGGATAATTATTGGTCAATGATAGAATTTGCAGAAACAGATACAAATAGTTTAAATGCTCCTTTAGTAGCACAGTGGAGTGCTCGACAAATATACAATTTTTTTAAAATTAATTTTAATAGAAATGGATATAATGGAAATAATACATTATTAGAGATATATACAAATTATGGTACAGTTGCAAGTGCTAGTAATGCCTTTTGGGATAGTGGAGATAATGCTATTTTTTTAGGAGCAGGTTTTCCGTTTGAAGGCGTAGCACGACCTCACCATTTTTCAGTATTAGATATTATAGCGCACGAATATGGGCATGCAATAACGTCACATTCAGCTAATTTAGTATATGAGGGTGAAAGTGGTGCAATAAATGAAAGTTTATCAGATATATGGGCTGCTTGTGTTGAGAATTACTTAAACTCTACTTCGTTTGAGATTTGGAATATGGGTAACCATATGGATTCTGTAGATCGTTGTCTTTCTAACCCTAATTTCAAATATCAACCAGATACATATGGTGGTTTATATTGGACGGATCCTAACAATTTAAATGACAATGATAATGGAGGAGTTCATACGAATTCAGGAGTAATGAATTATTGGTTCTATCTTTTGGTTAATGGTGGAAACGGAATTAATGATAATAATGAAAGTTACGACATACAAGGTATAGGTTTTCAAAAAGCACAACATATTGTTTATGATGCTTTAATGGAGCATTTAGATGCAGAATCTGACTTTACAGATACAAGACATGCTACTATAAATGCTACTATAGATTTATATGGAGAACATTCTAATGAATACAAGCAAGTAACTAATGCTTGGCATGCAGTTGGCGTAGGAGCTCCATATATAGGAAATATTATAGGAGAATATGGGGTATGTGATAATGGGGAATATTCTATAAGTTATTTACATCCAGCAACATCTATTATATGGTCGGTTGATAAGTTTACCGATGCTTTTAATCAACAACGACCTAAATTAACAATTATTTCTGGACAAAATACAGGTACAATCATTGTAAAAAGAGCAACTACAGGAATGGCTAATCAAAATGGTATACTTAGTTATTATAATGGACCTGTTACTCTAACTGCAACTATATCTTATGGCGGTGAAACATATACAAAACAAAAAACGTTGTTTGTAAATACCCCTTTGCCTGATATTCAATATACAACGAGACAAGTTTCAGGTTTGTCGACCAATAAAATATATAAATTTTATGTCAATAATGTTGCTGTAGATTATTTAAATTGGAGAATAGAGGCAAATGGTAATGTATATACTGCAAATGGACAGAATTTTATAGAAATAACCTTGCCACCAATGAGACCATATGATGTTGTAGTTTCTGTAACTGATAACGTAGGTTGCTCAGAGTCTAATTATAAAACACTAACATTAAAAGGAGTATCTATTGTATTGCCGGTACTTTCACATGAAAACCCTGTGAGTACAAATAGTGTATTCTATTTGAAGAAATCTACAGACGAACTAGATAAAGGTGCTATTTATAACATACAAATCTGGAATGAATATGGTTTAGTTCGTTCAGAAAGTTATAGTGATGCATCTGAATTTATGATTTCTACAGATGGTCTTACGCCAGGCATATATTTCATGAGAATATATAGAAATAGTGAATTTTTAGACACGCAAAAGTTAATCATAAAATAGTTTAACCTTTAAAATTTTACAATTATGAAAAAGACAATTATTTTCAGCCTTGCAACAATATTGCTCTATTGCTTATTAAGTTGTGAAAGACCTTCAACAATACCAACTCCACCTAGCAATGATTCTACAAAAACTATTCAAGATAGTATTGTAAATAATCCTGACACATTCGAGTATAAAGAAGAACGTCATGTAGCATCTGTTTATCTTGTAAATCATTTGGATAAGCCCATTGACTTGGAAATGCATCATGATTCAATTCCACTAGCTGTACAAGAGGAATTATCATGGTATCGTGATGCTAATGTTCAAAAATTTACATTACAATCTAACGATACGGTTTATTGTGATTCTGTTGTCTATCTTATGGATGATGACGCTATTTATTTTACGTTTCCTGGTGCTGGTTCTTATAAGGGATTTGTCAACAGTTATTTCTTCATTAAAATAAATTACAACAATCAACAGTATGAATACACAGATAAAACTGATATTCAAAATCTTCTCTATGTTCAAGATTATAGGTATATTGTATTTAATGAAGAAAAAAAGAATGCATTTGATTGGAAATAATACATTATAAGCATATCTTTATCCAATCCAGCAATTACCCTCCCCATTAATCTTATGGGAGTGGAAGTACAAAGTGTATTAGAAAAATAAGAATAATCTACACGCAAATAGCGATAATCCTCAAACGGATTATCGCTGTTTTTGCGTTAAAATCATTGTTTTTGTGCTATAAATTATGCTTTTTTTGAGCATAAAAACCACTTAACCTACTATGCATCAATAGCTCCTCTCTGTAAATAACCACAAATTTGCATTTTGCGTCTTGCGTCTTGCGTCTTGCGTCTTGCGCTTTTGCGTTATATCACCCCAGAGAGCGAAACGTGTAGCGAAATTCGATAAAAAAACATCAATTTCGCCACTTGTTTTGCTATAATGCCGAGTTTTTGCTCTATATATTTCATTATTAAAGTATTTTTTATTAACTTTGCATATAAAAAAATAATTCATTGATACATTTTTAAGGTCAATACTATGGATAATAACGTAAATTTCGATAGTCTTGTACAGCAGATAGAATATACCGACCATGCATTACAAAATAATGCACGATTGGTAATTAATCGTCATGTAACAGCTAAAGCATGGCTAACTGGGTATTATATCGTAGAATATGAACAACATGGACAAGACCGAGCTCAATATGGCGAACGATTATTACAGAATCTTGCTGATTCGTTACGTAATAAGAAAACATTTAGTTATCGTAGTTTGAAACTATACAAACAGTTCTATCTTACTTATCGTCCTATGGCGAACCAGATAGAAATGTTTGCTCACGCGCTACTTGAAAAAGGGCAAACACCGTCTGCCCAATTATTATCTACTGATATAGATGCTATTGCAATTGGGCAGACAGTGTCTGCCCAATTGATGCAACATCATATTTTAGAAAATAATATATCTACCAACCCTGAATTACTATTCAATAGATTATCATTTTCACACCTCTCGCTTTTACTGCCAGTAAAAAACCCTCTAAAGCGTGCATTCTACGAAACTATGGCAATCAAAGGCACTTGGAGTGTACGCGAATTACAACGCCAGATAGATTCTAATTACTACGAGCGAAGCGGATGGAGTCAGAAACCCGAGCAATTAGCTCGCATTGTGCAAGGTAATGCCGAAATAAACTCCTTGGAAATGGATATAAAATCGCCATTTGTGTTCGAGTTCTTGGGACTCAAATCTAAGGATGTGGTAGAAGAATCGGACCTTGAAGCTGCGTTAATCGACAATTTGCAAGAATTTATACTCGAACTTGGCATGGGATTCTGCTTCGAAGAACGACAAAAGAAACTGCTCATCGATGACCGCTACTATAAAGCCGATTTGGTGTTTTATCATCGCATACTGAAACGCCACATCATCATAGAACTCAAAGCCCACCGATTGGATTATGCTGATGTTGCACAACTAAATATGTATCTTGCCTATTATCGCAAAAACATTATGCTCGCCGACGACAATGAGCCTATCGGAATATTACTCTGCTCCGAAGTTGGTAGCGAAATGGCAGAATACACTATGATGGGCGCCGATACCAATCTTTTTTTGTCAAAGTATCAACTCGAATTGCCAAGCACCGAACGCATAACCGAATTTTTACGTGAAGAAAATAAAGGACTTAATAAAGAATCAAAATAGATGTTTTTTATAATTTATATATAATCGCCATCTCACACTAGTGTGAAATGGCGATTATTGTATTAAAATCATTGTTTTTGTGCTATAAATCATGCTTTTTTTGAGCATAAAAACCACTTAACCTACTATGCATCAATAGCACCTCTCTGTAAATAACTACAAATTTGCATTTTGCGCTTTGCGTCTTGCGTTATTATTTGTTAATTCAGTAATTTGTGAAAATTTGTGTCATTTGTGGGAAACAAAAATAAATCTAAGCCAATTAACAAAAGTTAACGCAACTGCAAACTGCAACTTCGCAACTTCGCAAGTTTTAGATTCCTATGTAGTAGCCCTACTTTCTAAATTTCAATTACAAAAACTTGTGAGATTTCTGAGATTTCCGAGATTTCTGAGATTTGTGGGCAAATAAATAGGATTAATTCTGTACAAAAAAAATACACACTCTCAGTGTGTATTCAATCCTTAAAATTCCTAAATTTAAATATACTATACAGCGACCTTCAAGCAACCCTCTCCTTACCTTGAAAATACACACTGAGAGTGGGTATGCTTACTGTCCTTTCGTCCTTCAAATTTGTAATCTGCCAACATCCATTGAATTGAGAATTTTGGATTTTATTGTAACAGACCCCCTCCGCCCGTTGGGCTCGTCCCCCTAACTAAGGGGGACAGTTTTTGAGGTCAACTAATTAACAGGAGTTAACGCAAGACGCAAGACGCAAGGTGCAAAAAAAAATAATACACGCCATGTGGGCGTGTATTATTTGTATATGACTTTTCTAAAATGTTATTAGATGTCGAGGATTGTACACCAACCGAATTTATCTTCAGCTTCGCCGTGTTGGATTGCGCGGAGACGGTTGTAGAGTTCAGTTGATTTTGGACCTGGGTTGCCATCGCCAAATGTGTAAGTGATGTCGTTTTCGATGTCAACGATTTTGCTTACTGGAGAGATAACTGCTGCAGTACCACAAGCGCCACATTCGTCGAAATGACCGAGTTCGTCAACTGAGATAGGACGGCGTTCGATGCGCATACCCATATCTTCAGCAAGAGCAATCAAGCTGCGGTTTGTGATAGATGGGAGGATAGAGTTAGAACGTGGAGTGAGGTAAGCATTGCCTTTGATAGCGAAGAAGTTGGCAGCACCACATTCGTCGATATAACGTTTTTCTTTTGGATCGAGATAGAATACGTTTGAGTAGCCCATGTCGTGGCTTTCTACAGTTGCAGTCATAGATGCAGCGTAGTTACCACCCACTTTGATGTTACCTGTGCCGAGAGGAGCAGCGCGGTCGTATTTGCGGCTGAGCATGAATGGAGTAGATTTGAAACCACCTTTGAAGTAAGGACCTACAGGAGTAACGAATACTACGAATTCGTAGTCGTCGGCAGGTTTAACACCAACGAGAGGAGTTGTAGCAAACAATACAGGACGGATGTAGAGAGAAGCACCAGTGCCGTAAGGTGGGATGAAATCAGCGTTGAGTTCAACTACTTTTTTCACAGCTTCTACGAATTTTTCGAGAGGAAGTTCAGGCATTTGGATACCACGGCAAGAGTCTTGCATACGGCGACCGCCATCTTCGATACGGAAGATACGTACTTTACCGTCTTGGCCACGGAATGCTTTCATACCTTCGAAACATTCTTGTGCGTAGTGAAGAACAGCAGAAGAGATGTGAAGAGTGATTTCTGGAGTGTCGCACACGCGAAGTTCGCCCCATGCTTTGTTTGTGTAAGTACAACGAACGTTGTAAGGAGTAGGAACATAGCCAAATCCGAGGCTACCCCAATCAATGTTTTGTGCCATAATTAGTTTAGAGTTTAGAGTTTAGAGTTTAGGGTTTATTTGACATTTTGCCCCTATAACTCAAGTGTTAGTATTAGTTGTTTCCTTTAATTAATAGGCATAAGATTTTTGAGATAAATCCGTGCTTCGTTGCCCATATTGAATAGTAGGTCGATGATGCTCAGGTTGGGTGTGAAGCCGAATTTTTGGTCGAAAATTTGATAATACGGTGTACTCAAATTCTTGTACAAAGTTACATTAAATTTTTTAGGATTTATCACTTCTCGCAAATCTTTTGTGTTAAAATTTGTGGTTTCGATATAACTGTCTGAAAGAGAGAAGTCTATTTTTGTAAAATTGAGCAATTCGAGTGTTTTTTGTTGGATTTCGAGGTTGAAATCGAGCAGAAAATCGTATTTTTTGGCATAAAAAGGGGCGTAGTCGTCGCAAAAATATTCGAAAAAAGGCGAAGAATTATATGCTGACTGAATTGTGCGCCAATGGAGTTGTTGCCAATTGTCGTGCTCCGAAATGCGTATATCTTTGATGGGCGTTTTTTCTTTGGGTTTGATGATGGGAATAGTCAAGTCTTGAACACCATTGGCTGTGAGAATGGAACAGCGATTGGTGTAGGTTTGCTTGATATAGTGGGAGTGTTGGTCGATAGTCGATCCGCCTTGTATGAGATGGGCGTAGTAGAGGATGTTGCCGAGATAGGTGAGAGGGAGGAGCATAAAAAATGAGGAATGAGAAATTAGGAATTAGGAATTAGGAATGAACAACTGCGTTGTTATTTCCATTTCCAAAAGTATTTGAGCATGTTGGTGATGTGAATCCAGAGGAGTCGAGGAGAGTGGTATGAGCCTTGTGCGTGGTTGTGTGTGATTTCGACGGCGGGATACATCACTGTGCGGTAGTGAGTGTGTATGCGGCGGGTGAGGTCGATATCTTCGGGATACATGAAAAAGCGAGGATCGAAGAGTCCGACTTTGCGGAGTGCATCGGCGCGAAGGAACATAAAGCAACCTGAGAGATATGGTACATCGAGTAGTTGGGTTTTATAGTCGGGTTGCAGATAAAACCAATGGTTTTCGAATTGGGCATTGCGGCGTTTGGTCCACGCACGAGGCAAGAAACGACGCGCAAAGAGGTCGAACGGAGTGGGGAGTTGCTTGGCAAGATACTGTATGTTGCCATCGGGATATCGAACGAGAGGCATAACATGGCCTACATCGGGGTGGGTGTCCATGAATTGCACAAGTTGTGAGATTGTGTCGGGTGTGAATTCGATATCGGAATTGAGCACTAAATGATATTTAGCTTCGGTTTTGAGCGATTTTTCGAGAGCAATGTTGTGTGCCCTGCCATAGCCGAGGTTGGCTTTGTTGAATATGTAGGTGGCAGGGAGAAACATGAATGCTTCGGTCATGATTTCGGAATTGTCGATGAGCCAAATTTCGTTGACTTCGGGACACGAGCGCAGCAACCGAACTATTTTTTGTACTTCGGGTGCTGGCGTGTGGTATAGGACTATCGAAGCGTTTATCATACGTTAGATAGAGAGTAGTTCTTTGGCTTTGTCGAGGGCAGCGCGGACGATTTTGTCCATATCGTAGTATGAATATTCAGCAAGGCGACCTCCGAAGATAAAGTTGTTTTTTTGTGATGCAAGAGCTCGATATTTGAGATAAAGGGCATTGTTGTGTGCATCGTTGATAGGGTAGTATGCCTCCTCTTTGCGATTCCAAGATATTGGATATTCGCGAGTGATGATAGTTTGTGGTTGTGTGCCATATTCGAAGTGCTTGTGCTCGATGATGCGAGTGAATGGCACCTCTTTTTCGGTATAGTTGACCACGGCATTGCCTTGATAGTTGTCGATGTCGAGCAATTGGTGTTCGAATCTTAGGCTACGGTACTCGAGTTCGCCATAGCAATAGTCGAAATACTCGTCGAGCATACCAGTGTAGACAATTGTTTGGGCAAGTGAGTCGAGTTCGCTACGTTGCTTGTTGTAGTCGATATTGAGTTGAATATCGCAGTCTTTGAGTAGGCGGAAAATGAGCTTGTTGTATCCGCCTTGAGGTATGCCTTGATATGGGTCGTTGAAATAGTTGTTGTTGTAGGTGAAGCGAAGAGGGAGACGCTTGATGATGAACGATGGGAGTTCGGTGGTTTTGCGGCCCCATTGTTTTTCGGTGTAGCCTTTGATGAGTTTTTCGTAGATGTCGGTGCCTACGAGTTTGAGGGCTTGTTCCTCAAGGTTCTTAGGCTGTATTTTGGCGTATTGTTCGCGTTGTTCTTCTATTTTGATTTTCGCTTCGCTTGGATTGGTTATCCCCCAGAGTTGGCGGAAAGTGTTCATGTTGAAAGGCAAATTGAATAATTGGCCTTTGTAGTTGGCAAGAGGTTCGTTGGTGAAGCGGTTGAATGGTACGATAGAGTTGACAAAATTCCACACTTCGACATCGGATGTATGGAAAATGTGAGGTCCATATTGGTGCACATTGATGCCTGCGATATTTTCGCAATAGAGGTTGCCACCGATGTGAGGACGGCGGTCAACGACAAGACACTTTTTGCCATTTTGAGTGGCTTGATAGGCGAATACTGCTCCATATAGGCCAGCGCCAACTATGAGATAATCGTATTGTTTTTTCATATAGAGTGTTTATTTACGATATTTGAGGAAACCTTGAATTGCCCAATTAGCAAGGTAGTAGAGACTGCGGATTAGTCCGAGTTTTTCTACTTTGTAGTATACAAGGAATTGAGGTTTTATCACCTTCTTTTTGTTGCGCGAAACCGAATTGCCCAATATGCGATATGAGCCAATCACTTGTTGATTGCCCCAAGCCTCGCCTGTTTGCTTGATGATTTCGAGCCAATAGATATAGTCGTCGCGAAGCGAGCGGAACTCCTCGTGGAGATAGACCTTGCCATATTTGCTAGTGTCGTATAGCCCTGTTAGGCATGTGATTGAGCAAGTTTTGAGCAGGTCGGTGTATGTTATGCGTTTTGGCGGAATGAATGGCACAAGGCATTCGTTGTTGTTGGCGTCGATACGTTTGTGTGCGCCATAGACAAGGAGGGCATTGTGCTCGCGCATGAGAGCCAATTGCGATTCGAGAAAGAAAGGTTCCCAAAGGTCGTCGGCATCGAGCAGGGCTATGTAGCGACCCTCGGCACGACGGATGCCATTGTTGCGAGCGGCAGCAGATCCACCATTTGGTTGATTGAAAAGTTTGATACGAGGGTCGAGGTCGCAATATGTGCGCACGATATTCTCGCTATTGTCTTTCGAACCATCGTTGATGATAATCATCTCCCAATTGGTGTAGGTTTGGGCTAGTACGCTATCAATGGTTTGAGCAACAAAAGCTTCGCCATTGTATAGCGGGGTGATTATAGATACTAATGTGTCTTGCATACGTATCGTAATTTGAATGAAAATATGTGATATAGCACAACAAATCGGCTCCAAATTTTTGTGAATAGAGAGCGTTTGCTGCGAGATTTTAAGTCGTTTGATATGTTTGTTAGAGCAGTTTCGTGGCGGCGATATAAGAGATATGGAGTGTCGACGAATTTGACTTTGCCGACAACCTCGGCTACGAGTCCAATCCAAATATCGTGACCTATTTCCATCGTTTTGGGAAGAGGCAATGCCGCATCTAGAACGCGACGATTGAACGCCATACATGCTCCGAAATAGGTGTTTTTTATAGAGTTTTTAATTATACCCTTGCCAGAACTGTAGTAGTCGAAGAAAGAGGGTATAATTGTGCTTAAGTCCTGATTGACAACTTTTGAGTTGTGGCAAATCAAATCGTAGTCTTTGAGATATTCAAGGCAAGCTTGATATTTGCCTTCGACCCAAATGTCGTCTTGATCCGACAAGAATATAAAATCGCCATTTGCTGCGCTTAGGGCATTGGCAAAGTTCCACTTGAAATGACGAAAACCACCATGAATTATCTTTATGCGTTTGTCGTTCAGTGAGTTGATTTCGTTGATGGTGTTGTCGGTCGACCCATCGTCGGATATAACAATCTCATCGTCTATATTGATTTGAGATAATATAGAGATAAGTTGCTGCTTTATATATTTTTCTCCGTTGTATGTGGCAATACAGATAGAGTTCATTTTAATGACTTTATGAGTAATGTGTATTTGGTTGCAACATCATCCCATGATTGTGGGACTTGAGTGTTTATGTATTCGTCGATTTTGGTGATTTCTTGTTCGGTTTGCGATGCAGTGTAGTTTAATATCTCGTTTATAGTAGTGTGAGAGTTTTCTTTATTAACGAATTTAAACGTAGATAATTGTGCATCAGTGGTGAAATTTCCTTTTGTGGTTACAATCAAGCAATGATGCAATAGAGCAGCAAGGAAAGAACCACGGCGTTCGGTGAGCCCATCGGGATAGGGGAGATACGCTATTTTGGTTTGAGATAATATCTCCGACACCTCTTCTCCGCTTTTGTTTAATAGCAAAGTTATGTTGCTATTGGCTAATGAATCCAGGAGCGGTTGATGATAGAAGCTATATTCATCTTGAGTTTGGCCCATGATGTAGGCTCTGAAGTTTGGATTCTCTTTTTGGATTCTTTCGGCAGTTTCGATATAATCTTCGAGCCCTTTGTCGGGACGGATATAGCCGAAATAGCCCATATCGTATTGACGATTATGGAAATCAGGTTGATTGTTGTTTACCTCGATGTTGCTATAAATCTTTATGATAGATGATTTTTTGTTGAGATAGTGATGTTTTTTTATAGCGCATTGGCGTTCATATTCGGTTGTGAATACCACATGATTGGCAAAACGAAAGAATATAGAGGCAGCCAACTGACCTTTCCAACCTAATTGAGAGTATTCGTGGATGGTTACGATAAGTTTGCGTCTTAGAATAAGAGTTATGTATAGAGCCAAGATATGTGGCAATAGACTAGTGGCATATCCGACAGTAGGATATTGAATGTTAGCCACATCGAAGTTGATATTCTTTATAGATTTTGTTTTTTGGAATAGCGATGTGATACCCCAATAGTCATCGGTGTAGAGCTGCCAAGTTTTGGCTTGCGACGTAGAGAGCAGGTTTTGGCAATAGTCGCCAACACCACACTTACGAGGGGGATATGTACCAGTGATTATAAGCATTGTTTGAAGGTTGTTTTCCAATAAATAGTTTTTTCTTTGTTCAAGAGAATAGAGAATGTTATGATTCGAACAACAGCACTTATTTTGTTGATGACATTTGCAATTTTTAGTTGAAGCGAAGAGCGATGTTTTTGGTAAAAAATCTTGCGTGAAGTGAAGAATAGTTTTAGTTTTGCTTCTCGTGATTTCAGAGTTTGACTTTCGAGGTGAACAATTCTTGCAGTTGGTAGATTGTATATTTTGTGACCTAGTTGTTTAATTCTATATTGTAGTTCAGTTTCTTCGAAATACATGAAGAAATCTTTGTCGAAACCATCTAGTTGATTGAACAAAGAGCGTAGTATCATCAAGTCAGCCCCAGTGATGAAAGCAACCTCTTTGGGTTGGTTGGTGAGGTTGTGTTCGTGAGAGTTTTTGTGTAATACTTTTAGTGGTATATCACTGAGTAGGGCAGATAATTCGGCTTTTACGGACGGCATGAGAGTCCAATAAGAGTGGATAGGTTGTAGCGCGGCAGAATACAAATTACCGCCACAAGTTGAGATATTCGACTCTTTGGCAAACAGAAATAACTCTTTGATAGCGTTGTTGATTATGTATGTGTCGGGATTTAGGAAAAATAGATATTCGCCACAAGCCGATTGAGCACCTAAATTGTTGGCTTTGCCAAATCCAAGGTTAGTTGCAGATTCGATGATAGAGATATTTTTGTCGTTGCAATAGTGCTTTAGTCTGTTTTTTTCGTCAAGAGTAGAGTCGTTGTCTACAATAATTATTTCGTAGGATATATCTTTGGTCAATTCAATAACGCTGTTGATTGAATTGATTATTAGATTTGTAGTATTGTAGTTTACGTATATTATAGATACATCCATTGGGTATATTATTCTTGTTGTTGGTATTCGGTTAACCAAAATCTTTCGGCTTTTTCGAGGTTTTTGGTTTTAATGTTTTCTTCGGTGTCGTTCAGAAGTCGGAACACTGTTGAAGTTTCGGCAATGCCACTTTTGAGGTTGCCGTTGCCCACGTATAGATTTTTCAGATTTATTGCAAATAGCAGATAGATGGCTAATATTGCCGATTGCTTGATGAAGACATGTTTATTGACAGAGTTGTATCCCAATGTGATGGCATATAGTGCGATGAACGGGATGAAATAAGAGCGCAATCGGTTGATAAAGAACCAATATTGATAAAAAAGAGCTATTACGATGAGGCCACAAATTGTGACTATGTGCCATGTTTTTAGTTTTTGCGAACGATAGAAATAGAAATATACGCAATAGCTGACAATTAGATATACCAAGAAAATAACCTGTACTCGGCGTTCGATGATTAGGTGGTCTTGTATTGATTTTAGTACGCTTGCACTGAACGGGAGTAGGTCGCTGAGTGTAAGCAATAGAGATTTTAGAGGTATTGCGATAAACGCAAATAGGAATAAGATGGATACGGCAACAAAGCTATTGTTTTGTTTGAATTGCGAAAAGAAGAGACCGATGAATGATATGCCACATACGATAGGAGCAGATTTGTGGAATAATATTGCTAAAGCAGTGAATAGAGCATATGTGATGTAATGTTTTTTGTCGAAAGCCAATATGCTGAATATAAAGAAAGATACAGCCATACATTGGCGGTATTCAAAGAAAATAAGATTTGTTTGTAGGAATATGATGGAGAATAGAGCGAAGGTTTTCAGAGTAGGTAGTTTTCTGATAATAAGATGTATGGCTAAGAAATATAGGATGGTGATGATGAGGGTCATGCTCCAAAAGTTTAATTTCAGCCAATGTTGACAGATGGATATGTAGAAAAGAAATCCTATTTCGTATTTTGATGATTCATTGCTATTTAGGAGTTCTATAGGAGTTTGTATGTTTTCATACATAGGGACATAAATCATAATGTCGGGTCCGAAATAGTATTTTATCCCTACGAGAAAAGCAGTTGTTAGTATTGCTACTTGATATAGTTGATTGCTTAAATTTTTTGCGTGAGGATATAGTAACTCAATGAATGAAAGTCCACAGAGTATAGATATAGTGACGCAAATAATATTAAACATGATAGGTCAGATAATCTGGTTGTGATTCTTTTTTTTGTAAAAAAAGCCCGAAATTGCTTTCGGGCTTTATGTTTTGCTAAAGCAATATCGTTTTGGGGACGATAATTATTCAGCAGCAGGAGCTTCTGTAGCTTCAGTTGCAGCAGCTTCTTCGGCAGCAGCAGCTTCTTGAGCAGCGAGTGCTTCAGCTTTTTTCTTAGCGATTTCTTCAGCTTTAGCTTTGTTAGATGCTTTTTCAGCTTCGAGACGAGCTTTCATGTTAGCAGCTTTAGCGTCAGCTTCTTGTTTAACGATAGCTTCAACAGCTTTAGTTTTGTTAGCTTTCCAAGCTTCGAAACGTTTTTCTGCTTCTGCTTCGTTGAATGCGCCTTTTTGTACACCACCGAGGAGGTGTTTTTTCAAAAGCACACCTTCGCCTGAAAGGATGTTGCGAACAGTGTCAGTTGGTTGAGCACCGCACATTACCCAATAAAGAGCGCGTTCGAAGTTAAGATCGATAGCTGCTGGGTTAGTGTTTGGGTTGTAAGAACCGATACGTTCTACAAAACGTCCATCACGTGGAGCACGTGAGTCAGCGATAACAATGTGGTAGTAGGCATACCCTTTACGACCATTGCGTTGCAATCTAATTTTAGTTGCCATTCTTTTTCTTTGATTTTTAATTTGTTAATACCTAAAATGCTTTTTCTCGAAAAGCGGTGCAAAGGTACAAAAAAAAATTCATAGTACAAAGGTTTTTGTTAATTATTTTTGTACTATGAATTATTTACATAAAATCCAAGCCTTTTTGGCAACTGGTATATTGTCGCGAATGCTATCGGCATACTCAAGAGCCTCTTTGTATTTGTTGAACCCTGCTGCTGAAATTCGATATTTGCCGTTGCTTTCGATTATTTGCAACTGAGTGCGATCGAATTGTGTGTGATTGGCAATATATTCTTCGGCATCATTGCGTGATGTGAGACTTGCGATGATGAGGTGATATTTGTTTAATGAGGAATGAGGAGTGAGGAGTGAGGAATTATTCTCTACACTTTCATTACTATTCACTACATTCTCCTCGTTAATTTCTATATTTTTATCACTATTTACAACACTCTTATCACTGATTTCTATACTTTTAATGTTGCGGAGCGAGTCGAATGAGAGAGACGCGCGTTGGGTGTCGTTGGCAATCGGATTAGGAATGAATAGCGTTATGAGAAATATGATTGCTATTGATGCTACATAACGCAAAACGTTGGTTGATGTTTGCGGTATGTTGATAGTGATAGAGTTGGTAGGTTGAGCCGATGCAAGTTGTTTGAGTTGTACGACAGGGAGTCCGATGTTTTCGGGTAGGAACTTGCAATCGTTGTCGTGAAGTGTGATATTGCCATCGGTTAGAGAGAGCGAACCGATGCGACCGAAGAGGAATGTGTTGCCAGCGTGGAGTGAAGTAGTGATTCGTTCTACATCGGCTTTGATTGCTTGGAGGGCTTCGGTGTAAGAGATGTGGCGGTCTTGCATATATGCCTCGGCGAGCAGACCGTCGTGGTGGGTGAGAAGTGAATTGAATCTTATGCGTTGCGTTGGGGCATATAGACGATTGTTGCGTACGATAGCATGGTCGCGATAGGTAAGAAACCCACCGAGACCAGGCACGATGACGCATTCGTGCTTGATGATAAGCGATTCTATATGTTGGACAAGATTTTTCACGATGCAAAGATACAAAAAAAAGTTGAAAGTTGAAAGTTGAAAGTTGAAAATTGATTACACTTTGTGTTTGAATTTTGGAATTTTAAATTTCAAAATTCAAATTTTCAATTAGTTGATTGGAATAGGTGGTTGGAGTGGATTTTATTTCGTTGAGTTTATTATTAATAATGTGATTGAGGTCGGATGTGCGGAAAGTGATGTTGGTAATGAGGCTTTCGATGGCGCGGAAAGCCGAGATTTCGTCGAGATCTTGAGGATTTATGTGCTCGATTGCTAGTTTGAGAATTGAGAATTGAGAATTGAGAATTGAGAATTGATCGGTTGTTTCTTTGTTCTCTTCAGACTCGATATGAGATAAATTTTGAGTAGCTAGGCGAGCGAGGGTGTGGTAGGCGGTGAGGCGAAGGAGGTGGTTTTCGCTTTGCTCGAGTTGAAGGATTTGTTCGGTTAGAGTAGTTTTGCGAAGAAGAGCGAAGGCGAAAATTTCGGCAAGTTCGATAGTAGAGATGCCATCGGTCCACTCGGCAAGACGTTCGGCAGTGAGTTCGTGAGGTGGGCAAAGTAGGGTGGCAAGGAGTTTGGTTTCGCGAATAGGGAGTAGCCAAAGGCGATAGGCGAGGGTGTAGTCGGGGGTGTAGTTTTGTGCGATTTCGACGATGCGAGACCACGCAACGCCGAAATTTTGTTTGTATTCGAGGCCAGAATTGTCGATATTTTCGGCACAAATGCCGTTCATAGATAGATAAATTGCGCGACGGATTGATTTTATTTGGTTTTCAATCTCTTCATTTACAGCGAAATATTTGATTTGTTTCATTTCTTTGAAAAAAATATTATAAAAATGTTGTGAGATTCGATAAAAAGTTGTAACTTTGCACTCGCAAAACAGACCTGGTGGATGTAGCTCAGTTGGTTAGAGTATCAGATTGTGGTCCTGAGGGTCGTGGGTTCGATCCCCATCATCCACCCAGCTTTTTTGGAGAGACGCTTTTCGGAGCGTCTCTTTTTTTGTGTTTTATTTTGAAGACAGAATAACAAAAGAACATAAGAAGATTTTTTTGAACATAAATTTCCGTTAATTATTCGTAAATTTTTTGTCAGTAATTGTTTTAATTTGCGATTGATTTATGACAACCAACGGTCTTTGAGCCTTTGGCGATAAAATTTACGTTTATAATAATTATGTTCTTGTGTTATTTTGTCTTTTATTGTTTTATCGGAAGATAGCAGGGATATCGGTGTCGAATTTCATCACTTCGCGAGTTACGGGGTGGATGAAAGAGATGACTTGTGCGTGGAGGCAGAGGCGGCCGAGAGGGTTGGATTGAGCGCCATAGCGTTTGTCGCCAGCGATAGGGTGGCCGATAGAGGCAAGTTGCACGCGGATTTGGTTTTTACGACCAGTTTCGAGCGTGATTTCGAGTAGGGTGTAGCGACCATTGTTTTTGATAACGCGGTAGTTGGTGATAGCCTTTTTGCCACCATTGTCGACAGGAGAAGCCTGCATTTTGAGAGATTTAGGATTCTCGGTGAGCCAAGAGACGATTTGACCCTCAGACTGTTCCATTTCGCCTTCGACAACGCCAACGTATTGGCGGCGGATGATGTTTTCGTTCCAACGCTCTTGTAGGATTTCTTGAATCTCTTCGGATTTAGCAAAGAGGAGTAGACCAGAAGTGTCGCGGTCGAGGCGGTGCACGATGAAGATACGATTGTTTTTGTTGCGACGGCGCACGTGCTCCATCATTACAGAATAGGCAGTTTGTTCGCCTTCGCGACCAGTGGACATAGTGAGAACGCCAGGTTTTTTGTCGACCACGATGATGTGGTCGTCTTCGTATATGATTTTTACTTTGTGGTTAGGATTTTGGCGTTCTTCGCCCACGCTACGCCAAGTGAGGCGGTCGCCTGCACGGAGAGGGAGGTCGAAAGCCGTTTCGGTTTTGCCGTTGATGGCAATTTGGCGGTGAGCAAGGAACGATTTGATTGCGCTACGGCTTTGGTGAGGCCATATTTCAATCATATATTCGAGGAGTTGAGCGTCGTGCTTAACTGTGTAGTTTTGGTCAGGGATTGAGTTTTTGCGTTGAGGAGGGGTTGATTTTTTTGCCATAGTTGTTTTTTGTTGTTTTAGACAGGAAGACAAGAGAACAAGATTTTTTTTTGATTAGTCGGATTAGTCTAATTGGTCAAATAGGACGGATTAGTTGTTTTTTTGGGGGGGGATTGGGACTAGTCGGACTAGTCGGACAGTTCGGACGATTCGGACGATTCGGACTAGTCGGACGGGGGATTTAGTCTTCTTTGATGATGTAGACGTCTTCGTTGGGAGCTTTCATTTTGTACTCTTCGCGTGCGAATTGTTCGAGCGCTTTGGAATCGGACTCGATAGCTTCGAGGAAGGTTTGGTCTTTTTCGATTTGTTTCTTGTACTCGGCAATTTCTTTTGAAAGTTGTTGCTTTTCGCGGTAGACCTTGTAGCGCGCAATTAGGCTATTTGAGTCGAAGAATGTGATCAGTATACCAAAGATGACAAGAGTGATAGTGTATTTGTTTATCCACTTGTTTTGTTTGATTTTGATGTAGAGGAGTTTAAGTTTGTTCATAGCAGTTTAGTTTAGATATGCAAAGGTACGAAAAAAAGTTGGAATTAGCAGTGTTTTGTGAGAGTATTTTTTTTGTGCTTTTTTCGTGTTTGGAAGATAGAGTTATAGTATGTTTATAGTATATTTATCCTATATTTATAGTATATTTATCCTATATTTATGGTATATTGTAGATTAGGAGAGGGTGGGGGGCTTTGTTGATTTAGTTGAAAAGGAGGATGTTGAAAGGGTTGTTTTTTATGTGGATATTTTGGAATTGCCTGATATTCTGGATTTTTTGGTGAGTATGGTTTTTCTAGACGATCTAGATGCTTTGCTATCTAGTTTTTTTTGTTTAAAATGAGTTTTGATAGGATGTTGGTAGATTGGATTTTTTTTTGTAAATTTGCATGCTTAATTTAGGTTTGTTGTACTTATATTTGAAAATATTATGTCAGAAGAATTGGAAAATCAAGAGAATGAGATGGTTGAGTCGTATGAAGATATGGCAGATGGGATGCATTCGGAATATAAAGTGAGTGATGGCAAAGGGGATGATGTGTTCCATTTGTCAGGTATGTTTCGTTCGTGGTTTTTGGATTATGCGTCGTATGTGAACTTGGAGCGTGCGATACCACATATCAATGACGGATTGAAGCCAGTGCAACGTCGTGTGTTATACGCAATGCGCAGATTGGATGATGGACGATACAATAAAGTGGCTAATATAGTGGGACATACGATGCAATTTCACCCTCACGGTGATGCGTCGATAGGCGATGCGTTGGTGAATTTGGGTCAGAAGAATTTGTTGGTTGACTGTCAGGGTAACTGGGGTAATATATTGACCGGAGATGGGGCAGCAGCACCACGTTATATAGAGGCGCGATTGACAAAATTTGCGTTGGAGGCTGTGTTTAACCCAAAGACAACACAGTGGAAACCATCGTATGACGGAAGAAATAAAGAGCCGATATCGTTGCCAGTGAAATTCCCTTTGCTTTTGGCGCAAGGGTCGGAAGGTATCGGATTGGGCTTGAATTCGAGAATATTGCCTCATAACTTTGGAGAATTGTGTGATGCATCGGTGGCATGTTTGAAAGGAGAGGAGTTTGAATTGTATCCAGACTTTCCGACAGGGGGTATGATGGATGTGTCGAAATATAACGACGGAGAGAGAGGCGGTAAGTTGGCAATACGTGCGAAGATAGAGAAGATAGACAACAAGACATTGAAGATAGTAGAGGTGCCATACGGTGTGACATCGGGAGTGTTGATGGATTCGATAGTGAAGGCGCACGAGAAGGGTAAGTTGAATATCAAGAAGATAGACGATAATACATCGAAAAACGTAGAGATACGTGTGCATTTGGAGGCAAAGACATCGAGCGACAAGACAATAGATGCGTTGTATGCCTTCACAAAATGTCAGGTGAACTATTCGCCAAACTGCTGTGTGGTAGACGATAACAAACCATGCTTCATCACCGTGTCGGAAGTGTTGAGACGAAGCACCAATAGCACAGTGGATTTGTTGCGTCAAGAATTGGAGATAGAGAGAGGCGAATTGAGCGAACAATTGCACTTTGCGTCGTTGGAGAAGATATTCATCGAAGAACGAATCTATAAAGATAAACAATTCGAGCAAGCGAAGTCGGTAGATGCGGCGTTGGACCATATCGACACAAGATTAGAGCCATATAAACCAAAATTTATACGAGAGGTGACCCGTGAGGATTTGCAACGATTGTTGGAAATCAAGATGGCACGTATCTTGAAATTCAACACCGACAAAGCCGAAGAGCAGATAGTGGCGTTGAAGGATAGAATAAAAGAGTTGGACTATAAATTGGCACATATCATAGACCATGCAATAGAGTGGTTTGAACACTTGAAGGCGAAATATGCACATTTGTATCCACGTCAGACAGAGTTGCGCAATTTTGAAACAATACAAGTTGCAAAAGTGGTAGAAGCCAACGAAAAACTTTATATCAATCACGAAGAAGGATTTGTAGGTATAGGATTGAAGAAGGATGAAAATACCGAGTTTGTAACAAACTGTTCGGATATGGACGATATAATCATCTTCTATAAAGACGGTAAATATAAAGTGATAAAAGTGGCCGACAAAGTGTATGTGGGCAAGAATATATTGCACGTGGGCGTGTGGGTGAAGAACGACAAGCGCACGATTTATAATGCAGTTTATCGTAACGGAAAAGATAAGGGCTACTATATTAAACGCTTTGCTGTGAGCGCAGTGACACGCGATAAAGAGTATGATTTGACACAAGGCGTGGCAGGATCGAAAGTGGTATATTTCTCAGCAAACCCTAATGGCGAAGCAGAGATAATCAAAGTGCAATTGAAGCCAACGACACGCAGAATAAAGAATTTGACATTCGAGAAAGACTTCTCGGAGATAGCAATCAAAGGGCGTGATGCGATGGGTAATATACTTACGAAATTTGATGTGGCGAAGATAGTGTTGAAACAAAAAGGTGGCTCTACGTTGGGCGGCACGGATATCTATTTCGACCGCGATGTGTTGCGCCTCAATGTAGATAAACGAGGTGAATATATTGGTAATTTCGATGGTGATGACCAAATATTAGTAGTGACAAAATCGGGCGATTTCTATACAACAAGTTTCGACTTAAACAATCACTACGACGATGATTTGATGTTGATAGAGAAATTTGATGCAGCAAAAGTGTGGACAGCAGTGTTGTATGACGACGAGCAAAAGTATCACTATATCAAGCGATTCACATTCGAAGTAGTAAAAAATCGCACATCGTATTTGATAGTAGGAGGCAATTCGCGAGTAGATTTGTTGACCGATACAGTATATCCACGATTGAAGGTGACATTTGGCGGCGGCGATTCGTTCCGAGAGGCGATAGAGATAGATGCAGAAGAATTTATTGGAGTTAAAGGCTATAAAGCAAAAGGTAAGCGATTGAGCAATTATGTGGTAGCAGAAGTAGAAGAATTGGAACCATTGCGACAACCAGAACCGATTGTGGATAACGATGTAGCGAATGCAGAAGATGTGTTGGCAGGAATAGAGATAGTATCTACACAACCAGAAGACCCAGAGCAAATCACAGAAGATGGGCAGATGAGCTTATTTTAATGAGGAATGAGGAATGAGGAATTGGTGTATGCGAAAAGTAGTGTTATTAATACTGTGTATTGTGCATTGTGTGTTGTGCATTGATATAAATGCGCAGGATGATGCAGAGTCGGTTGTGTCGGGCGATATAGAGGTGGAAGGATTGGACAACTTTTGGGTAGAGAGTCGCCTAGTGGCAAATATTGATGGTTTGGAATTGCAAAAAGTAGCGCGTCCGGCAGGTGGTAATGTAGCATTTTTGACGCATGTGCAGAAATACATGTCGAAGGTGTTCAATATTTTGTTTGATAAATATCCAGATGAAATGTTGGCAATGATGGGTACAAGAGCAGAGGTGCATATAGAATTTGTAGTGACCGAAACAGGAGATTTACGCCTTGAATCTATCACAAATGGAGCAATTTTTGGTATCGATGTAGTGGTGGTAGAGCGAATGTTCAAGACCTATAAGAAATGGACTTCAGCGAGGATGAATGGCGATGCTGTAGAGACGCATTTGGAGTTGATAATAGATGTTTCGATATAAATATTGAAAAAAACTTGTTTATATTAAATATTTCGTGTAAATTTGCACATTGAAATATAAAAATCAAAAATAAATATTAATTATAAAAACTAATTATCATGGGAGCAATTAAATCATTCGAAGATTTGAAAGCGTATTTGACTTCAGGTAATGGAGTTACACGTAAAAAAATGGCAGTAGCTAATGCCGTAGATATGCACTCGCTCGAAGCTGCAATGCAAGCAGTGAAAGAGGGCATCGTAGAAGTTTATCTTGTAGGAGATGGCAAAATCATCAACGAACGCTTGGACTATTATTTTGCATCGGCAGATAAAACATACGTTCACGTTGTAGACGTAGCTGACCCACAAGCAGCATGTGAAGAAGCAGTGCGCATGGTGAAAGAAAACGAATGCGATATCTTGATGAAAGGTATGGTGAACACAGACGTTATCCTTCGCGTAGTGTTGAACAAAGAACGTGGTATATTGCCAAAAGGTCGCGTGTTGACATACAACTCAATCCTTAACATTCCAGGTTATCACAAACTTGCGTTCTTTACAGACCCAGCAGTTATCCCTGCTCCAAACAAAGAACAACGCATCGAGATGATTAAATATGCGCTTGAAACAGCACGTAAATTTGGTGTAGAACAACCAAAAGTGGCTCTTTTGCACGCAACAGAAAAACCAAATCCAAAAATTGCGTTCATGCAAGACTATTTGGACATCATCGAACTTTGGAAACAAGGCGAATTTGGCGATTGTATCATCGATGGTCCAATGGATGTGTTCATTGCAATGGATAAAGAACGTGGCGGTATTAAAAACGTGCCATCTCCAATTCTTGGCGATGCTGACGTGCTTATCTTCCCTGACTTCCAATCGGCTAACTGTTTCTACAAAGGCTTAGTATCTTTCGGTGGTGCTGGTATGGCTGGTCTTCTCCAAGGTACTGAAAAACCTGTAGTTCTCAACTCTCGTTCAGATAGCGAAGAATGTAAATTCTATAGCATCTGTATGGCAGCAATTCTTGCTCAATAATTATAAAATTTTTAATAATAAACAAAGCGAAATCGAGTAAACATGCGGACGTACGAGCCGTACGTCCCTACAATCTCGTTACTCGCTACTAAAAGTCTAGTTATATGAAAAAAATATTAGTAATCAATCCAGGTTCAACATCTACAAAATTTGCAGTATATCACGATGAAGAGGCTGTGTTCACAAAAACATTGCGTCACCAAGGTGAAGAACTTGCTCCATATCCAAACGTAGCATCACAATACGAATTCCGTAAAGAGACTATCCTCAATGCATTGAAAGAAGAAGGCATCGCTATCGAATTCGACATCATCGTAGGTCGTGGTGGTCTTTTGCGTCCAATCGCATCAGGTGTTTATGAAGTAAACGAAGAAATGCGCGAAACCCTTCTCGCTGCTAAATATGGCGAACACGCATGTAACCTTGGTGGTTTGATTGCAGCAGACATCGCAAAAGGTTTGGGTTGTAAAGCTGTTATCGCTGACCCTGTAGTAGTTGACGAATTGCAAGACGTAGCACGTATCAGTGGCCGTCCTGAAATTCCAAATCTCTCTATCTTCCACGCTTTGAACCAAAAAGCTATCGCTCGTCGTTATGCAAAAGAGGTAGGTAAAGCATACGAAGAATTGAACGTAATCGTAGCTCACCTCGGTGGTGGTGTATCGGTAGGTGCACACCAAAAAGGTAAAGTAATCGACGTAAACTGCGCATTGGGTGGTGATGGTCCTTTCTCACCAGAACGCGTTGGTACACTTTCGGCTTCAGGTTTGATGAACCTCTGCTTCTCAGGTAAATATACAAAAGACGAAGTTAAGAAAATGTTGATTGGTAATGGTGGTTTGATGGCTCACCTCGGTTTGAACGATGCATATCAAGTAGAAATCAAAGCAGAAAAAGAAGGTGACCCACAAGCAAAACTTATCTATGATGCAATGGCATATCAAGTAGGTAAAGCTATCGGTGACAAAGCAGCTGTATTGAAAGGTAAAGTAGATGCTATCCTCGTTACTGGCGGTATCGCATATGGTAAAGGTTTTGTGAAATATATCGCTGATATGGTTGAGTTTATCGCTCCTGTAAAAGTATATCCAGGTGAAGACGAACTTGGCGCATTGGCATCTAATGGTCTTCGCGTGTTGAATGGCGAAGAGTGTTTGAAATATTAATATTTCGAAATAAAAGTGAACTAGCTAACATAGAGTTGGTTAGTTCACTTTTTTTGATTGTATAACATTGAAAAATATTGTATTTATGAAAAAATTATTACTAGTTAGTTTAGTTATGTTTTGTGCAGGTTTGTTGAATGCACAAAGTATTGATATTTTGGTTGATGGTGCAGCCTTTTCAATGACATCGCCAAATGGTGTGTATATTGCTGGAAATATGGAAGATGCAGCAGTTTACTATAATACAGACACAAAAAAAATTACAGTGTTAGAAGGTGCAGTGCAAGATGACGGTGGATGTTTTGTTTGGGCAATGAACGACAAAGGACAATTGGCTGTCGACTGGAAAATGCAAGCAGCAATTTGGTCGGAAACAGATAAATTTGAAATATTGCCACAACCAGAAGGTTTGACTATCAAAGAACAAGCGTATAGTGCAGCACGTTGTATTTCGAACGATGGTAAATATGTGGTTGTGTCGTTTGGATCTCCAACAACAGCAATCTATCTTTATACACAAGAAGAGGGAGGAATTTATTCTTTTGAAAAATTGCCATTGCCAGAAGTAGATCCGATTTATAATCAAATACCTCAATTCATTGCACCATGTGGAATCACTGAAGATGGTAAACGCGTGTTGTTGCGTTATGTGGTTGAAACTGCCGAATTCGAATTGCCATTTATGTTGGAATCAACACCAGCAGGCGATTGGTCGACTCGTTGGATTGCAGCAGAATCAATTGTTGAAGGAGGCAAAACAGATGCAGTATTTTATGGTACAGAATTTGTGTTTGATGGCGATCCATTAGAAGATCCAGAAGGTTATGAAGCAGCATATAACGAGTGGTTGGCATTGCGTGATGATTATTATGCAACAATTGATGCAGTTTCGACAGGTTATTTCTTCAAAGGCACAATGGGAGACTTGTCGGACTTGCGTATGAGTGCAAATGGCAAATATGCTAAGATGAATATCTCATACAAAGATTTGACATCGACAGAAGAAGATATTTATGAGGAAAACTATCCAGCAGTTATCGATCTCGAAACAGAACAACTCTATGTGTTCACATGCTTGGAAGATGCAGGTTGCTTGTCGGTAACTAATGATGGTGTAGTATCATTGGCAACTCCAAAAGTAGAGTATTTCCGTTATGGACACATTTCGTCGATTGCCGATCCAACTAAGTCGCAAACTCTTACAGAGTGGACAAAAGAAAAAACAAATGGTGCTGTTGATATGGCAAAATATATGACTTATACAGATGACAATGGTAACTCAATGGTGGCAGAAGGCGCAGCAGTATTGTCGGCTGATGGTAGTCGTTATATGACAAATCAATATAATGGCTTTGGTGGCAATCAAGCTTATGAAACATATCTCGTTCAATTCTCTGGTAAAACTGCAGTAGATGTTGTTTACGATAACAGTGTTGTAGTATATCCAAATCCAACAAACGGCATGTTGAACTTCTCGGAAGAATTGACTAACATCGAAGTGTTTGATATCGTAGGTCGTCGTGTTTATACTTCGTCGGCAGTTGAATCATCAATTAATCTTGAAGGAGTAACAGCAGGTACATATTTTCTTGTAGCTGATGCTAAAGACTCGAGAGTAAGTGTGAAATTCGTAGTTAAATAATAACTCTTATAATAGAGGTGTGGTGAAATAGTTTGCCACACCTATTTTTTGTTTATATGAAAAAAATATATTCAATTCTTTGTGCACTATGTGTTATGCATTGTGCATTTATTCAAGCACAAACCGAATGTGCAACAATTGCAGAAGTCAAGGCCTTGGCCGATGGAACAGAGTGTATTTTTAAGGGTAGAGCAACTACTACATTTTATGATGGATATAATGGTGTAGTGATGCAAGATGAGACAGGGACAATATTGTTGCAAAGTAGTTATTTGTCGGAAGCTAATGCAACAACCGTCAAAGCGGGTATGGAGATTTCGAACGTAAAAGGTACTTTTGCAGTGGCAAATAGTTCGTATATGACCAATATTACAATAAAAAAAGGTGATATTGCTGCCATAGAGGTTTTGAATGAAGATGTGCAATTTGCAGTTAATACTGTAGATTTTGATGCGTATATGGAGAATATTGCACAATATGAGGGTGTGCCAGTTAAGCTTGAAAATGTAAATATTCGTCCTGTTGTAGGCACAAGTATGAGTGAAATATATTCGTTGACGACAGAGAATAAGTTGACCATTTCGTTTACCAATGCACCAGGATATGTGGTGCCAGCTCGTGCAACTATATCGGGTTTTCTTAGCGCAGATTGGTCGGGCAAGATATTTCGTGTAGCTTCGGCGTCGGCAGTTGTTCCATTCGCGTATAAAACGTTGAATAACTTGAGAGTAGGTGTTGCAGAAAAAACATCACAAGAATATGAATTGCTTGATACATTTACTGTTACAAATGTAGTAGACCAAGTTGATCAAAAAGTTGTTTATGTTCAAGAAGAAACAGCATATCAAAATATAGGTTTGCGTGTAGTTGTGCCTTCTTCAGTAGATGTGAAAATCGGTGATAGAATCGCAGGTTTAGTAGGTACATTTGAGCCTTATACAACAGGAGCAAACCAAAAGAGTGCAACTTTAGTACAATCTACATCAAAATCAGTTGTTGTAGTTTCGTCGGGTGCAACATCTCGCGTATTGTCTAATTATATCTACACATTGACCGACAATAATATGCAAAATGCATATATGTATGATGCTACATTGTTGAGTTTTTCGGGTGGCGTTGTGACTAAAAACAGCGATAATTCGTATTCTTATGTAATAGAGAATGAGAATGGAAATGGAATGAAGAGTATTGCAATAAAGGTTGCAAATGTTGATGATTTGTCGGCTTATGAAGGTAAATCGTGTCCAGTACAAGGTGTGTTGGATGTTGCTGCAACTTATCCAGAGACAGCTTTGACTTTGGTATTGCGTACAGAATCAGACTTCTTGGAGTCTAATGTTGAATTTGAAACACTTGCCGATATGATAGCAGCTGGCGAACCAGCAGGGACAAGTGTGACTTATGCATTGAAAAATCCAGTTCTTGTTACGTATAAATTCGCAAAAGGTGGCGGAGACAATGCCGTAGCAACATATTTCTTTATGGTTCAAGATAATACAGCAGGTATCGTTGTTAGTCTTGGTACAACGGGTATGGCAAATATTAAGGAAGGCGATTATATTACAGGTCTTCGTGGCGTATTCAGCAATATGCGTGGCATGACCACTAATATTTTGGATGTAGATGATACGTTGAGAGAAGAAATTGAAGTGCAAAGTTCAGAAAATAAGATTGATCCAATGGAAGTTACTTTTGCCGAATTGCTTGCCGATAAAGCAAAGTATTCGAATAGAGTAGTAGTTGTACGCAATGTTCAGAATGTGCAACAAGAAAACGAAAATGCCGATGGATCGATTTGGTACGACTATTATTTCTCTCAAGATGGTGTACGTTTGGATTATACTCTTGACGTAGAAGGTAAACCATATTTCACATTCTATGATAATATGGATATTACGGGTGTTGTAGATGATCGTATCATAGGTACAAATTATTCGGTATGGCCACTTAGTCAAAAGCATATTATTGATCTTGATGCACCATCGTCAGTCGATGATATAGCATTGAATGCTCGTATCTATTCTGCATCACAAACTATTTTTGTTGAAACATGCGAAGGTGCAAATATTTCAGTGTTTACGCTTCAAGGACAACTTTTGTATTTTGTTGAATCGACTAATTCGTTAACTAAAATATCAAATATTACAGAAAAATGCGTTATTATCCTTGTTGATAATATAGCATATAAAGTGTTTGTTAAGTGATAAATATTTGATGTATAGATATATAATAGTAAAAGAGGATATGCTGGTCATATCCTCTTTTATTGTTATAAAACATATTTTTTGATAAGTGAGAAATATTGTCTATTTGAAAAAAAAAATGTAACTTTGCAAGTCAAAAATATCAAATTAACAATAAAAAACAATAGTATTATGAAAAGATTTTTACTTCTAAATTTAGTGTTAAGCTTTGTGTGTTGTTCTTTTGTTCAAGCACAATCTATCGAAATCATGCGCGATGGCGCAGCTTTTTCTATGATTTCGCCAAGTGCGAAATATATTGCAGGTAATATTGATGATATTACAGTTTATTACAATGTAGAATCTAAATTTGCTACATCTCTTGAAGGTGAACTTCTTGACGATGGAGGTTGTTTTGTTTGGGATTTGAATGATAAAGGTCAACTTGCTGTTGATTGGAAAAAACAAGCAGCTATTTGGTCAGAAGAAACAGAATTTGATTTGTTGCCAATGCCAGAAGGTTTGAGTCGTAAAGAACAAGCTTATAGCGCTGCTCGTTGTATTACCAATGATGGCAAAACAATCGTAGTCTCTTTTGGTGATCCAACAGTTAGTGTTTATGTCTATACTCTTGGCGAAGATGGTATCTATACAATGACCAAACTTCCAATGCCAACAGAAGATCCTATTTTCCATCAAGTTCCACAATTCGCATCTCCAATGGGTATCAACGACGATGCAACTCGCATTATGGGTCGTTATCGTATCGACACAGGTCTCGAAGAATTGCCTTTTGCATGGGAAAAAGATGCCGATGGCAATTGGAATCTTCGTTGGGTTGCACTTGAATTTATTGTGAAAGGTGGTAAAACAGATGCTGTATATCCTGGCGAATTCGAATTTGATGGTTCTAACTATGACGTTGATGAATGGCAAGATGCTTACGACAAGGCTTATGCAGAATATGAACAAATGTGGCTTGACTATGAAGCAACACTTCGTGCATCAGCAACAGGTTATTATTACAATGCCGTAGGAAGCCTTTCGGGCATGCGTCTTTCACGCAATGGTCGTTATGCAAATGCTCAAATCTCTTATGAAAAAACAGGTCAAACCTATCCTGCAGTTATCGACCTCGAGTTAGATACAGTTTATGTATTTACATGTCGTCCTGGAGGTGGATGCTTGTCTGTTAATAACGATGGTGTTATTTCTATTCAAGGAGCAATGGACTATTTTTCTTGGACATATGTATCTTCGGTCGAAGATCCAACTAAAGACATGACACTCACAGCATATACTATGCAACGTACAAACAATCTTGTTAATCTTGCAGATTATATGACATATGAAACTCCATATGGATTGCAAGTAGCAGAGGGTACAGCCACTCTTTCTAACTTTGGTAATGGCTTTGTTTCTTGGCAATACAATGGTTTTGGCGACAATATGCAATACGAAACAGTAGTTGTACGTTTCGACGGACCAGTTGCTAACGAGGTTATATTCGACAAAGATTTGTCGGTATATCCAAATCCAACATCTGGTATCTTGAATCTTTCTAATACATTGACAGACGTGCAACTTTTTGATGTTACAGGTCGCGTTGTTTATGCTAATTCTGTTGTAGAATCAACAATCGATTTATCAAGTCTCGCTAATGGTACATACTTCCTTGTGGCTAACAAAGAAGGTCAACTAATCTCTACAAAAGTGGTAAAATACTAAAAAATATTTTATTATGAAAAGACTATTTTCAACAATATGCGCTTTGTGTCTTTCGCTTTTTGTTTTACTACAAGCACAAGTTATCTCTAGCGTAATGGATGCTCCATATTCGGGTATATCACATAATGGAGTATATTCATATGGTAATTACGAAGATGTAGCATTCTATTATAATGCATCGACTGGTTTCAAATTGGCTTTGCAAGGCGATCAGTTAGACGATGGAGGTTGTTGGGTGTGGGATATCAACGACTTAGGACAATTGGCTGTCGAACATAAAAAACGTGCAGCTATTTGGACAGAACAAGGTGGGTATGAATTACTCCCTTTGCCAGAAGGCGTTGCCGAAAATGCCTATTGTGCGGCACGTTGTATCACTAACGATGGTAAGTCTATTGTGGTCTCTATCGGTTCCCCAACTAGTGCTATATATGTCTATACTCTAAATGAAGAGGGCATATTTGACATTGTTCAACTACCTATTCCATACGAAGACCCAATCTTTCATCAAGGATTTCAGTTTATAGCTCCATGTGGCATTGCCGAAAAAGGCGATTTAATCATTGGTCGCTATCGTATTGACACAGGTTTCGAGGAGTTGCCTTTGTATTGGAAAAAAGACGATTCAGGAGCATGGTCTTACGAATGGATGAATCTCGATTATATCGTAGCTGGAGGTAAAACAGATGCTGTTTATCCAGGCGAATTTGAATTTGATGGCGCTGGTTATAACACAGAAATAGAACCAGGACAAGAAAAAAGCGAATGGCAAGCCGAATATGACAAAGCATGGGCTGTGTATTACGAAAAATTGGTTGACTATTATAACGTGGTTTATGCCGAAGCATCTGGCTATTTCTATTCAGGTAGTGGCGACATTTCTGGCATTGCAATGAGTAATAATGGTCGATTTGTGAAGATGAATATCTCATATCAACCAAATGGTTACGAAAATCCAATTGCCAACTATCCAGTTGTATATGAGTTTGCTACCGATTCTATGTATCTATTCACTTGTTGTCCAGGTGCAGCATGTCTTTCTGTAACCGACGATGGCGAGGTATCGCTTCGCGGAGCAGCCGATTATTTCTCTTGGTCATATGTCTCTTCTATCCATCATCTCGACTCTGCAACAACACTTGCGGCTTGGACTTTGAATAAGTCTAATGGCAAAATCGACCTTGCCAACTATATGACCTACAATACGCCTGACGGACCTCGTTTGGCTGAAGGTACTGCAACACTTGCTACTTCGGGCAATGGTTTTGTTACATGGCAATATAATGGCTTTGAAGACAATATGCGTTATGAAAGTTATTTTGTACGTTTCGATGTCGAATCTGGAGTTAATAATGTCGTTAATAGCGATTTAGGTGTTTATCCAAATCCAACAGATGGTATTTTGAATATTTCTTCAAACCTCACCAATGTAGAGATTTTTGACATTATGGGTCGTAAAGTTTATAGTGCATCAGAAGTAGAATCTGTGATTGATTTAACTCAATTATCAGCAGGTACTTATATCTTAATGGCTACTGATGGTTCAAGCAAAGTATCAACTAAAATCATAAAACAATAAATATAATTATGAAAAAATTATCTATCCTTTTTACTATTATTTCATTAGCTTTCTCGCTCAATTTGAGTGCCGATGGCGTTAAATGTAATACAATTGCCGAACTTAAAGCTTTGGCCGATGGTACAGTTTGTGAATATGTAGGTAATGCAACAACCACATATTATTATGATAATTATGGTGTTATGATGCAAGATGCAACAGGTGCAATTTTGCTTTATAACAAATATCTTGGTGCAGCAAAGGCAGGTACCGATGCAAAAATCAAGACTACTGTCAACATGGAAATCACCGATGTGTGGGGTACATTTAAAAAAGAAGGAGGTTCGCTTCTCGATCGCATTGTTCTTTCTGATGATGATGCCGAATATATCTTAATTACAAACGAGCACGCTACATTCACTCCAGAAGAGGTAAACTTTGACACGTACGTCACAAAACTTGAAGAATATAAAGGTGTAGCTGTTTTGTTCAACGAAATCAATATCCGTAGTGTTTCTGCAGGTTCTCTCAATTGCGAGTTTTATTCAGCAACTTCAAATTCAACACTTTCAGTACCATTCAATACTCGCATAGGCAATCTCCCGGTTAAAGCTTCTCTTTCAGGTTTCCTTGGTCGCGATGGCAATGGTAATAATATCTTCATGGTTGGTTCAAAAGAGGCAATTAAACCATTGGCATTCAATTCTATCCTTGATATTAAAAACATCGTTACAGAATATAACGAGGTTCTCAACTACGACCTTCTTGACACTTTTGCTGTTTCTCACGTAGTATCTACAGCCGAAGGCAAAATCGTATATATCCAAGAGCGCGATGTGTATCAACCTAATCACTACGACCATGCTCTTCGTATCGAAGTGCCTACTGCAGCTGATGCTGATGGTGTTAAACGTGGCGATTATATCGTAGGTGTTAATGGTAAATATCGTCCTTATACAGGCGACTCTATTGCTCAACGTGGTGCTTCTTTCTTCCAAAATGCAACCTCTTCAATCAAAGTTGTTGCTTCAGGTGCTGAATGTCGTGCATTGCCAAAATATATCTATACTTTCACTGGCGACAATATGCAAAACGCACATCGCTACGAGTCAACTTTAGTAATATTTTCAGGAGGTAAAATTCAAAAAGAATCAGATGGTACATATAGTTATGTAATTGAAAACGAAAATGGTACAGGATTCCAATCTGTAGGTTTCCATATCACAGGTATCGACGACCTCGCAGCCTACGAAGGTCGTTCATGTGCTGTTCGTGGTATTGTCGATGTAGCCAACACCTATCCTAATCGTCAATTCTCTATCATTTGCCGTGACGAAGCCGACATTCTCGAATCTAATATGCAGTTCGAAACTATTGCCCAACTTATTGCAACTGGCGAACTCGGATCAGGAGTGACTTACGAACTCACAAAACCAGTTCTTGTTTCATACGTATTTGCTAAAACTCAAAATACACCAACTTACTATTTCATTGTTCAAGACCACACAGCTGGTATCATTGTCGACCTTGGTACTACTCCTTACGATCTTGTTCAAGTTGGCGACTCTATTTCAGGTCTTTGTGGTTCTTACAACAACACTCGTGGCATCACTACCGACTTCTTAGCAGTCAACGAATCTTTGCGTCAAAATATTGTAATTAAAAACCGCAACAATGATGTTAAAGGTATTGAAGTTACATTTGCCGAAATTCTTGCCGATAAAAAACTTTACGAAAATCGTGTTGTGACAGTTCGTAACGTACAACTTGGTAGTGTATTCCACCAAGGCACCGACTATATGCCTGAAGATGCTACTGAAGGTTGTTTTATCCAAGGCACAGATACTATCTACTACACCACAGGTGCAAATGCCGGAGGATTTACATTCTATGACAATATGGATATCACAGGTGTTGTTGATAACAAAGTCATCGGCGAATACTATTCTATCTGGCCACTTAGCCAAGCTCATATCATCAACTTAGATGAAACAGCATGCGATAATGTCGAAATGAATGCACACATCTACTCTGCTAATCAAACAATCTTTGTTGAAACACACGAAGGTGCAAACATTGCATTGTTTACATTGCAAGGACAATCTTTATACACTACTAAAGCAACATCTTCTCTTACTCAAATTTCAAATATCGCCGAAAAATGCGTTATTATCCTCGTTGACAATGTAGCGTATAAAATGATGGTTAAGTAATAACCTATTGATAAATACATTATTAGGGGTAGTATAGTTCAATCTATGCTATCCCTAATTTTATGTTTTATAACATAAAATAAAATATCTCTTATATCAAAAAAAATGATTATCTTTGCATTTTGTTTGTAAGACATCTTTTCGAGAATGCCTTTATGGGCATTTTTTTATTTTTTTACTTAAACTTATTTTTTCTCTACCTAACAGCAACCTTCTTCATAGGATAACCCTACCTTCTACGAAAGATATACGAAAGATATACGAAGAATAACCCTACCTTTAAGCAACCTTCAAGCAACCTATGCCGAAGAAGACTGACACATTTATATCGAAATATAACAATTTAAAATAATAATTTATGAAAAAAAATTTACTCTTAATTATTGCATTGTTCGTTGCATCATTCACAATGATTAATGCACAATCTCTCGATTACACACGCGATGGCCGCCATTTCTACATTGCTTCACCTAATGGACGTTATTTCACAGGTACAGTTGACGAAGGACCTGGTTGTTTCTTCGATGCAGAAGAAAAACAACACTATGTTACCGATGACGATTCTGTTCTCATCTATGCTGTTAACAACGATGGTATAGCTTGCGGTTCTCGTCAAGGTCAAGCAGGAGTATGGGTGCGAGGCACTGAGTGGAAAATGCTCACTGCACTTGGCACAATCAACAACAAACCTATCGAAGGCGGTGAAATTTGTGGTATGTCTGCCGATGGAACTAAATATATCGCTCTCATGCGTTTCGATGGAGGCAAAACCGTGCCAGTTTATTATGAAGTAGACAAATTCGAAAATTGGGACGATAACAATGCTTGGAGTTTCTCAACTCTTCCAACTCCAACCAAAAACGACCTCATCTATCGCCAATCAGCACAATTCGTTCAAGTGTGCGGTATGAACTACGATGGTACACGCATCCTTGGTCGTTATAAACTCTATGATGGCAAACGCGAAGTACCATTCATTTGGCAACGTGGCGAAGATGGTAATTGGACTATCAAATTCGTTGCCGAGCGTTGCCTTTTCATCGACGAAGTCAATCAAGGTCTTCTCGAACTTCCTGACAATCGTGAAGATATGATTACAAGCGACGAAATCGTAGAATACGATGTTATGCGCGAACAATACGAAACAGGTATCATCTACGACCTCTCTCCATATTCACTCTTTGCATGGACAGGTAGCGGTCGCTACATCCCTATATGTGCCAATGTGCTTAAATCTGCCGACTATGCAACTTATCATGCTGCAGTTATCGACGTAGATCAAGATACTATCATTGTCTTCACTGCCGTACCTGATGCAGGTACAGTATCTGTTAACGACAAAGGCGAAGTTTTGATATATGCACCACAAATGTCTTTGTTCCGTACATCTTATGTTGCTTCAATCGACAATCCAACCGAAGCAACACCTTTGCTCGATTATACAAAACAACGTTCAAATGGCATTATCGACCTCGAACCATACATGACATACCAACGCGACATCGACTTTGATGGCAATCCAGTATATCAAGTTGCTACAGGTTCAGCAGTTTGGGCTAACGAAGGCAATGCTTTTGTAACATTCAACTACGATGAAGCAAACGAAAACCGTATTCCTCATTGTTATATGGTTAAATTCGATGCTCCAGTGCCTGTTGTAGATGTCCAAGCAGAACAACTCACTGTATATCCAAATCCAACTTCGGGTATCATCTACTTCGAAAATCAACTTTCTGACGTAGAGGTTTATGACATTGCTGGTCGTTGCGTTTATTCTCAAAATATTGCTGAACAATCTATCGACCTCTCAGCTCTCAATGTTGGTACATACGTGCTTTCAGCAACACGAGAAGGTGAGCGCTTTATTTCTAAAGTAATGATCACTCGTTAATAATTCAATACAAACTAGAATTTCTACAACTCGTATGAAATATAAAGGCAGAAGATAGAGTCTAAATGTCATCTTTCTTCTGCTTCTTTTAATTATAATTAACATTTAGACTAATGCTTTTTTTACTAAAAATGTGTAACTTTGCAAAGTTATATTGTAGTCAAAGTATAGATATTAGAAATAATTATAAAATAATAATACTATGAAAAAAAATCTACTTTTAGTATTGGCGTTATTACTTACTTCATTTGTTTTTGTTAATGCTCAAACCGAGTGTAAAACTATTGCAGAAATCAAGCAACAAACCGACAAAACTCAAATTCTTTACACAGGTACAGCTAAAACTACATTCTATAATGGCACCTACAATGGTCTCTTTATGGAAGATGAAACTGGCGGTATTCTTCTCAAAGGTTACACTCAAAACTCAAAAGCTACTGATTGGGTTACCGACAGCATGGAGGTTACCAACATCACTGCAACTTGGTCGGTGGGTTCATCTGGTTCTGCTCCTGGTATCACAGTGGCTTCTGCCGACAAACAAAAACCTTCTTGCACTTTCGACGTAGCGGTTAATCCTACTCGCATCACTATGGCAGAATTTTTTGCTAATCAAGCCTCTTACGAGGGTAGAGCAGTGGTTATTATCGATGCCAAAATATCTCCTAAAATTGCCAATAAGTATTATATGAATAATGAGGTTGACTCTGTATATTTCCTCCCTACCAACCTCTCTTCTTATGCTCCTGCTGGTGGCGAAATGGCGGGTGTATATCTTGGTCAACAATACAATCGTTTCCTCCTTTGTTCTCCAGAATTCACAAAAGCTACCGAGTTTTTCTCATTTACCGACATGGCAGCTTATTACAAAGGCAAAAACTATGATATCGTAGATGCCAATGTAGGAGGAGCTGTTTTGGTTAATTTTGTTACTAAATTAACCAATGGACAATCTGCTATTTTTGCTCAATATATGGGTGTTACAGGTATGCTTAACAATGGTTTGACTATCTTTGTCGATGGCGATACCAATATTCAACCTGGCGATAGCATTGATGGTTTCTTTGGTAAATATACCGATACATACAAACACAAAACCGATAAATCTAATTTTATTGGCGCATCTTTTGTTCAAGCGGTCAATCAACCTTTGAACGTTCGTTCTTCAGCAAACGATGTACCTGTAGTTGCCGACGTCAATATTTCCGACCTCATTTCATCTACACTTGCACTCAACTATTCTTCTCAAATCATTACTTCTCGCTATAGTGGTCAATTATATGCAGTTGATAATGAATATTATTACAAAGTCTCTTACGAAATTAGTAACCCAGGTGAAGAGTTAGATGAAATGATTTCAGTTTCCGACAGTATTCGTGTCGTGGGAGTAGAAGGTCTAGATATGAGTAAATTATGTAGCAAAAACGTTATCCTTTCTGGTGTTTACGATGCTCGCGTTATTTATGCCGACAAACCAACTATCATCGTTCGTAGCGAAAGTGATGTACTCACTTCGTACTATGAATACAATTCTATTGCCGAAATCATTGCTGCAGGCGAACCAGCATCTTCTAAAGTTGTCTATGGCTTGAAAAACGAAGTGGTAGTAAATTATAAACGCACTCAAGTCAATTCTGGCGTTTCTCAAACTTGGGCATTCATCGAAGATGCTTCAGGTGTTATTGCTCTCGACCTTGGCGGAGGAGATATCGATGCTGTTGTTGGCGACAAAATCAAAGGTCTCAAAGGTACATTCTTCGATGGCTATCGCTATGGAACCGACCTTTATCATGCACCTCAATACAAAATGGTCGATGGAGTTGTGCCAGAAATTGTTAGCTCAAACAACGAACTCAATGTCGTTAAGGCTACACTAAAAGAAGTAATTCAAGATACTCTCAAATATTGTAGTCACATTGTTGAAATCAGCAATGTATGTGGTACATTCGAAACTCTCACCGACCTCACTGGTACTCGCGACGACTATTTCCTCTATGATGCCGAAGACCCTACGTACGAAATGCACTATGTGCCATCTCTCCATACAGGCGATCCTATCATAGGCGAAAATCTCATTCTCAAAGGTCTTGTCAATTTCAATTGCCTCGATGGATATTATGTAGTATATCGCATTTCTGTTGGCGGAAATGATGTCGCTCTCGATGATAACCAATCAATTGACGCTAATATCTATTCTTCAAATGGTTCTCTTTTTGTCGAAACATCTTGCGGTCAATCTCTCGAGGTTTATACCATAGATGGTCAATGTATCTATGCTACTACCAATTCGTCTAATCTCACCGAATTCACAGATTTGCGTGGCGTAGTGATTGTTAAAATCAACGGAATAACCTACAAAGCATTAGTAAAATAATATCTAATTAATAACAGCTCCAAAGAGGACATTTCGTTTTTTAATCCGATATGCCCTCTTTCGAGGTTAATTTATTTTTTTTATGAGAAAAACAAATCTACTTTTTCGTAGTCTCTTGACTCTTGTTTGTCTTGTGGCTTCATTTACATTTGCTTCGGCTTATACTACAGTTAAGTCTATTGCCGAACTCAAAAATTTGGCTGATGGAACTCAATTCATCTACGAAGGTAAAGCAATGACTACTTTACACTTCTATCGCTACAATTCGCCAATCCCAGGTATCTTTGTGCAAGACGACAACAAAGATGTTATCTTCTTGGCTCATGCCAACTTCTTGCCTACTGCCACTTGGTTCGACGACCCTAACTACAATGGTTACAAAATGCACCAAGGTGGTACTATTGTTACTTCGTTCTCGGGTACATTCAAAAAAGCGTCGGGCAACAATCCTGACCGTGTTACCTTCACCGAAGATGACCTCGAATTCATCGAATCAGGCTCATATGGCAACCCTATCCCTTATGCCGAAGTGACTGCTGACGAACTTATTGCTAACCCTAGCAAATATGCCTATCAAGTAGTGAAATTCACTTCTGATGTAACAAAAACTGGATCGGGTCTTTATGGTACTAACTACTCGGTGAACAACGCCGAAGGTTCCCTTAATGTCCACTTGAGCGCTCAACTCGATGGTCGCTCATTCCCTGCTGGTGGTACATTCTACGGTATGGTAGATAAATATGGCACTGGTTACCAATTCCTTATTCTCGACCGCTACCACATCGAACCTACTAAATTTTTCAACCTCGTTGACCTTTACAACTTTGTTGACAACAAAAATAGTTTGTCTGTGAGCACCGTTGAACTTGAAATCGTTGAGCCTGCCCTTGTCAACTTCGTTGCTCGCATGCCAATGACATCAAATTACTACATCCAAGCCACTACTAATGGTCAAACTAGCGCCCTCTGCGTGTCTGCTACTTCGCGTGGCAATACTTTCGCTGCTCAAGTAGGCGACTCAATCAAAGGACTCAAAGGTTTCTACTCAAAACTATCGGTTGAAGATGGTCTATACAAAGGTTCAATGTTCCGCATCAGAGAAGAAAACTTTAGTAAAGTATCTGTTATCAATTCTGGCAACCCTATCAGCTGGCAAGAACAAAAGGTGTACAACATCCTTCAAACTCCAGAAATGTTTGAATCTCGACTCATTTCTCTCCCTGTAGGCGAATTCAAATTAGTCAATTTTACAGAGAACAATGAAGTAGTAGAACGCGTTGCTTTCGTTCAATTCGATGGCGACCTTCGCAAACAATACGACACAATTCGTGTACAAATGGCAGGTGGAGTAGATATGACTCAATTTGTTGGTACAAAAGCAGCTATCATGGGTGTTTACGACCTTTCTGAAGCTATCGCTGCTGGTTATCCTACTATTATTCTTCGCGATGAAAACGATATTATTGGCAACAAATCATTTGCCTCTATTGGCGAAATGCTTGCCGCAGGTCAACCACTCTCAACTAAAGTGACCTACGAAATCACTAACCCTGTGCTCGTAACTTACAAACATTTCTCACAAAATACTCAAGGGGACAACGAACACATGTGCGGTCTTTACGTCCAAGATGCTACTGGAGCTATTCTCTACAAAACAGGCCAACCTGTCGAAAACGTAAATCCTGGCGACTCTATCGTAGGCATCAAAGGTGCATTCCAATACGAAAACAATGTACCTGGCCGTCAAGAACACTACATCAAAGGTGATGCTCAAAATGAAATCACTGTGGTGAACTCGGGCAACCCACTCACACCTCAAGTCACTACGCTTGACCAAATCGTCAGCGACCCTATGTCTTTTGCTTCTCGTCTAGTGAAAATCGACAATCTCGAAACTACTGTTAAATTTGGTTTCTCTCAAGGCTATCCATACGAAACACAATTCATCTATCAAAATGGTTCAACAATGAATGTTGTTTGGGACAGATTGTACGAAAATATGACTGTCATTGGTGTTGTCGAATATGGCATCATGGGTTATGGTTTGACTATTTTCCCTATCGAAGTACAAAACACTGTTAAAGACTTTGATGGCACTTGTCGTCGCATCAAGGATATCAAAAAACTTGCATCTGGCACCGAATTCACTTATGTAGGCAATGCAACTACTACATTCACCGACTACGAAAACGGTATCCTCATCCAAGACTACACAGGAGGTATCCTTCTCAAAAATGCAAAACTTGGCGACAATGGCGATGTTAAGGTGAAATCAGGCATGATGATTTCTAATATCAAAGGCAAATACCAACGAGCTAATGGCGATGTCATGGCGTCTATCGAAATTGCCGATGCCGATATCGAAAACATCAAAATTCTATCAGAAGATTGTGGTTTCACTTGTCGTTCTACCGATATCAACGTAGTTCAACACTTCTACAACAAATATTTGGTTGGCGAAGCTTTGATGCTTCGAGGTGCAAATATTCGCGAGAACGATGGTTCATATGAGATTGTTTTTGCCTACAACGATGGTGTCAACGATGTAGAAGTCAAAGTTCCTGCTATAGCAAAAGGTGCTATCGATTTCTCTAAAAAACTTGTTGTTGGTTATGCTCGCAAGTTCGATGGCGTTTTGACTTTCGTTATGGTGAGCGACGAAGAACCAGAATACACCGAACCAGAATTGCCTGAAACACCAGATCCAGGTGTTGATGTCGAAAATGTTTTTGCTCAACACGCAATTTATATTTCTGCAGAAGGTCAACTCTTTGCTCCTGAGGCATTGACCATTTCTCTCTACGATGTCAATGGTCGTTTGGTTGTTGCCAACGAGTCTTCTGTATTGAATCTCACTTCTTGCAATCGTGGAGTCTACCTCGTTCGTTCTACCTATGCCGATGGTTCAATCCAAATCACAAAAGTTGTAAGATAATAAATCACATTTATCCAATATCAAATAGAGACGCAATATTTTGTGTCTCTATTTTTTTTTAACAATAATTATGAATCGTAAATTATGAATTATGAATTAAAAGTTGTAACTTAGCATTTTAATTTATAGATGTAATTTCATAGTGGGTTTATTCGGAAAAATATTAGCAGGTGGGCTAGGTTGGACTCTCGGAGGTCCAATCGGAGCAATTATTGGTGTAACTATTGCATCTATGTTTGATACTCCCGATAAGGTTGAGAATCAAACATTTGACACATCTACTCGTCCTCGTAGCACAAATCACCAAGCCAATGATTTTCAAGTCGCACTCCTTGTCCTCATCGCAGCAGTGATGAAGGCCGACGGACGTATCGTAAAGAGCGAATTGTCTGTAGTAAAACGCTTTTTATTGCAAAATTATGGCGAAGAAGGCGCACGCGAAGCACTTCAAATTCTCAAAGATTTGCTCGATCGAGACATAAATGTTGCCGATGTAGCCATGCAGTGTGCAGTCCATCTCAATTATAGTGTACGTCTGCAACTCATCAACATGCTCATCGCTGTTGCATCTGGCGATGGCAATGTCGATGCCAGCGAAATCAATGTTATTCGCAATATCGCTCGATATATGCGTGTTAGCGATGCCGATTTATCTTCTCTCTCGGCAATGTTTGCTACTCAAACCAATCCTAATTGGGCATACGAAGTGCTCGAATTATCACCAGCATGCACCGATGACGAAATCAAAAAAGCCTATCGTCGAATGGCTATGAAATATCACCCCGACAAGGTCAATAGTCTCGGTGAAGATGTCAAACAAAGTGCAACCGAAAAATTCCGCAAAGTCAAAGATGCCTATGATCATCTCAAAAAAGAACGTGGATTTTAACATAATTACTAGTTCTCTGTATTAACAAATCCAATTAGCCAATCGAGTATTGAAAATTATGAGAAAAACATGTATAATCATCATCCTATCACTATTGTCGCTTTCATCTTTTGCAAAAAAAGATAAAAACGAAGCTACTACCAATCAAACACTTGACGCTATCAAGCATGTCGAAATCTACAATAGTGTATTGCGCGAACTCGAAATCAACTATGTCGACACTATCAATCACGAAAAATTAATCAAACTCTCATTAGGTCGTATGCTTTATGGGCTTGATCCCTACACCTCCTATTTCCCAGCTTCCGACGACGAAACTCTCAAACGTCTTCGTTCTGGTCAATATGGTGGCGTGGGTTCGGTTATCACCCTTGTCGACGACAAACCCTATCTATCCAATCCATACTATGGAATGCCGGCGCAAGTCAACGGCTTGCGTGCTGGCGACGAAATTATAGAAATCGATGGCATCAAATGCAAAGGCAAATCAATCTCCGAAGTCAGCGACCTATTGCGCGGTAAACCACAAACCGAGTTGACTATCAAGGTTCAACGCGAAGGACACAAAAAGCCAATTACAAAAACATTCCTACGCGATATTATC
This sequence comes from Candidatus Aphodosoma sp., assembly GCA_045631465.1. GTDB lineage: Bacteria > Bacteroidota > Bacteroidia > Bacteroidales > Paludibacteraceae > Aphodosoma. The sequence continues at coordinate 13,994 of JAZQUV010000022.1, read as the reverse complement.
CAAATGCCAACAGTTCCTTTCTACGCGCAAGTAGCAGAAGGGGTAGGTTACATCGTGATTCTCGATTTCATCGACCGCACAGCATCCGATTTCGAAATTGCATTAAACGAACTCGTTAATACTCACAATATCAACAAACTCATCATCGACCTTCGTGGCAACGGAGGCGGTTTGGTCAGTCAAGCCGTAGAAATAGCATCTCTATTCCTACCAAAAGGCACCGAAATTGTTTCAATGAAAGGCACTCACGAGTCTAGCAATTTCGTCTATCGCACAACTCGCACACCTATCTATCCCGATATGGATTTGCTATTTCTAGTAGATGCCAACACAGCATCTTCATCCGAAATCCTTTCCGGATCAATGCAAGACCTCGACCGTGCTTACATCTTCGGCGAGCGCACTTTCGGCAAAGGCCTTGTGCAGAGCATCCGCGAATTACCATATGATGGCTATCTCAAACTCACCACTGCCAAATACTATCTCCCTTCAGGTCGTTGCGTTCAAGCTATCGACTATGCAACTCGTCAAAACGAAGGTCGCGATCGCGTCATTCCCGATAGCCTCACCAAAGAGTTCCGCACAGTCAAAGGTCGCATCGTTCGCGACGGAGGTGGTGTCTTGCCCGATTCCGTCATCAAAGACGACATCACTTACAACATATCCCACTACATGTATCTCAAAAATCTCTATTTCAAGTACGCAAACAAGTATGTTGTAAGTCATCCAACCATAGCATCAGTCAGCAATTTCACTTTGACCGACGATGAATACAACGACTTCTGCCGTTTCGTCATCGAGTCAGGTTTCACCTATCGCCTCGAGAGCGAAAAATACCTTCAAGACCTAAAAGAAATGGTCAAATACGAAGGCTACGACGACCTAACTAACGACCTCTTCGAGCAGCTAACCGCCAAACTTCAACCAAACGTAGAAACCGATTTAATCCGTTTCCGCACCGATGTGCAACGTATGTTAGAGCAAGAAATAATCAAACGCTACTACTACCAAAAAGGCGAAATCGAGTATAATCTACGTGACGACAAATGGCTTAAAATTGCTATCGAACTAATCCAAAAAAACTAACGAAAAATACAATAACCCCCTCCCTAGGTTAAATATACTATACAGCAACCTGCAAGCAACCCTCACCCTACCTTCGGAGCACCCACTAAAATACAATAAGCCCCCCTCACAAAACACACTAAAAAATAAAAAAAAACAATGCCGAATGGCAACTTTCTTTACTCGCTATTAAATATCTAAAATATGAAACAACTAGAAGAATTATTTGTTAAATACAAACATTCTGCTCCAAAAAGCATCGAAGAACTTCCATCATCAGGTTCTAATCGTCGCTACTTCCGTCTCACTGCCGACGACGACTCCACCATCATTGGCGTTATGGGCACCTCTGTCGAAGAAAACATCGCTTTCGTCAAAATAGCCGAACATTTCCTCCGCAAAGGCCTCCCAGTACCTGAGGTATATGGCATGTCCGACGACCAACAATTCTATATTCAACAAGACCTTGGCGATAACATCCTATTCAAAATGACCGAAAAAGGTCGCACCTGCGGTTCGTTTAACGACGACGAACGCGAAATGTTACGCAAAACAATGGCAAAACTTCCATCACTCCAATTCCTTGGAGCCGATGGTCTCGATTTCTCTATCTGCTATCCACAACCCGAGTTCGACGAGCGCATGATCTCATTCGACCTCAACTATTTCAAATACTGTTTCCTCAAAGCTACAGGCATCGAGTTTTCCGAAATCAAACTCGAAGACGATTTCCGTCGCATGAGCGACATCCTCATGCGTAGCACATCTGCCACATTCCTCTATCGCGATTTCCAATCGCGTAACGTAATGTTCCACAACAACGAACCATACTTCATTGACTTCCAAGGCGGTCGCAAAGGCCCAATCTACTACGACGTCGCATCATTCGTATGGCAAGCCAAAGCCAACTATTCCGAAGAACTCCGCGAAGAGCTCCTCAAAACATATCTCGACGCACTCCGTCAATATATGCCAGTCGACGAAGCCTACTTCCGTCAACAACTTCGTCACTTCGTCCTCTTCCGCACACTCCAAGTCCTTGGTGCATACGGTTTCCGTGGCTATTTCGAGAAAAAACCACACTTCCTCCAATCTGTCCCATTTGCCATCGACAACCTACGTCGACTACTCAACGAACCTTTCAAAGAATACCCATACCTCTCTAAAATATTGACTGAACTCACACAGATGCGTCAATTCTCAGAGATGAATCCAGAGCGCAAACTTCAAGTCAAAATCTACAGTTTCGCCTACAAAAAAGGTATACCTAACGATATGACAGGCAATGGCGGAGGCTATGTGTTCGACTGTCGTGCAATCAACAATCCAGGCAAATACGAGCACTACAAACACTTCACCGGTCTCGACAAAGAGGTAATCCAATTCCTCGAAGACGACGGCGAAGTATTCAAATTCCTCGACAATGCCTACCAACTCGTCGATGCTCACGTACAACGCTTCATCGAGCGCAAATTCACCAACCTCATGGTCAGCTTCGGTTGCACCGGAGGCCAACACCGCTCAGTTTATTGTGCCGAACATCTTGCCGAGCACCTAAGCAAAAAATTCGATATAAAAATCAAAGTAATCCACCGCGAACAAAACATCGAAAAAGAACTTTAACCAATTTGAAATTTGAAATCAGAACCGAAGCTTTTTGAACCTTTGATAATAAAAAGTATAAGTTAGTTCTCAACTTTCAACTTTCAACTTTCAACTTTCAACTCTAACCTCTAACCTCTAACCTTTAACCTCTATATATGTCCCCCGAAGGCGAAATACAAGCATTTATCTTCGCAGCAGGTCTAGGCACCCGTCTGCGCCCAATCACCGACACAATGCCAAAGGCATTAGTTCCTATTGCAAATCGTCCACTAATCGAGCATGTCATTGAATGCCTACAATCTCAAGGTATCAACGACTTCATTGTCAATGTTCACCATCTTGCCGAGCAAGTAGAGGAGTACCTTTCCGATCGTAGCGACTTTGGTTCGTTGGCAATTTCCGACGAGCGCGACCTTTTGCGCGAAACTGGTGGTGCAATCAAACACGCACAACCACTCTTCAATGGCAACCCTTTCGTAGTTCACAACGTCGACATCATATCAAATGTCGATGTGCAAAACCTCTTGGCTTTGCACAAACCAACTTCATTGGCAACTCTCCTAGTTAGCGACCGCAAAACACAACGCTATCTTCTTTTCAACGACGATATGCGCCTTGTCGGTTGGACCAATATTGCAACAGGCGAAGTCAAATCACCTTATTCAAATATAGATGTCGCAAAATGCAAGAAACTTGCATTCTCTGGCATTCATGTCATCGACCCACGCATCTGCGAGTTGATGGCAAACTATCCCGATAAATTTTCTATCATAGATTTCTATCTCGACAATGCACACGAACAAGAAATCTATGGAGTCGTACAAGACAATCTCCGTATGATCGACGTCGGCAAACTCAACTCTCTCGACGATGCCGAAGCCCTTCTTGACGAGCTAAAAGACTAGATAACAGATAATAGATGTATCGGACCTAAAAACAGCTCTCCTAAGTTAGGTGAGTTGTCCAAAGGGCTGAGGGGTCTATTCATTCCTCATTCCTCATTAATGATAGACACTCATTCTCATATATATGGACCCGAATACGCCGACGACCGTGCCGACGTCATTTCGCGTGCAATCGATGCTGGCGTGAGCAAAGTGCTCCTTGCCAACGTCGATACGTCCACTATTGCTCAAATGCTTGATTGTCACACACAATATCCCGATTTTACATCCATGGCAATGGGCCTCCATCCCACTAGTGTGAAAGAAGATTGGCAAACCGAGTTGCGCAATGTCGAAGACGCACTGCGTAGCGGACAATCCTACAACGCCCTCGGCGAAGTAGGACTCGACCTCTATTGGGATCGAACATTCGAAGCCGAGCAAGAGCAAGTTCTCGAACAACAACTCGATTGGGCAATCTCGCTCGATTTGCCTGTGATATTGCATATTCGTAAAGCGCATGCCGAAATATTCAAAATCCTCAATCGATTCAAAGGCAAAACTATTCGAGGCGTATTCCACTGTTTTGGCGGTGGAGTAGAGGAGGCACGCAAAGCTGTCGATATGGGTTTCTATCTTGGCATTGGAGGCGTAGTTACATACAAAAATTCCAATCTCGGAGATATAATTAAGCCCATCGGCATCAATCATATTTTGCTCGAAACCGATGCACCATACCTCTCACCAGTGCCACAGCGAGGCAAGCGCAACGAACCCTATAATTTAGTATATATCAGAGACCATTTATCTTCAATTTTTCAAATAAATTCTCAAAAAGTTGACGAAATCACAACAAAAAATGCCCAAGAATTGTTCCAAATTTAGTGGAAAATATTGCTAAAATCTACTTTTTTCTTTAATCAAAAATCCTATTGACCATTCTTTTTGATTGAATATCAAGCTTTTTGATGATAATAAAAAAAGGATAAAAAAAAATGAGAAAAATTGGTGTGTAATTCATTATTTTTTGCTAATTTGCAACCGATTTTGGAGCATTGCATAATATAGCATTATTGTGCGGCGTCGAAGTGTATGAAAATATCAAAAATCGACTCAAAAATAACTAACTAAATATTAACTTAAAACAAAAAACAACAATGAAAAAATTTTTCGCAATGATGACAGTTGTAGCATTCCTTGCATTTGGTGCTACAAACGTTATGGCTCAAGAAGAAGCTGCTCCTGTAGCAGTTGAAGAAACAACTGAAGCTGTAGTAGAAGAAGCTGCTCCTGCAGTTGAAGAAGCTCCTGCTGTAGTAGAAGAAGCTGCTCCAGTAGCTGAAGAACAATCTATGTATCAAGTTCTCAAAATCAAATTCATCGAGGGTGGTGCTGGTTTCATGTCTCTCGTAGTTTTCTGTTTGATTTTTGGTCTTGCTCTTTCTATCGAACGTATCATTTATTTGAACCTTGCTAACGTAAACACTAACAAACTTCTCCGTCGCATCGACGAAGCTTGGGCTAAAGGTGGCGTTGAAGCTGCTCTCGAAGTATGCCGCAACACTCGTGGTCCAGTTGCATCTATCTTCTATCAAGGTCTTTCTCGTTACGACGAAGGTGTTGAAGTAGTAGAAAAATCAGTTGCTTCTTACGGTTCAGTTCAACTTGGTCTTCTCGAACGCAACCTTTCTTGGATTTCTCTCTTCATCGGTCTTTCTTCAATGTTAGGTTTCTTGGGTACTATCGTAGGTATGATCCAAGCATTCGACAAAATCCAACAAGTAGGTGATATGTCAGCTTCTGTAGTTGCTGGTGGTATCAAAGTTGCGTTGTTGACAACTCTCCTCGGTCTTATCGTGGCTATGATTCTTCAAGTATTCTATAACTATCTTCTCGCTCGTATCGACTCTATCGTTACTGACATGGAAGATTCTTCTATCTCTTTGCTTGATATCGTAGTTAAATACTCAAAAAAATAATTTCCTACCATGAATAAGTTTATTGAAAAATTACCTAAGTTCACCTTGTTGGCTTTATTTGCCATCTCATTGGTGATTGCAGGTTTCTTTATCTTTGGGGGGCAAACCGAAGTTGAAGGCAATGGTGGCGAATTATTGTCAACTCCGGTATTTACAGGATTGTTCCTCAATTGGACTTATGCTCTTTTAGCTATTGCTATTCTTGCTACTATCTTAGCATCTGTCTTCACTTTTGTAACAAACTTCCGTAAAAACCCTAAAAAAGGTATTGGAACTCTTGCTGTTTTAGTTGTATTTGCTCTTGTATTCGTTGTTTCTTGGTTTATCGGTTCTCCTGAAGAACTTAAAATCATCGGTTACGAAGGTACAGACAACGTTGGCTTCTGGGCTCAATATGCTGATATGTGTATGTATGCAACTATCATCTTTGCATCTACAACTATCCTTGCTTTGTTAGGCACAACATTGTATTCTAAAATTAAAGGTTAAATCCTTGTATAAAAACGAGAAAAATGGCTAATAAAAGAAAATTACCTGAAATTAATGCGAGTCAGATGGCTGACATCTCGTTCTTGCTTTTGATTTTCTGGCTTTGTTCAACTACAATGTCGACTGACCAAGGTCTTTCTCGTCGTCTTCCACCACCTCTTCCACCTAACATGGAAAAACAAGACGTGGAGGTTAACGAACGTAACATCTTCGTTGTGTTGATCAACTCTCAAAATCAATTGCTCGTACAAGGTGAACCTATGGACGTTAAAGAGTTAAGAGCTGAAGCTAAAGCTTTCATCCTTAATGTCGAAAACGACCCTCATAAGCCTGTACTCGTAGAAACTACAGCCGATGTGTTAGACAAAAATGGTAATGTTGAGCGCACTTTGAAAGCTTACACTACTAAACAACACGTTGTCTCTCTACAGAACGACCGTGGTACTTTGTATGAAAAATATATCGAAGTACAAAACGAGTTGGTGGCTGCATATAACGAAATTCGCGATGAGTATTCTCGTAAAGAGTTTGGTGGTTTGACATTTAACGAATTGACTCCTGAACAACAAGAGGCTGTTCAAACAATGTATCCTCAAAAAATCTCTGAAGCTGAACCTAAAAACTATGGAGGAAAAAAATAATGGCACAAATTAGAAAAGGTGGAAAAAAAGAGGTACCTGGTGTTAATACTTCATCATTACCTGACATCGTGTTTATGCTTTTGTTCTTCTTCATGGCTACTACTACAATGAAGGAAGTAACTTATAAAGTACAATTGACAGTACCTGAAGCTACAGAACTTCAAAAGCTCGAGAAAAAATCTCTTACTCGCTACATCTATGTTGGTACACCTATGAAAGAGTACCAAAAAATGTATGGTAAAGAGTCTCGCGTGCAACTCGACGATGCATTCGCTGAAATTAGTGAAATCGAAATGTTCATCGAAAATGAACGTAATGCAATGAAAGAGAGCGATCAAGGTTTGCTTACTGTTTCTATCAAAGCAGATAAAGAAACCAAAATGGGTATCATTACCGATATCAAACAAGCTCTCCGTCGTGCTCAAGCACTCAAAATCAACTATGCGGCTACAAAACGTACAAGTTATTAAGATTTGCTTAATATAACCAAAAAGAGGATTATCATCTGATAGTCCTCTTTTTTTTATGAAAATTTATAACTTATCTTTTGCTTATTATGCATAATTTTTGTAACTTTGCACATTAAAATAGATGCGAGATATTAGACACGAGATATTAGATAAATACTCTTTCTGTTCGGATGTCTTAAAGTTTTATAAAGTAATAAACGCGCGAAGCGAGTAAGTCTCACATCTCGCTACTCGCTACTAATAGTCTAATAAAAATGATAAAATCATTTCTAAACGAAGTTGGTGCTTATTGTCTATTGATGAGGAAGACATTCGCTCGTCCCGACAATTGGCGTATGGTGCTTAAGCAAGTGCCAACCGAGATGGTGAAGCTGGGTGTAGATTCGGTTGGGATAATTCTGATTATTTCGGTCTTCATGGGTGTTATTATGACCATGCAAGTGGTGTTGAATACCGAAAATCCTTTGTTGCCTCGCTATACTACTGGTCTTATGTTGCGCGATACCTATTTGTTGGAGTTCTCGTCAACCATTATGTGTCTTTTGTTGGCAGGTAAGGTAGGCTCAAATATTGCTTCCGAAATTGGTTCTATGCGAGTATCGGAGCAGATAGATGCAATGGAGATTATGGGTGTCAATTCTGCAAATTATCTCATTTTGCCAAAAGTGTTAGGTCTTGTGTTGTTTATGCCAGTGTTGGTTACATTTTGTGTGGCATTAGGACTTTTGGGTGGTGCAGGTGTGGCACAATTCACCGATTTGATTACGATGAGCGACTATATCTATGGTATTCAGTATGCGTTTTATCCATTCTATTTCACTCAAGGTATAATCAAGTCGTTGTTCTTTGGATTTATTATTTCGTCAGTATCGTCGTTTTATGGTTATTATGCATACGGTGGAGCATTGGCTGTAGGTCGCGCAAGCACACATGCAGTAGTAAATAGTAGTGTGATTATGCTCCTTGCCGATGTGGTATTGACTAAGATAATGCTTACATGACAATGAGGAATGATGAGTTAGGTAGATAATGAAGTAAATTGTAAATAAGTAAATAGTGAATGAATGTTGTGAGATGAAGTATTGACTTTCAACTTTCAACTTTCGATTTTTCAACTTGTATGATTGAAGTTAAAAATTTACATAAGTCGTTCGACGGAAAGAAAATATTAGAAGACATTTCTGCTCAGTTTTTGAGTGGTAAGGTCAATCAGATTATCGGGCAAAGTGGTTCTGGTAAGACCGTATTGATGAAGTCGGTGATTGGACTTTTCCGTCCAGAAGAGGGACAAGTGTTGTACGACGGGCGTAATTTGGTTGAAATGTCGGGTCGTGAGATGAAACTTTTGCGTCGCGAGGTGGGTATGTTGTTCCAAGGCTCTGCATTGTTCGATTCGCTCACAGTGTTGGGCAATGTGATGTTCCCGCTCGAAATGTTTTCGGGTATGACACGCAAAGAGATGGAAGAGAGAGCGAAGTTTTGTTTAGCACGTGTGAATCTTATGCCAGACAAATATCATCTCTATCCAGGCGAGATTAGTGGCGGTATGCAAAAACGTGTTGCCATTGCACGCGCCATAGCTCTCAATCCACGATATCTGTTTTGCGATGAGCCGAACTCAGGTCTCGACCCAGTCACCTCGTTGGTTATCGACAAATTGATTGAGGAGATTACCGAAGAGTATAACATCACCACGATTGTCAACACCCACGACATGAACTCCATTATGGAGACAGGTGCTCATATCATTCTTATAGAAAAAGGGCATAAGGCATGGGAAGGTTCGAAAGAAGATATCTTTACCTCTGATAACAAATCGCTTAACGACTTTGTGTTTGCATCAGATTTGTTTAAGAATGTGCGTAAAGCAGTAAATAATAAACAGTAGTAAGTCCTAAGTCATAAGTCGAAAGACTTTTAAAAGTTTTATTTCTATTATTCTTACTACTTACTACTTATTACTTATTACTTATTACTAAAAAAAATACTAACCTTTTAATTTTTAGATACTATGGCAGAAAAAACACGTTACTCAGATGCTGAATTAGAAGAATTCAAAGCTATCATTTTGGATAAGTTAGCAAAAGCACAAAAAGAATATGATGAGTTGCGCAGTGTAGTGAGCAATGCCGATGGCAATGATGTGAACGACACATCGCCTACATTCAAAACTCTTGAAGAAGGTGCTCTCACTTTGGCAAAAGAGGCTCATGGACAATTGGCTCAACGTCAAATGAAGTTCATCCAACACCTTCAAGCTGCGCTCATTCGTATCGAGAATAAAACTTATGGTATTTGTCGCGAAACAGGCAAATTGATACCAAAAGAACGTCTCCGTGCTGTGCCTCATGCAACTTTGAGTATTGAAGCAAAAAACAATAAAAAATAAAGAATGAGCAAAATAAAAAAATATTTGCCACTGATAGTTTTATTGGTGGCTATTGTTGCGGACCAATGGTTGAAGTTTTACGTTAAGTTAAATTTCACTTTGGGTGAGAGTGTGCGTGTGTTTGATTGGTTTCAAATACTTTTTGTTGAGAATCCAGGCATGGCTTTTGGATGGGAATTGGGCAGTAAGATGTTTTTAACCATTTTCCGTATTGTTGTGTCGGGTGCTGTGATTTGGTATTTGATTAAGTTGATGAAAGATAGCTATAAATTGGGTTATCAGCTTGTTGTAACACTCATTCTTGCAGGCGCATTGGGCAATATTATCGACTGTGTCTCTTATGGAGTGATATTTTCCGAGAGCACATTCTATCAAACTGCCGAGTTGATGCCAGCCACAGGCGGGTATGCCACTTGGTTTATGGGCAAGGTGGTCGATATGTTCTATTTCCCATTGTTCACATTCCCCGATTGGATGCCATTGTTGGGTGGAGAAATCTTTTTTAGTCCGATATTCAATTTAGCAGATAGCTATATCACCGTAGCTATATTTATGTTGATAATATTCTATCATAAGGACTTTAATGATACAATAGAGCGATATACAAAGCGACAAGAGAAGTAAGACGCGAGATATGATGAAACGAAGTTTATTATATTTTTTGTTGTTGATATTCTTATCGGGGTGCACATTGCGTCCGTGGGGTGTGTTGTCGCAAGATGAGATGGTTGCAGTTTTGCTAGACGTACATATAGTTGAGGCAACGCTTAAGACATTGGAATCCAATTCGAAGCGAATCGAGAAGCAAGAGTATTACAATAAGATGTTTGCCAAGCATGGCACAACGAAAGAGCAATTCGACCATTCATTGGAATGGTATTCACACCATCCCAATCGTTTGGTAGCTATCTATGATGAGGTGAAAATCCAAGCCGAACAACTTCAGGCGAGGGTAGAGGCGTATGAATTTCATCCCGACGACAAGCCTACTCGTGCCGATACAATCAACGAGTTCGACATTTGGCATTGGGAGCGCGACAAAGTGTTGGCATTGGATAGCGATAGTGTTTTGGCTATCGACTCATTGCATTTTGGCATTACCGATTCGGCATATTTCTATAAATCGGAGATGTTGCGTTTGTATTTGAAAATGCGAGTCTATGCGCCCGACTCGGTGCAGTTTGCAACACGCATGGTGTGTCACTATTCCGATTCGGTGGTCGATACCTTGCAGTATATTTCTCAAGCCGACTCGGTATGTCGTCGTTATCGATTCACACAAGTGATACCAAGTTTCAGGGATGTTGATAGTTTGTTTATCGAGTTGGTCGATTCGGCGCGAACAATAGAACGGGTTCAGATCGACAGTGTAGAGCTAGTGAGAGTTTATGATAAATTCACCTATCCGTTTAATCCAGAGGTGCGTAAGGCAATTCGCAATGCCAACGATTCAATACAAAAAGCGAAAGAGCAAAAAATAAATAAGAAAGAAAAAAATAAGAAAGGAATAAAAAATAAGAAATAAGAAATACCAATTCTTAATTTTTAATTAATTTGAAACGAGTAGCAGCAAATAAAGTGTTGATTGACTCCACCACAATCGAGAACAATCTTATGATAGAGCGCGATGACAATGGTCGTGTTCGACGCATGGTTTGTATCACCGATTGTCAGGTAGAGCCATCCTCTACGCTGTTCTACAACGGACTGATTACTACCGATGTCGATCTCTCGAAGCGCGAGGTAGGCATCTCTGTGATTGATATGGTGCAAGATGCCTTAGCAATAGGTTATTCTGGTCGCTTGCTCCTTTGGCAAAACCTCTCTCTCTCGGAATTCAGAATTAAAGAAGAAACAAAAGTAATTGTTATTTAATTAAGAATTAAAATCATTAATAACTAATAACTAATAACTAATAACTAGTAACTAGTAACTAGTAACTAAACACTAAATATAATGGCAAAAGAATTAAAAGAACTCACACCACGTGAGGAGAACTACTCACAGTGGTATAACGACTTGGTAGTAAAAGCCGATTTGGCAGAAAACTCGGCAGTGCGTGGATGTATGGTCATCAAACCATACGGTTATGCAATTTGGGAAAAAATCCAACGTCAACTCGACGATATGTTCAAAGAAACAGGCCACGTAAATGCCTATTTCCCACTCTTGATTCCAAAATCATTCCTTAGTCGCGAAGCTGACCACGTAGAGGGCTTTGCAAAAGAGTGTGCCGTGGTTACACACTATCGTCTTAAAAATAGCGAAGAAGGCAAAGGCGTAGTAGTCGACCCAGAGGCTCGTCTCGAAGAGGAGTTGATTATCCGTCCTACATCAGAAACAATCATTTGGAACACATACAAAAACTGGATTCAGTCGTATCGCGACCTTCCAATCCTTTGCAACCAATGGGCTAACGTAATGCGTTGGGAGATGCGTACTCGCTTGTTCCTCCGTACAGCCGAATTCCTCTGGCAAGAGGGTCACACAGCTCACGCAACCGAAGAAGAGGCTCTCGAAGAAGCACGCAAAATGCTCGACGTATATGCCGAATTTGCTGAGAAATATATGGCAGTGCCAGTAGTGAAAGGTATCAAATCGGCAAACGAACGCTTTGCTGGTGCAGTAGAGACATTCTGTATCGAGGCAATGATGCAAGATGGCAAAGCCCTCCAAGCTGGTACATCTCACTTTCTCGGACAAAACTTCGCTAAAGCATTCGATGTGCAATTCGTTACAAAAGAGAACAAACTCGACTACGTTTGGGCTACATCATGGGGTGTTTCTACACGTTTGATGGGTGCGCTCATCATGGCTCACTCAGATAATAACGGTCTTGTGCTTCCTCCAGCATTGGCGCCATTCCAAGTTGTCATCGTGCCTATCTACAAAGGCGACGACCAATTGGCTATGATCAACGAGAAAGCCGATGCATTGGTTCGCGAACTCAAAGCCTTGGGTGTAAGCGTTAAATACGACAATGCCGACAACAAAAAACCAGGTTGGAAATTCGCCGAATACGAATTGAAAGGTGTGCCAGTGCGTGTAACTCTTGGTGCTCGCGACCTCGAAAACGGCATGGTAGAAATCATGCGTCGCGACAAACTCGAAAAATCATCAGTTGCCTACGAAGGTGTGGCTCAGTACATCAAAGACCTTTTGGCAGATATTCAATCTAATATCTTCCAAAAAGCATTAGACTATCGTGCTTCTGTAACTCGCGAAGTGAACTCTTACGACGAATTCAAAGTTGAAATCGAGAAAGGCGGTTTCATCTCTGCTCACTGGGATGGCACTCCTGAAACTGAAGAGCTCATCAAACAAGAAACAAAAGCAACAATACGTTGTATTCCATTGGATGGCGATGCCACTCCAGGCGTATGTATGGTAACAGGCAAACCATCTGCACGCCGCGTATTGTTTGCTCGTGCATATTAATCTTTTTTATATTTTAATATAAATAGAGGAGTGTCTCTGAATCATTCAGATACACTCCTTTTTTGTCTATTGCACAAGTTAGTGCGATTAGTGCGATTAGTGGACAAAAAAATACACACTCTCAGTGTGTACTCGTTCAAAATTTTTCCTAAATTTAAATATACTATACAGCAACCTGCAAGCAACCCTCTCCCTACCTTAAAAATACACACTCTCAGTGTGTACTCCTCAACAGTTACCTTCAAACTACTCACACACCTCATTTGCAGTTTGCGCCTTGCGTTAACTTTTGTTAATCGGTTGGACTATACCCGACATTCCGTTTAGGAATATGTCTACTATTTTTAGGAAATATGTCTATTTATTTAGGAAAATAGTGAAAAAACTGTCTACTATTTTTAGGAAAAGACACTGAGATGCAAAATATTGCGTCTCTACATGTATAAGGATTTGCAAAGTTGCAAAGTTTGCAAAGTTGCGCTAATATGCTGATAATCTTTGTGTTGTGATGGGAAATTGACTTTGTGTGTTTTGTCTTTGGAAAGCCTTTGTGTTTAATAATCAGGTGGTTATCTGAACTTTGCAACTTTGCAAGTTGCAAAGTGAGTGCAAACCGAGAGTAATCAAAATTTATTTTAGATTACCGAGGTGCAGCCTCACTTCGCAGAATGCAAAGTTAGTTTGTGTATGAAATCAGCGAGCCAACACACAGCTACCTTCAGGCTATCTTCAAGCAAGGAAACAGTCATCTGCACACCCCACATTTGCAAACTGCAAGGCGCAAGACGCAAATTTGAGGTTGTTTTTTTATGCGTTTTGTTGATACATAGTAAGTTAAGTGGTTTTTATGTTCAAAAAGGCATGATTTATAGCACGAAAAAAGTGATTTTAATACAAAAACAGCGATAATCCTCAGTGGATTATCGCTGTTTTATAGTCTTTCTTACTATTAATAAATGAAATACTTATTTGAATCTTTTTCGGCTAGTATATATTTCAATGCTTCCACTGCATTATTGTAATTTTCATTATAC
>JAZQUV010000021.1:0-7410 GCA_045631465.1 Candidatus Aphodosoma sp. | reverse complement strand
ACTTGCTAAAAAGGATTAAGGTCTACATAGTTTTAAAAACAATTTAAAAACTTTACACTTAAAAGAATTACATCGCCGAACGAATTATTAGGTTCGACGATGCAAAGGTATAACATTTTTTTGAAACTACAAAATATTTTTCAATATTTTTTTATTTTGGTAAATGTTCTTTGATGCGGGCATTGGCGTATTGGTGCATTTTGATGACGAAGATGATGAAAATGATTGTGAGTAGGATTGCCAATGCTGGGGTGATGGAAATGGTGAAGAGTATCCAGTCGAAGATGGTGTGGACAAGGACTGGGGCGAGGAGGATCATTAGTTTGTCTTTCGGTGCGTTGCTGATACCGAAATGGACTTTGGAATAGTAATAGCCCATGAGTACGGCGAAGGCATAATGACCTGGCACTGACAATATGGCGCGCATGATACCTACTGAAAGCCACTCATTATAGTTGTCGATGAGATAGAGTAGGTTTTCGAATGCAGCAAAGCCCATTGATATGGTTACGGCATAGACTATGCCGTCGAGGCGTTCATCGAAATATTTGTTTTTACGGACTAGGAGCCAAAGCATAAAGAGTTTTGCGGCTTCTTCGGGCAAGGCTGCGCCCCAAAATGCTACACGTCCAGCTTCGACTATGTTGGTGTATGTGTCGGTATAAAATTGTATGTCAGCAAGAAATAGTGCTGCAACTACGGCTACGAAAGCGGAAATGATGCCATAGAAGAATCCTTTGAGGATTTGTGGAATTGGTTCGCGTTGTTGTTTGTCTACGAAGTAGATGTAAGTTATCAAAAGAATTGCAGGGGCAACTGCCAACAAGAAGATTAGAATATTTTGTGCCATGGTTTCAGGTATTATATTGATGCGCAAAGGTAAGTATTTTTTTTGTATTTAACAAATATTTATGCAGTTTGCTTTATAGTATGTTTATAGTATATTTATCCTATATTTATAGTATATTTATCATATGTTGTAGATAGGGAGAGGGTTGGATGTTTTTGTCGTTTTATAATATAAAAAAAGAGACGCAAGTGTTTGCGTCTCTTTATATGTTTAGGTGTTGTGATATTTATCCTTTGATTGCTGCGATGCCAGGGAGAGTGCGGCCTTCGATTGCTTCGAGGAGGGCACCACCACCAGTTGACACGTAACTTACTTGATCTGCCAAACCGAATTTGTTGACACAAGCAACAGAGTCGCCACCACCTACGAGTGAGTAAGCACCATTTTTGGTTGCTTCGACGATAGCCTCGGCTACTGCGCGAGAACCGTGCGAGAAGTTGTCGAATTCGAATACACCTGTAGGTCCGTTCCAAAGGATTGTTTTAGAGTTGCGGATTACGTTGGCGAATTTTTCCATAGTTTTTGGACCGATGTCCATACCTTCCCAACCTGCAGGGATGTTCATTACGTCGGCATATTGAGTGTTGCAGTCGTTAGAGAATCCGTCGCCTACTTTGGCATCTTCTGCCAACACGAGGTTGACACCATTGGCTTTGGCTTTTGCCATGAGTTCGAGAGCGAGGTCGAGTTTGTCGTCTTCGCAGATTGATTGACCGATTTGTCCGCCTTGAGCTTTCATGAAAGTGTAAGTCATACCACCTGCCAAGATGAGATTGTCGACTTTTGTAAGAAGGTTTTCGATGATTTCGATTTTAGAAGATACTTTTGAGCCACCCATGATTGCTGTGAATGGGCGCACTGTTTCGGACATAACTTTTTCGACAGCAGTAACTTCTTTATTCATAAGATAACCGAACATTTTGTGGTCGGCATCGAAATAATCGGCAATAAGAGCAGTAGATGCGTGAGCACGGTGAGCAGTACCGAATGCGTCGTTTACATAACAATCAGCGTATGAAGCAAGATGTAATGCAAATCCTTTTTGCGATGCTTTAACGGCTTTTTTAGCAGCTGCTTTTTCTTCGTCGGTTGCATCTTCGGCCAAGCCACGAGGTTTGCCTTCTTCTTCGGCATAGAAACGGAGGTTTTCGAGAAGGAGTGCTTCGCCTGGTTTGAGAGCTGCACATGCTTCGCCGGCAGCATCGCAATCGTCAACAAATTTAACCTCTACACCAAGTCTTTTGCTAACGTGGTCAACGATGTGTTTCAAAGAGTATTTAGGATCTGGATTCTTTTTAGGGCGACCCATGTGTGAAGCAATGATAAGACTACCGCCATCGGCCAAGATTTTTTTGAGCGTTGGCATAGCTGCACGAATACGAGTGTCATCAGTAATTACGAAATCTTCGTCTACTGGCACGTTAAAGTCTACGCGAACAAATGCCTTTTTACCTGCAAAATTGAAATTGTCAATTGTCATCATAATAGTTCAGTGTTTAGAGTTTAGAGTTTAGAACTCTTACTCAGATTATTATTTAGGTTTGTTTATAAAATCATTTTATCAATCGGACAGATAAGAATCTCCTTAGTGCCAAGCATTTTGAGACGCTCAACAATATCCCAAAGACGGGTTTCGTCCATAACAACCGAAACCGATACATATTCGTCATTCTGATAATGACTCAACGAAGGACGATGAACCGAAGGTAAGATTTCCAATATTGCGTCTACGTTATCTTTAGGGACATTCATTCTGACAAACTTCTTATTTGCCGCTGCTTGAATAGAGTCGATTCGTTGCAAAAATTCATCGAGAATCATCTTTGTCAATGGCGACATCGATGGCGCAGCAATCAAAACTGCCTCGGATGTCATGACTGTTTCTACCTCCTTGAGATTCTCACTCATAAGTGTTGTGCCCGAATGCACTCGGTCGCAAATTGCATCGGCTATACCAACCTTTGGCGCCATATAAACACGGTCGCGCATCAAACGAGTGACCGCTTTCACTCCACGTGACTTCAAATATCGAGCCAAAAGTTCGGGATATGGAGTTGCTATTGACTTGCCCATAAACCACTCAATGCCACGATATTTAGCATCTCGAGGTATCGCCAACGACAAAGTGGATTTATTAAAACCAAGACGTTTTATGACGCATTCGCTCGGCGTGCCATATTGACAAGCAAGATATTCGCCACAAATACCTACATCAACAATGCCTTGAGCTACAAACTCTGGAATACGATCTTTTTCCACCAAAAGCACCTCTGCTGGAAAGTTAGACGAACGAATAACTAACGAATTTGAATCACGAATAACAAGTTTGAACCCAACAGAATCGAGCAAATCAAGTGATTCTTGATACATCTGACCTTTAGACTGTATAGCAATACGTAACACTTATCAAAAATTTTATCATAAATAATCATGCAAAGTTAATAAAAAAGATAGAAACTGACAACATTTTGCTCAATTTTAACATAAAAAACACAATTTCTCTTTATTCCTTAACTAATAGCAATCTTCAAGCAACCTATGCCGAAGAAGAATGACAATGTTATTTATACAAAAAACATTAACCATAATTTTTGTCATTACAATTTTTTTTATTTATTTTGCACAAAAAATAAACTTACTATGAACAATCCACAAATCAATTGGGCACTCGACCATTTTAACGTAACTATCAACGACTTACAGCGCATTATTGCCACTGCAATGGAACGAGGCGCAACCTATGCCGACATATATTTCGAGCACGGACACTCCAACAACGTGCGACTTATCGACAACAATGTCGACAACGCATCATCGCAAATCGAATTCGGCGCAGGGGTTCGCGTCGTGGTTGGCGACCAAACTGGTTATGCCTATACCGAAACTGCCACTATCGACGACCTCCTTAAGGCTGCCCGCACTGCCAATCGCATTGCTACTAATCATCAACAATACACTCCGGTCAACATCTCTCCTCTCGAAATCAAACACAACCGATACCCTATCATCTCGCATTGGGAAGAGAAAACTCTCGCCGACCGCAAACCTTGGCTCGAACGACTAAACAATCGCATATTCCAACTCGACTCTCGCGTCAAAAAAGTTGCCATATCGCAAGGCGACGGCACAAGCGACATACTCTTCTTCAACTCCGAAGGACAACTATTTGCCGACCGCATACCCATTGCCATGCTATCTGCCACATGCATCATGATTGACGAAAACGATCAACGCGAACAAGGCAATGCGTCTCGCTCATTCCACATCGGCTACGAATTTCTCAACGATGAACTCATTGAAGAATTGGCCCAAGAAGTAGTTTCGCGCACCGCCATACTCTTCAACGCCATCAAACCCAAAGGTGGCGAAATGCCAGTAGTGATGGGGGCAGGTGGCTCTGGCATACTTCTCCACGAAGCCATCGGCCATGCCTTCGAAGCCGACTTTAACCGCATCGGAACAAGTATCTTTAGCGACAAACTTGGACAACAAATCTGCAACCCTCTTATCAACGTTGTAGATGATGGCACCATACCATTCAACCGTGGCTCTATCAACTTCGACGACGAAGGCATCGAAGGTCAGAAAACATACATCGTCACCGAAGGCAAACTAACATCATATCTCCACGACCGCATATCGGCACGCCACTACGGTGTAAATCCTACAGGCAATGGTCGCCGCGAATCATTCCGCCACATACCAGTTCCTCGCATGCGTGCAACATATATGGAGGCTGGTCCTCACACCGAAGAAGAGATAATCTCACAAGTCAAAAATGGCGTTTATGTAGATGTATTCTCCAACGGACAAGTCCAAATCGGTGCTGGAGATTTCACCTTCTATGTCAAATCAGGTTGGCTCATCGAAAATGGAAAACTAACCACACCTATCAAAGATATCAACATAATAGGCAACGGACCTGAAGCACTCGCTGCAATATCAATGGTTGGCAACAACCCACTCATCGACAATGGCACATGGACCTGCGGCAAAGAGGGGCAAAGTTGTGCCGTTACGTGCGGTATGCCAAGTGTATTAGTTGATAAACTCACTGTTGGAGGCGAATAAACACAATTTATATCACAAAAAAAACGCTCCTAATCTATAAATTAAGGAGCGTTTTTTTGTATATGTACATTTATATCCAACAATGTTTAATTAATAATTGTTTAATTCGCATATCATCCCAAACCGAATTCATCAAAAGCAACGAAGCACGTATCTTGATAGCATCACG
The DNA here is from genome assembly GCA_045631465.1 of Candidatus Aphodosoma sp. GTDB lineage: Bacteria > Bacteroidota > Bacteroidia > Bacteroidales > Paludibacteraceae > Aphodosoma. The sequence continues at coordinate 2,320 of JAZQUV010000021.1, read as the reverse complement.
TCCAAATATTTCATGTATCGATTTGTTTGAATCAAGAATAGCTTGGCAACAATTCAAATATCGAGTTCTGAGCACCTCATCTTGCATATATGCCATAGCCTCTTCTCTACTTTTTATTTCGTAGAATTTAGTCACTTTACTTTGACCCAAACCCGTAAATTGAGGAAAAATATACCTTATCCAACAATGAATTTTCAAATACCCTTGACTAATCTCTTCAATCGATTTCTCATAAACTGTCAATCCCGAAATTGTCAAATTGTTTTGTGCTTCCAAAAATCTCTTCATTCTATTTCGCTTTTTCTAAATAAACAATCGGATTCAAATAAAACATCTTTTTCCATCCATCGGTCGAAGCATCAATCCGCCACGGATAAGGAACAAAAGTAAATATCGTGAAATGCAAGTGAGCTGGCGTCTTTGCCGCACTACCAGTGTTCCCAACTTTACCTATTAACGTATTATGTGTCACAATATTGCCCTCTTCCACAAGAATTTCATCCAAATGAGCGTAATAATAAAGTCTCCACTTCGGACCCAACACCGTAACATAATTTCCACCACTACTCAAATAGCCAGTTGAAACCACCACACCCATCGTAGCAGAATGAATCTTTGTACCACGTCGCGCAAAAATATCCACACCTTTATGCACACGAGCTCTACCTCCCCATGGGTACCAAAACGTCTTATGATTGTAATCCCCACTGTCCGCGCCATCCACAGGCATTTGCAAATTCTGAGGAATCAAAAGACCTATTAAAAATAATGTTAGCAATCCTAATGCTATTCGCTTAATCCATTTTTTCATATAACCTTTAATTCATCATAACTTCTGCAGTTTTACTAAATAAAACATAATGTTCACTTATATAATTAAAAAGTAAAACACAACCTAAAGCAATAATAAAACCTAAAACAAATCTTACTTTATCTGATTTAAACATAGTTGTTATCAACAAAGCAAAACAAATTAAAGGTTCTATAATAACAAATAATAACACATTCCAAAATTCATAAGAATACCCTGTAGTGTTAGCTATATTTTGCAAAGTTCTAATGCACATTAAACAGACTTCCTCAACACTACAATATTTTAGGTCACATAATAAATATAGTAAACCAAAAACAGAAGGTAATCCTATAAGCATTAAAATCACAACACTAACAACTGTTAGTATAACTTTAGTTTTTAGTTCCATAATCAAAAATTAAACATTTATAAACACTACCAATCATTAAAACTATATTCAATCTTACGAGTCTTGTAATTCAAAGTAAAACCTTCTTCCGCTCCATATTCATCATAAGTACTATACTTACAATAACGCTCCTTATCAGCAGTAGAAGAATTATTGTCCTCCTGTGCTTTAAAATATTTCACAATATCTCTCCATGCCTTTTCATCGTTCACCACCAAAGTGACACCTTTTTGCACATCAGGGAAAGTACTACACCACCAATCCACAACCTCATAATCTTCACTATCAAAATCATAATCAACATATACCTCCATAGATTCAACCACATCCTCTGCAGAATCACAAGAAGGATGATTAAGTCTTCTATTAATCAAAGACAAACAAAGCACAATAAAAAGTACAAAAATCACAACACCACATAGAAGCGTCCATTTCAAAATCTTCCAAAATAAATTCATTTTACTCATAACACTAACACATTTAAATAGTTCCTATTTACTTATTCAACGTATTATATTATAAAATATTGCCCCCTTTAACAAAAAAACTTTACAAACAAAACCACATTTTTGTAACGAAAATCTATCGTCCATGTTTACTTTTCTTATAACTTATAGAAGCCCTTAAATAATTAATTTGAAACAATAGAATCAACGACAAACTCCTGCCCATTCATCATAAAATAACCATTTTGCTCTGCTTGATTACAAAAGTCATTCATTCCACACATCCAAAAGCAAGCAAAAAATATAAATATCAAACATACAACAAGTATAGCAAATATTATAGGCTTAAGACATTGCCATATAGTCCATTTAGATTTATAACAATAATACAAAAACACAGGCAAAGCATAAGGAAACAACAAAGTACTAAAAAATATTCCCAAAGACAACCAAAATCGTTTCATAACAATAACTTTTTAAAATATTTCTATCTAATTAACATATTACACTCCAAAATATCATACATTTTTATAGGTTCAAGACAACTTTAGCGGAAAAATTCTAAAGTTGTAAATTAGTAATTTATAAATATCTTTTTCTTTATTATTATATCTAAATTCACACTCTTTTAAGTGCAAATAAAACGTTGATTTATTAATACCTCTAAACTTA
>JAZQUV010000020.1:0-12576 GCA_045631465.1 Candidatus Aphodosoma sp. | reverse complement strand
ATCTTTTAAATCTGTGTCATCTGTGGGAGATAAGGAAAAAACAGCGAGTAAAAATTTAACGAATAATTAACGAAAATTTACGTTAAAAAAACTACAAGAAGTGTCACTTTTCTTCGGCACAGGTAGCTTGAAGGTATGGTTCACCATCTTGATGGTGTAAATAGATTTTTGACAATGTAAAAATATGAATGTAGCAGCATTATTGAATAAGTATTTTGGCGATAGAAATGCTTCGCAAGTATCTATTGATGTGTTTGATAAAGATTCTATTGATGCGGTCTATAGTAGAGTAATAAAGGTGCTAAGGTCATATTTGAGTATTGAACTTGGGGTTTTGCAGGCGCTTAGTTATTGCTTTTATGAGGTGTTGGATAATGTTTTAATACATTCTGATAAGCATTTGGGTACTGTTATTACTGCTAATGATGAAGAAAATCATATTTTGCGAGTGTTAGTTGCTGATGATGGAGTAGGGGTGCATAAGTCATTAACAGTTAATCATCTTTATAAGTCATTGTCAGAGTCAGACGCATTACATGCGGTGATTAAAGATAAAGTGACAGATGGAAATGGTTTGGGTTTTGGGTTATATGCTACTTATTTGTTGATAAAGAATACTCAATCAGTTTTTGAAGTTCATTCAGGTAATCACTATTTATTGATGAATGATGATAATATAGTAGTTGAAGAATGTGAATTTTGGCAAGGAACGATAGTTTATATGCAATTGCGCACAGATGTTGATATTGATCCTAATGCAGTGGTAGAGTATCGTACAGATGTGGAAGATGAATATGATATAATGTTTAATGATAATAATCCTAGTGAGTTATGGTAATATTTAGATTTGTAGATTTTGGACGGGATTTAGGAACACGTCAATTAGGTGCAATCGTTAGGGAAAAATTGCGTCCGTTGCTTGGGGGGGAAGACCGAGTAGTGTTGGATTTTACGGATGTTGATGTAGTTACGAATTCTTTTGCGGATGAGTGTATTGCTAAGTTGTTGCTGGATATGTCATTGGAAGAATTGAAGCGTTGTACTACATTTCAAGGTCTTAATTCTTTAGCAACAAAAAGTGTTTTGGGAGCGTTACAACGTCGACAAAGTTTGATGTTGTAAGAGCATAAAGTAGGGACACTCGGTTCGAGTGTCCGTACGAGCAAAGCGAGTAAAAAATCTGTCTTTATTTCGCTGCGATATGCGTAGCGAGTAAGAATCTGTGGCATCCGTAGAGCGTCTTTTTTAGCGGAGCTAAAAAACAGCGAATCAAAAAGAAAAAAATATCCGTGTTCTCCGTGCCTTCCGTGAGAGGTAAAAAAAAACTCCGTGAGAGAAAAAAGAAAATAACTAGCAACTCCACACTAGTAACTAATAGAAAGGGCATCGTTCATTGGTTTGGGCGTTGTTCACAAATAAGAAAATGTATAATCCGGCTGTGAGCAGTCAGTGCAATGGCGTGATGATATTCCTTGCATGTTGATAGCAAGCAATCATAAAATATAATCTAAATTAATTAACTAAATTCGCTAATTTAAAAAAAGAAAAAGATATGAAAAAGTTATTATCAATTTTAGCATTTGCTTTAATTTTTGTCGGTGGAGTGTTTGCGGACTCTAATATTAAAATTACTGTGAAATTAGGTGTAAGAAGTGCTGGTCGTGGATATGTAACGGTAACTGACAAAGCTTCACAAAAGGATAATTATAAGAATACAGAAAAAGTATATACCAATACAGCTAGTGGTCTATGGGGGGGTTGCTCGACTCACTATATAAAAACAACTCCTGCATATATACATACTTATCCTTCAAGTGATAAATATCGTTTTATTGGTTGGTCTAAGGGTTCAGATAATCCAAATAATATTGTTTTAGGACCTGATAAATTACATTATGGTCCAATTGGAGAAGAGCATTGTAAATGTGATGATTATACATTAGAGGAAGTGTATTATGCTCATTTTGAAGAGAATAAAACTTTGAATATTACTTTGATTGCACCTACGATAGGAGGTTATTATACTGCAAAACATACGTGTAAAGGTGCAAGTCGTGAGGACAAACTAGAGTTAAATGGGGCTAATGTTGTAGATGAAGGAATAACTAATCCTAGTGATTTCAACTATACTTTAACAGCATATAGTAACGATAATTATAAGTTTTTACGTTGGAGAATTGAGTATGAGGATAGGTCTGTAGTTTATAATAACAATTCAAATACACAGATTGCATTTGCTCAGTCAGGATCATTGTCGTGTGAATTTATTGAAAAAAAATACGCGCAATTTATTATAAAAGGTTCCAGTGACGCTTATTATAAACTTAGTGATGCAATTCTGGCAGCAAAACAATTACAATTACAATCACAATCGTCAAATGAAGTGATTGTAGTAAAAGAATCAGGTGAACTTTATCCAGAAACAGAAAATGTTTCTGGGGTTTTTGATGCATCTTTAAAAACATACACTATTCCAGGAGGAATAACGTTACTTGTTCCTGGTGATAACGCATATACTGTGCAGATGGGAGAATTAATAGATTCTGATTTTCAGGATTTCAGTGATGGTAATAATGCAGAATTTCATGAATTTAGAAAGTTATCTGTGATCAACGGTCAAAGTTTTGATGTGTATGGTAATATATGTGTATATGCTAAAGTGCATTGTAATTTTGCTGCTATGGGGCTTCCATATCAATATGGTTGGATTGAATTAGGCGAAAATAGTCATATTACTTTGCAGGATAGAGCTAATCTTAGTGCATTAGGATATATTACTGGTAATCCAAACAATTCGTCAGTTACAGCTTTGAAAGGTTCTTCAGTTCGTGAATTATTGCAAGTGGCAGACTGGCGTGGTGGAGAAGGTGTAAGTGACGCTATCGGTTCATCAAATGCGCAGTATAAAATATTTCCATTTTCACAGTATTATTTGCAAAATATAGAGACTCGACTTATATTAAAAGCTGGTGCTGTAGAACATATTTCTTGTGGTGCAAGTATTACTTTGGTTGGAACTGTTCCAATTAACTCAACTTTTGTAATGCCTAATAGTTCTAGTTATGAAAGTGGACTTTTTCGACTTGGAAAAGGTGCTCAATTGATTAAATATTATGATTTTGAAAAAGATCGCCAAAAATATGAAATAGTACTTGAAGATGGATTCGAAACTGCATCTACATCATTTGGGAATGTAAAAATTGATTTGGATTTAGGTCTCTCAGGAACATCTAAGTTGGAGTCGAGTGCATATGTTATGCCGATAAATAACAATATGGATATTTTAGTGGGTGAGGGTATAGAGTTGGAAATTCCTTCAGATTTCGCATTTTTGGCAGGTTCAACAGTCAAAATGGAGAGTCGTACAAAAGTCTTTACCTCGAATGAAGCAAGTGTTTTTGTTTATGATGCAAAAGAGCATCATGTTAAAAATAATGCAGATAAAGGATCTTCTATTGCTATTAAAAATGGGTATTATTATAATTATTATGGTTCTCAAAATGCATCTTTGAAGCCAGTATTAAATCGTCCAGGAGGATTAAAATATCCAAGAACCACAGCTCCGGCAAAAGGTAATAATGATGATAATACTTCCGTTACAACTCAATGGATGCAATCAGATGCTGTCATTACAATTAATGGACAATTTACTGGGGCATTGTACACTACAGGCGGTGGAGCTCAGATTACTTCAGATGGAGGTGGAATTATTAAATTTAGTCAATTGGTTGATACTAAAAAAGTTTATCAATTTGTGCAATATGCAGATAAGGGAGCATTCGGTAATTCCGATAAAGTTTTAGCAAATGGAATCCCTTTAAGTGAATCTCCGCTACTTTATAACGCTGATGGATCGTTTTCTACAGAGGGAGTAGAAATAGGTTTGTTAAATGAACCCACACGCACATATACATACTATAAAGATGCTATTAATCCAGGAAGTGATAAAAAAGGAAGATGGTTGCATGAGGTGCCAGATGGAAGTATTCTTTCTACTAACATTGAAGGTGAAACATGGGAATTTTCTAGACCAGAAGTAACAACTGGTGAATTGAGTTTTACGCTAGTAGCTAAAAATGTTGAAATAAACTCTATCGCGGCTGTGAATTTCAGTGGAAGTCGTTTTGCTTTATTAGAGTCATCAAATTATTCATTTGAAAGTGGTGTTGTTTCTATTCCAATTAAGATAACTCCATCAGGAGACCATAATGCTACTACTGAGGAAACTGTCACGATTACATTTAATTGTACTAATACTGTTTTTGGGTCGAAAGAACAAATTTCTTTAGATATTAATCTTTCTGCAACAGAGAATTATTTGCCACAATTCAATATAAACAATAAAGAGAGTGAGACTTTGGTGTTTACTGCAACTATAGGTGAAGAATCTGAATCTCAAAAGATAATGATTAACCCTACTAGTGGTAATGTTACAGATAGGACATATAATGAAGGTAAAGGGTATGTAACATGGACCCCAGCAACTTTATCTGCAACTAGTCCTTTTAAAATAACGGGAGATAATTATTTTGAAGGTGTAGATGTGTATTATGAACCGAATTCTATTAATGGTGTTCATGAACAAACGCTCACTTTGACAGCTACTTATGCTGATGGTGTGGAGACTGTGAAACAAATTGTTCTTAAAGGAAATCCTGTTTTAGCAGATAATCTATTAAAATTTGTGGACGATTGTGAAATATATGCTAATGGAAGTATTGAAAAGTTATTTATTAGCATTGGTAATGGTACGGCTATCAATTTTACATATAAAGATAATGAGTCGATTTATAAAGAAGAGAGTAGTATTATTCAACTTGTACCTATTAAAGATGATGATGATAATATTATTGATTATAAATTGCAAGTTAAAGAGTCTGTAAATATTATTACTCCGCAAGTAATTACCATTAAAGCTACCCAGTCGGCAAATGATAAAACAAAAGCAGGTTCTGATGAATTTGTTGTTACTGTAATTCCATTGGTGCAATGGAATTGGTCAAAACTTTATTTTGGTAATACATATAAGAATCCTATTATTGTCAAGGATAATACTACTCCATGGACATTGACTTATAATGATAATGGTGATTGTGTAGCCATTCCGGCTGAAAATTTTACTTATGATGAAACAAATGGATATCAAGTAGAGGTTGGAACAGGGGATGAGAAAAGTGTTACATTTACATTTATTCAAGGGAATGAGACTATAACGTTTACGGCAACGGTTTATGCCGATCCACGAATTTTGGATGTTTGTATGCGTGATGAAAATGTTGTGCGTACGTTTGAAGATGTTAGTCTTGAAAGAATAAATGTAGAGTATAACGAAGGTATTCTTTTTGCGACAACAGAAGAATATGGTGCATCGTGGACTATGGGAATCGTAGGTGTGCCAGATAAATTGGAGTTTATACCACAGGGAACAGGTAAGCGTTGGACGATTCAAGAATCATCTGATGGTACTAGTTGGACGACTACCTATACTGAGTCAGAAATAGTTTTACAAGAAGGACAAGAAAGATTTCTACATAACTTGAAACCTTCAACACAACAAATACGTATTATTTGTAGTACAGGTGCAGAGCAAGGCAAAATTACAGATTTGTGTGTGTATAGATTGGATGGTTCGGTTAGTGCAGATGTAGAGAAATTGTATTTGCCTATTACCAGAGATGCTCAAAATCAAGTGACACAGTCAGAAAAGATAGTTAGGTTGAGTTATGTAAGTCCAGAATCGGATTTGTGGTTGAGTGTTGTGGATGAAAATAATAATACAGTTGCTGATATTACTTTGTTTGGTGATAATTTTTCATATGGTAAATTGCCGAAAACAACGATAGACAACATTTATCGTGAAGAAGCGATTACTGTATCTAGAACTAGTTCGTACTCAACAGAGGGAATCGTGTATTTGTTGGTGAAAGATAAGGATAATCAACAAATGCTCAAATTGCCTATTTGTTTGTTTAATTATCCACAACCATTGCCAATTAGAACAGCAGAGTGGAGTGGAGAAAATGCAGAAAAGTATAATTTTTATGTAACAGAGCATAAACAAAATGTGCAGTTTAATACAATTAATCAGAAGTTTACTTTTGCAGGAAATGGTCAGAGATTTATTACTTTTGCATTTCGTGGTGGACCAAGTTATATTAGCTTTGAGTCGTCATTAGATTTTGTACCTCAAGATGGTGTTACTGCAGAAGAATTGGTATTGCAAGAGTGGTATGAATATTGGACATTGGAGGTTACGGATGGTGAATTGGATCGTAGTGTGGAACCAGAAATAACCGCAGAAGTTCGAGACGGGAAAACGTATTACAATATTCGTATAGCTATTCCATATACAACTAAGTCACTAACATTGTTAAATAAACGTAATTTACCAGTAGAGATAGAAAATATTGTTGTTGATGGTGAGGCATACTTGGATTTGGTGTTTGATAATCATACAATAGAAAACGAATCAGAGGCAAACTTTACTCCAAATTTGAAAACGCAGGATGTAGTAGTAAGAGCAATTAATCTTTCGACACTAACTGTAGTTTCTGATAATCCAATGTTTACTGTGAAATGTGGAGAAACTACAATTACTTCAAGTCCAACTGAGTTGACATCTGAGGATTATCCTAATGTGTTAGGAAATTATAGAGTTGGAGATATAACCTTTAATATTACATGGAAAGATAATAATGCAGTAGAAGAGGGAGAGCTTATATTTACAAGTCGCGAAGGTGAAGAATTAGGTCGAGTTCGTTTGTTAGGAGCGAAAGATTATATTCTCCTTTCTAATGCTGATGAAACAGGTATATATACAGGTGTGGCTGAAAATATTAAATCTCATCCATTTAAAGATGTAGCTGATAAATATAAATTTAGCCGTACACAAATTGATTTGACTAATACTTTTGATGCTAATGGTAGAGCTTTATTTGACTACTTAATTGTTTATGGAGAGACATCTACTTCTGATAGCAAGGATGTTATTTCTGCTCCGACTACAAGCAAAGGAAGTAATGCAAAAACTCCATATTATATATATCGTAGAGTGTTAAATGAAGAAACAAGGGAGTATGATCGATATCAGTTTGTGTATGACGAGGTAAATGTGAATAATGATGAGGGTTCTAAAGCAAAATTAAGTTTGGCAACAGATTTAATACCACATGCGGCGGAGGGAACAACGACAGATGTTGATTTAGGAATGCAATATATTAAGATAGATGAAGGAGAACAATTGCGTGTTTATATGACAGGTTTTTGTCCATATGCATCTACTGGATATACAAAGGATGAGGAGGGTGTATGGATTTTCCGTGGTAAGAAAAATGCTAAATTAGATGTTTATCTTGAAAATTGTCATATCTATAGTCGTAATAAGACAATGGATGGTCGTTTATATAGTGGAAAATTTGATGACGACGCGAGAACTTTCACAGGTGATTTTGTTCAAGGATCAGGTGGTGTATTGGTGTTTGAATGTAATCAAGATGGAGAGTATCTTGATTCAGAGGCATTCCAAGTGACTATTCATACACGTGGAAATAATTTATTGAAAAGTAATTTTGGTTGTTTTTATCAAGTATATGGTATGCGAGCGTATCAAGTGTCGTCGCCATTACAAATTCGTTTGACAAGTGACGCTTATGTGGAATCATCAAAAACTGAACTTACGTTAGATGATAAATGGCCAACTAATGCAGCAAATTATGATTTGTTTAAGCGTACAAATGGGTTCTTGAGTTTGCAAAAACAAGAAAACAATGCGCCATCTATTGATCTAGGTAATGCTAATACTATTGTAAACTTCCGAGGCGGACGAGTGGAATTGCAAAATGCACAAAATGTAAGTGATAAATATAAAACTACATTGGCAATTTCTCATCGTACAGGTATTATGGCTACAGGTGGATTAGAAGTTCAAATGGCGCATGGTATAGGTACGGATGGTGCGACAGGAGGAATCGTTAAATTCTATGATGGTACTATTTCTGTTATTAGAATGGAGGTAGATGCAGTTGATCAACAATACTATTTGATGGATCCTCAATTAGACGAAAATGGTGATACTATCAAAGTAAATGGAAAGGTTCAGTATTCGGATTGGACATCGTGCTTGCGTTGCCCTCAGAATACTTATGTGTATGGTGGCTCGATTTGTATGCTTCGTGCATGTATGTCAGTTACTTCTAAAGGTGGGGCTCCTAAAGATGGACCTGATGGTCGTGAATTGGGCCGTTTCTTCTATAAACAGGAGTATGGATATACTTATTATAACACTGCAAATGGAGATATTCCAGCAGAAGGAGCTTCTGCTGAGCAGTGGTTGGTTAAACCAAAATTATTCCCTCAAGATGGTAATTTATTTGGAGGGTTAAGTGGTTATTATACTGGAGCTGGATATACTTATGGTCTGGAAAGCGTGACTCCTAATGATAATGGTCAATTAGTACTTTGGCTACCCAAAAATTATGGTGGTGTGAAAGTTGAAGAAGATCGTTATTTAACTCCATGGAAAGCATGTATGACCCAAATTGCAGCTGAAATAGGTTCTTTTGGTAGTATTACAGTTGGTGGTACTGTTGGTGGAGATGTAGCATTCGAGAATAATGAAGATGTTGAGAATTTGCTTTATTGTGATCTAGATGTAAATGTGTATAATGTAATTACAGAAAACAATGGTGCTGAAAACGAAGAAGATATTGTTTATTACTATAGTGCGCCAGTAAAAGTACCAGAAGGCTTTTCTATGGATGGTGTTTCTTTGGTCGATGGTAATTATATGCGAATTTCGCCAAAAAGTGTGGGTGAAAGATTATATCAAGTAACAAATACAAATAATTATGAGGTTAATAGTAAGGTATACTACATATCATCAGCAACTGCTGATGTTTGGAGAACATTTACTGCTCCGTTTAATGTAGAGAAAATATGGGTTGTAGAGACCTCTAATGAAGCGTTGTTGGAAGCAATAGAACCAACGGAAGAAGAAGATATGACAAAACGAGAAAAAATTCTTAAAACGCAGGCAACACATAATGCCGATTTTGCCTCTTTCTTTGGTGTAGCAATGGCTTTGGGTAGTGATAAGTCATTTGAGCAAATTTATGAAGACTATATAGCTTGGGCTATGATTGAAGATAAATATGAAGGAGCACGTGAAGATTATACCATCCGTGGTAAATATGAATTAACGCCATATATTGGAACAAATTGGAACTCAGCAAATTTCTATCTTAATCATAATGATGGTAACTGGATTTGGGGACCACTAAACGATGAAAATGGTAATCCTATTGTTGATAAAGAAGGCCAATCTATATATGGTTTTAAAACGAAATGGTACAATTTAACAGAAGAGGATATATCCGATGGTATTTTACTACATCAAGGCGAAACATATTCTATGTTGTTCCCATATTGTGTAGGTTGTGATGTAGAAGTAGATGCAAATGGCGAAGTGGGAACAAGTGAGCGTAATTATTGGGATTATTGGTCTGGAAAGCTCCTTGTTTTTGAGAGTACACAAGCTTCGGAAGAAAATCCTCATATAATGAACGGTTCAAATTATGTAGCAGCAGAGCGTCCAACAGAAGGAGATTGGGTGTTCCAGAATGAGGTTATTGCCGAAAATTGGTCGGAAGTTGTTGTTGCAGGAAATAGTACATTTGCCAATATGATCACTAATCGTGGAGATGTGTTTGAGTATGTAGAAGCAATGAATGAAGAGATATTCAAAGTTAATTCAGAAAATCAAGAAGTAATTATTTTGCCTACAAAATCATTCTTGTACGGAGAAGTGCCAACTCCTGAAGGTGCATCAGTACTTAGCATTTCACGCACTGGTAAAATCAACTATCGTACAAATGGCGAAGGCAATGATGATACAAATACTGGCGGTCATATGCCTACAGTGGGAGATGGTAGCGATATCTTCGTGACTGCAACCCCAGAGGGCATAAGAATCGCTGTGGAAGAACCACAATATGTGGGTGTATTTGCCGCAAATGGTGCTTTATTGTTCAACGGTTGGGTGGATAATGCGGTTGATGTTGCCCTCGTGAATAGAAGTGTGTATGTGGTGGTGGGCGAAAATAACTCTGTAAAAGTTATATACTAGTTACTAGTTACGAGTTAGTAGTTACTAGTTGTTAACTTCCCACAGATCTCACAGATCTCATTGATTCTTTTTTAATCGTTTTTTTTGATGCGCTTGTTTTAGGCTGTGCCTAAAACATTGCGCTACAGATTACACGGATTGTTATCGCTGCGCGATGGTAATCTCTCACGGAGGTTTTCTTATTTTTTTCGCTATGCTCAAGAAATTGTCTGCACTCGGCATAGCTCAAGCAAGCTTGACTCTGCTCTCGCTTATTTCAATTTTCTCTCACGGAACCCTCGGAACCAGAGGTCTTGAGCCTTGGCGAAAAATGCACGGAAACGCCGTGGCTACGCCGGTGATTTTATCTTATCGCTGTGCGATGTTTTGATTTTTTTAAGATTTATTTGTGTAGTCTAATATTTATTACTATATTTGTAACTTAAATTAGAATACATATATTGTATGTTTATCAACGGTAATATGCCTCGGGATTGGGCATGTTACTCGTTGGTGTATAGTTGTTTAGTCTGTCGTGACGTAAATTAGGACTTGATATAGGAATGAAGCGTTTTTATAAAATTTTGCTGTTTTTATTGCTATTTTTGGTAAATATAGCAGGTGTTGTGGCTGATACGAAATGTAGCGGCTACATACCTCTTATCCACCCAGACCATTATTGCGATTGCAAAAATGACTTTGCTCGATTGTATTCGCTCCCGTTGGATGTGATGGTGACGGACTCGATGTGGTTCAAAACTTCGTCGAGCGTGTTCACTAGCGGATTCACGGCTTATCTTTACTCGGACTGTGATGTGCAATTTGATATCTATCAGAATTGTTCGTCGTCGAAGGTGCTATATAGCGTGACTATCCCGAAAGGACAGGCGCGCGATGTGTCGGCTGAATCGATAAAGAACAAGTTGGAGAGTATGGGCGTAGGGGGTGCTTCGATGGCTATATATCTTTGTATATACCCTATCGATGGTGAGGGCGGACGCTTGATGTGCTTGCCTTACAACACTGGCTATAACTCGACTTGCAACGATATACTCACTCTGTTGCCGGGGATGACGTTCGTATCGTCGCACGCGGAAACGGTATATGAAATTACGCCTGAAAATATAAATGAGTCGTATGAAATGTATTTGAAATGGAGCGAAGAGGGCGGTGCGTCTTGCGATGTGGAGATTACTCGTGGCAATTGCAACGGCGATGTGGTGGCTACGCATACGTTCGCGGCGAAGAAGACTACATATAACCTAGACCATGAATTGTTGATGGATGTGAAAGCAAAGGGCGAGAGTTTGTTTGCTCACTTCTCGCACGATGCGGCGGCAGTGGGGCGCATAATATTGAGAGGCGTGGAATATGTGGATGTGTTGACCGACACGGTGATTTGTCGCGGCAAGGAGTTTAGATATGGCGACTATGTGACTACGGAGTCGGGGATATATCGTTACGACACGGTGAAGGTGTCGTCGGTAGAGTATCGTGTGTATGGATATAATGTGGTGGTGGATGAACCAGAGGTGCAATTTGACACTTTGGCGATACGCAACGGTCAGTTGCCTTACGACTATCGCGGAATGGTGATTGATGGATTCGGTGACTATGACTTGATGATTGAGACTGCTGGCGAATGTAGCGAGCATGTGATGGTGAACGTGAAGCATGACTTGACAATTATTGAATCGAAGATAGATACGTCGATGTGCTATGGCGCAGTGTTTGAATATAAAGGCGAGAATTATGCAAACGATGTGGTGATTGTAGATTCGGTGTGGAGCGAATCGAAGGATACACTATACTTGAACGCAATTGATGTCTATTTCAGCAAAACACCAAATGTGCAGTACGACACGTTGGCTGTGACAAAAAGCAAGGTGACTGCGGGCTTTAGATATCAAGGGATAGCAATCACGGCATTCAAGGATTATAAGAAAACTATGCTTGACGAGCATAATTGTCCGGTGGAATATAATTTGCACGTTTGCCACAAGGTGACAAATGTGGTGGAGACAGTGGATACGACCCTCTGCGAAGGCGATGTGTATGTGCACACGAATGGAGTGGAGTATAGAACTGAGGTGGCAATAGTGGATTCGGGATGGAAAGACGATGATACGTATTGGGTGAAGACAACGAATGTGGAGTTTACGGTAGTGGAGTTGACCTACGACACGTTGATGTTGAGATATTCGGATTTGCCATACGACTACAAAGGCGAAGCGACAATCAGCGAAATGGCTGATACTACGGTTGAGATATTGATGGGTAAATGTTATGGCTCGGTGATGCTGAATGTGATACATTTGACAGACACTGTGGTTGCTGAGCAAGATACGACCCTCTGCCAAGGCAAGGCATATGAACATGGTGGTGAGATTTACTATGAAGCTGTGGTGCTAGTGGACTCGGCATGGGCAAACAGAGACACGATGGTGGTGACAACGACACGAGTGCACTTCGCA
>JAZQUV010000019.1:0-65025 GCA_045631465.1 Candidatus Aphodosoma sp. | reverse complement strand
AGAATATGATTGCTTTCGCACGTAAACGTGGTGGCAAGACTATGTCAGACAAACTCTGCGCCGAGATTATGGACGCATACAACAACCAGGGTGGTGCCTTCAAACGTAAAGAGGATATGCACCGCATGGCAGAGGCTAACCGTGCATTTGCACACTTCCGTTTCTAATTATATAGCATGCGCGCGATATAATATATACGGTATTAGTAAAGAGAAACGAAAATGGCTAAACAAGATCTAAAATTAAACAGAAATATCGGCATCATGGCGCACATCGATGCTGGTAAGACTACTACCTCTGAGCGTATTTTGTTCTACACCGGTCTGACACACAAGATTGGTGAGGTGCACGATGGTGCAGCTACCATGGACTGGATGGAGCAAGAGCAAGAGCGTGGTATTACTATTACTTCTGCTGCTACCACTACTTATTGGCAATATGCTGGCAATAAGTATAAAATCAACTTGATTGACACTCCGGGACACGTTGACTTTACCGTAGAGGTAGAGCGTTCATTGCGTATCTTGGACGGTGCTGTGGCTGCGTTCTGCGCTGTAGGTGGTGTACAACCACAGTCAGAGACCGTATGGCGTCAAGCTGATAAATACAACGTACCACGTTTGTGCTACGTAAACAAAATGGACCGTTCTGGTGCTAACTTCTTCGACGTTGTAACTCAAATCAAAGAAGTTCTTGGTGCAAATCCTTGCCCAATTCAAATTCCAATCGGTGCTGAAGAGACTTTCAAAGGTGTAGTTGACCTTATCCGTATGAAAGCTATCTACTGGCACGATGAGTCAATGGGTGCTGACTACTCAGTAGAAGAAATCCCAGCTGACCTCGTTGCTGAAGCAGAAGAGTGGAGAGATAAAATGCTCGAAACAATCGCTTCTTTCGACGATGCTTTGATGGAAAAATATTTCGAAGATCCTGCAACTATTACTGAAGATGAGATCCGTGCTGCAGTGCGTAAAGCTACTCTTGCAATGGAAATCAACCCAATCATCTGTGGTTCTTCATTCAAAAACAAAGGTGTTCAACCACTTCTTGATGCAGTTTGTCAATATCTTCCATCACCACTTGATAACCCAGTTATCACAGGTAATGACCCTCGTAACCCTGAAGTTGAGGTTTCTCGTAAGCCAGACGAAAGCGAACCTTTGACTGCTCTTGCGTTCAAAATCGCTACTGACCCTTATGTAGGTCGTCTCTGTTTCTTCAGAGTATATTCAGGTAAACTCGAAGCTGGTTCTTACGTATTCAATGCTCGCTCTGGCAAAAAAGAACGTATCTCTCGTCTCTTCCAAATGCACTCTAATAAACAAAATCCTGTTGAAGAAGTTGCTGCTGGTGATATCGGAGCAGGTGTTGGTTTCAAAGATATCCGTACAGGTGACACTCTTTGCGACGAAACACACCAAATCGTACTCGAGTCTATGGACTTCCCAGATCCAGTGATTGGTATCGCAGTTGAGCCTAAATCTCAAGCTGACCTCGATAAACTCGGTATCGGTCTTGGTAAACTCGCTGAAGAAGACCCTACATTTACTGTTAAAACTGACGAACAAACAGGTCAAACAGTTATCTCAGGTATGGGTGAGCTTCACCTTGAAATCATTATCGACCGTCTCAAACGTGAATTCAAAGTAGAATGTAACCAAGGTCGTCCACAAGTATCTTACAAAGAGGCAATCACTGAAACAGTTGACCTCCGCGAAGTTTACAAAAAACAATCTGGTGGTCGTGGTAAATTTGCTGATATCATCGTTAAAGTTGGTCCAGTTGACGAAGGTTTCGAAGGTTCACTTCAATTCGTTGACGAAGTTAAAGGTGGTAACGTTCCTAAAGAATATATCCCATCAGTACAAAAAGGTTTCCAAGCAGCTATGAAAAATGGTGTTCTTGCTGGTTTCCCTCTTGATACTCTTAAAGTAGTTCTCGTTGATGGTTCTTTCCACCCAGTTGACTCTGACCAATTGTCATTCGAACTTTGTGCTCAATTCGCATTCAAAAATGCTTGCGCTAAAGCACGTCCAGTTCTTATGGAACCTATCATGAAACTTGAAGTTGTTACTCCAGAAGAATCTATGGGTGACGTTATCGGTGACTTGAACAAACGCCGTGGTCAAGTAGAAGGTATGGAATCAAGCCGTACAGGTGCACGTATCGTTAAAGCTAAAGTGCCACTTTCTGAACTCTTCGGTTACGTTACTGCTCTCCGTACTATCACTTCAGGTCGTGCTACTTCATCTATGGAATTCTCTCACTACGCAGAAGTTTCTTCTTCTATCGCTAAACCAGTAGTTGAAGCTGCTCAAGGTAGAGTAGACCTCCTTTAATAATAAAATAATGTAGTGGGTTAGCGAATGACTCTTAACCCACTACACTTTATACTTTTTCTTTATTAATAATTTAATTTTTATAACCAAAAAGACATGAGTCAAAAAATTCGTATCAAACTTAAATCGTACGATCACAACCTTGTTGACAAATCAGCAGAAAAAATCGTTCGTACAGTGAAAGCTACAGGTGCTGTAGTTTCTGGTCCAATTCCATTGCCAACACACAAACGTATCTTCACTGTTAACCGTTCTACATTCGTTAACAAAAAATCACGTGAACAATTCGAACTTTCTTCTTACAAACGTCTTATCGACATCTATAGCTCAACTGCTAAAACTGTTGATGCTCTTATGAAACTTGAATTGCCTTCAGGTGTTGAAGTTGAAATCAAAGTTTGATAACTTTTCTTAAGCATTTAGCTTTTCACAAAATATCGGGGATGTATCCCCAAATCAAAAATTTTTAATTTTTCGGGTCCAAGCTCAGTATGCTTAACCCAGAGCCAATTCTGAGCCTATAGGTCCTTATTTATCAACAATTTTTAATTCTAACAAAAAATGCCAGGATTAATTGGAAAAAAAATCGGAATGACTTCCGTATTCGTTGCAGATGGCCGTAACTTGCCATGTACTGTAATCGAAGTAGGTCCTTGCGTGGTTACTCAAATCAAAACTGTAGAAAAAGACGGTTATGCTGCTCTTCAACTCGGTTTCGAAGACAAAAATGAGAAACACACTAACAAGGCAGAAATGGGACATTTTGCTGCATCGGGCACTACTCCTAAACGTAACCTCGTAGAATTCTCAGGATTCGAAGGTGAATTCAAATTGGGCGATGCAATTACAGTTGACCTCTTCACAGAAGAAGATTTCGTTAACGTAATTGGTACTTCTAAAGGTAAAGGTTTCCAAGGC
The DNA here is from genome assembly GCA_045631465.1 of Candidatus Aphodosoma sp. GTDB lineage: Bacteria > Bacteroidota > Bacteroidia > Bacteroidales > Paludibacteraceae > Aphodosoma. The sequence goes on along the minus strand of JAZQUV010000019.1, from coordinate 61,768 downwards.
GTTGTTAAACGTCACGGTTTCGGTGGTGTGGGTCAATCTACTCACGGTCAACATAACCGTCTCCGCGCTCCAGGTTCACTTGGTGCATCTTCTTACCCTTCAAGAGTATTCAAAGGTATGCGTATGGCTGGTCGCACAGGTGGTGATCGCGTTACTATGCAAAACCTTCAAGTGATTAAAGTTATGCCAGAACACAACCTTCTCCTCGTGAAAGGTTCAGTGCCAGGCGCTAAAGGTTCAATCGTATTAATTGAGAAATAATGGAACTTAGTGTATATAATATCAAAGGAGAAGACACCGGAAGAAAAGTTACATTAAACGATTCTATTTTCGGTATTGAGCCAAATGATCACGCTATTTATTTGGATGTTAAACAATATTTGGCAAATCAACGTCAAGGTACTCACAAATCAAAAGAACGTTCTGAAATTTCAGGTTCTACTAAAAAACTTGGACGTCAAAAAGGTGGTGGTGGCGCTCGTCGCGGTGATATCAACTCTCCAGTACTCGTTGGTGGTGCTCGCGTTTTTGGTCCTAAACCACGTAACTATAGCTTCAAACTTAACAAAAAATTGAAACAACTTGCTCGTAAATCTGCTCTTGCTTACAAAGCAGCTCAAGGAGAGATTGTGGTTGTGGATAATATACAGTTTGATGCACCAAAAACTAAAGATTTCGTGCAAATGACTAATAATTTGAAGATTAACGATAAAAAATCGTTAGTTATTTTGCCAGAAGCAAATAAATTTGTATATTTGTCAGCTCGAAATTTACAAAAGACTAATGTGATAACTGTTTCAGAATTAAATACATATGCAATTCTTAACTGTAATGCTGTCGTATTGACTGAAGCAACTCTCGCTGGAATTGATCAACATTTTAACGCATAAGGAGTAAAACTATGGGAATTATCATTAAACCAATCGTCACTGAAAAGATGACGCAAATAGGCGAAAAATTCAATCGTGTTGGCTTCCAAGTTGCTCACTCTGCTAACAAAATTGAAATCAAAAAAGCGGTAGAAGAATTGTATAACGTAACTGTAATCAGCGTTAATACATCTAACTATCACGGAAAGAAAAAAAGCCGCTACACTAAAGCTGGCGTTATCAATGGTATGACTGCTACTTATAAAAAAGCTATCGTAACATTGAAAGAAGGAGATACAATTGATTTTTATAGCAACATTTAATAAATAGAAATGGCTGTACGTAAACTAAACCCTATTACACCGGGGCAAAGACATAAGATTATTGGAGCATTCGATACAATTACTGCGAGTACTCCAGAAAAATCTCTTGTTGGAGGTTTCTCTAAGACTGGTGGTCGTAACAACACTGGTAAAATGACAATGCGCTACATTGGTGGCGGTCACAAGAGAAAATACAGAGTAATTGATTTCAAACGTAGCAAAGACGCTATCCCTGCTACAGTGAAGACTATCGAGTACGATCCAAACCGTTCTGCTCGCATCGCTCTTCTCTTCTATGCTGATGGTGAAAAAAGCTACATTCTTGCACCTAATGGATTGCAAGTTGGTCAAATTGTTCTTTCAGGCGAAAATGCTGCTCCTGAAGTTGGTAACTCACTTCCACTTCAAAACATTCCACTTGGTACAATTGTTCACAACATCGAACTTCGTCCAGGTCAAGGAGCTGCTCTCGTTCGTTCTGCTGGTACTTTCGCTCAAATCACTTCTCGTGAAGACAAGTATGTAATTGTGAAATTGCCTTCAGGCGAAACTCGTAAAATCCTCGGTACTTGCCGTGCAACTGTAGGTACCGTTGGTAATGGTGACCATGCTCTTGAGAAATCAGGTAAAGCTGGTCGTACACGTTGGATGGGCCGTCGCCCACGCGTTCGTGGTGTTGCCATGAACCCAGTGGATCACCCAATGGGTGGTGGTGAAGGTCGTCAATCAGGTGGTCACCCACGTTCTCGTAAAGGCTTATTGGCTAAGGGTAAGAAAACTCGTCACCCTAAAAAACAAACTAGCCAATATATAATTGAAAGAAAGAAAAAATAATCCCTAAAAGAACAGTAAATTAATATGAGTCGTTCATTAAAAAAAGGACCATACATCAACTTGAAACTCGAGAAAAAAGTGCTCGACATGAATGAAAGCGGCAAAAAAGTCGTTGTTAAAACATGGGCTCGCGCTTCTATGATTTCTCCTGATTTCGTAGGTCATACAATTGCAGTTCATAACGGTAATAAATTCATCCCTGTTTATATCACTGAAAATATGGTAGGTCACAAACTTGGTGAATTCTCTCCTACTCGTACATTCCGTGGTCACGGTGGTAAGAAAAAATAATTATTACCCGTTAAAGTAAATTTTGTAAAATAAAAAAACAGAAATAAAATGGGTGCAAGAAAAAGATTATCTGCCGAAAATAGAAAGGAAGCCCTCAAATCTCTTTATTTCGCTAAATTGAATAACGTTCCTACTTCTCCACGTAAAATGCGTCTCGTTGCTGATATGATTCGCGGTATGGAAGTAAACAAAGCTCTTAGCGTACTTAAATTCTCTACAAAAGAGGCTTCTAATAAAATGGAAAAATTGCTTCGCTCTGCTATCGCAAACTGGGAACAAAAAACTGGTGAAAAAGCAGAAAACAGCAATTTATATGTGAGCACAGTTTATGTTGACTCTGCTCGTATGCTCAAAAGATTGCGTACTGCTCCTCAAGGTCGCGGTTATCGCATTCGCAAACGTTCTAACCACGTGACGTTGTTTGTTGATACTAAAAATAATAACGAAAATCAAGACTAATCAAGATGGGACAAAAAACTAATCCAATTAGCAACCGCCTCGGTATCATTCGCGGTTGGGATTCTAACTGGTATGGTGGTGATAACTACGGTGATACACTACTTGAAGATAGCAAGATTCGTAAATATCTTAACGCCCGTCTTGCAAAAGCCAGTCTTTCAAGAATCATTATTGAACGTACACTCAAACTTGTTACTATCACTGTCTGCACAGCTCGCCCAGGTTTAATTATCGGTAAAGGTGGACAAGAAGTTGACAAGTTGAAGGAAGAATTGAAGAAAATTACTGACAAAGATGTACAAATCAACATCTTCGAAGTAAAACGCCCAGACCTTGATGCTGTTATCGTAGCTAACAACATCGCTCGCCAAGTCGAAGGCAAAATTGCTTACCGCCGTGCTGTTAAGATGGCTATCGCTTCTACAATGCGCATGGGTGCTGAAGGTATCAAAGTTCAAGTTTCAGGTCGTTTGAACGGTGCTGAAATGGCTCGCTCAGAAATGTACAAAGAAGGACGTACTCCTCTTCATACTTTCCGTGCTGATATCGACTACTGCCACGCAGAAGCACTTACAAAAGTAGGTCTTATCGGTATTAAAGTTTGGATCTGTCGCGGTGAAGTGTATGGTAAACGTGATCTCGCTCCACAATTTACCAACGCTAAAGAAAACAACCGTGGTGGAAACGACAAAGGTCGTAAGAACTTCAGAAATAAAAAGAAATAATAGAAACGAATTTGAATTTTACAAATTATGTTACAACCTAAAAAGACAAAATTCAGAAGACAGCAAAAAGGGCGTATGAAAGGTAACGCTCAAAGAGGTAATCAGCTGGCATTCGGTTCTTTCGGTATCAAATCGTTACAGTCTAAATGGATCACAGGTCGTCAAATTGAAGCTGCCCGTATCGCTGTAACTCGTTATATGCAACGTCAAGGTCAAATTTGGATCCGCATCTTCCCTGATAAACCTATTACTAAAAAACCAGCCGAAGTGCGTATGGGTAAAGGTAAAGGTTCTCCAGAAGGTTTCGTAGCTCCAGTGACTCCCGGAAGAATGATTATCGAGGTAGAAGGTGTTCCATTCGATATCGCAAAAGAAGCTTTGCGTCTCGCAGCACAAAAACTACCTGTTACAACTAAGTTCGTCGTTCGTCGCGACTATGATGCAACTCAAAACGTATAATAAGAATATAGGATATGAAAACAAGAGAAATTAAAGAACTTACAACTGCGGAAATTCAAGACCGCCTCGTAGCTGAAAAAGAGAACCTTACTCGTATGACTCTTAATCACGCTATTTCTCCACTTGACAATCCTGCTCTTATTAGAGAAACTCGCCGCACAATCGCTCGTTTGGCAACAGAATTACGTCAACGTGAACTTAACCAACAATAATAGATTATCCATATGGAAAGAAATTTAAGAAAAGAACGTATTGGTGTTGTTTTCAGCAATAAAATGGATAAATCCATTACTGTTGCTGTGAAATGGAAAGAAAAACACCCTATCTATGGTAAATTCGTTAACAAAACGAAGAAATTCCATGCTCACGACGAAAAAAATGAATGCAATATTGGTGATACAGTACGCATCATGGAAACTCGCCCATTGAGCAAAACTAAAAGATGGAGATTAGTAGAAATCATCGAAAGAGCTAAGTAATTATGATACAACAAGAATCTAGACTTAAAGTAGCCGATAACTCTGGCGCAAAAGAAGTGCTCTGTATCCGCGTTCTTGGCGGTACTGGCAAGCGTTATGCTACCGTTGGCGATATCATCGTTGTTGCAGTGAAAAGTGCAATCCCTTCTGGTGATGTGAAAAAAGGTGCTGTATCTAAAGCGGTTGTAGTTCGTACTAAAAAAGAGATTCGTCGTACAGATGGCTCTTACATCCGTTTTGATGATAACGCTTGTGTATTGCTTAACAATGCCGGCGAAATTCGCGGTAGCCGTATCTTTGGTCCTGTAGCTCGCGAATTAAGAGCTACTAACATGAAAATTATTTCACTTGCACCTGAGGTGCTTTAATAACTTTCAAAACAGTTAAGCAATGAGTAAATTACACATAAAAAAAGGCGATATCGTTTTCGTTAACGCTGGTGAAGACAAAGGTAAAACAGGTCGCGTACTTGAGGTTATTGTCGACAAAAATCGCGCTATCGTAGAAGGTATCAATATGGTCTCTAAGAGCACCAAGCCTAACGCTAAAAATCCACAAGGTGGTATTGTGAAACAAGAAGCTGCTATTCATATCTCTAACCTTAACGTAGTTGACCCTAAAACAGGCGCTGCAACTCGTATCGGTCGCAGAAAAAATGAAGCAGGTAAATTAGTTCGCTTCGCTAAAAAATCAGGGGAGGAAATCAAGTAATGAATACACAAAGCCTAAAACAAGATTATCAAGAACGTATCGTTCCTGCTTTAACCAAAGAATTTGGTTATACTACAATCATGCAAGTGCCACGTCTCGAAAAGATCGTGCTTAACCAAGGCTTGGGTATTGCTGTTGCTGATAAAAAAATCATCGAAACAGCTATTGCTGAGATGACTGCTATCACTGGTCAAAAAGCCGTACAAACTGTCTCTAAAAAAGATATCTCGAACTTCAAATTGCGTAAAAAAATGCCTATCGGTGTTCGTGTTACTCTTCGTGACAGAAAAATGTACGAATTCCTTGAACGTCTTGTTCGCGTGGCTCTCCCACGTATCCGTGACTTCAAAGGTATTGAAAGCAAACTTGATGGCCGTGGTAACTATACACTTGGTATCACTGAGCAAATCATTTTCCCAGAGATTAACATTGATAGCATCAACAAAATCTTGGGTATGAATATCACTTTCGTTACAACAGCTAAAACCGACGAAGAAGGTTATGCTCTCCTTCGCGAATTTGGCTTACCATTTAAGAAAAACTAATTAACAGTATTATAAAATGGCAAAAGAATCAATGAAAGCCCGCGAGGTAAAGCGCGCTAAAATGGTTGCTAAATACGCTGAGAAACGTAAACAAATGATCGAAGCTGGCGACTATGAAGGTCTTCAAACTTTACCTAAAAATGCTTGCTATGTTCGCCTTCACAACCGTTGCAAAATCACCGGTCGTCCTAAAGGTTATATGCGTCAATTTGGTATTTCTCGTATCCAATTCCGCGAAATGGCAGCAGCTGGCCTTATCCCAGGCGTAAAAAAAGCTAGTTGGTAAATCTTACAATATAATGTCTCGTGCCACAAAAAGTGGCACGGGACTTTATCAACTCTCTATCCTAAGCAAACATTATTTGCATTATTAACTAAATATTGTCTCGAATAGCGAGATCAATTTAATTAAAAATTTTTATGACAGATCCAATTGCAGATTATCTAACCAGATTGCGTAATGCTATTAAAGCAAACCACCGCGTTGTGGAGGTTCCCGCATCTAATCTCAAAAAGGAAATTACTAAAGTTCTTTTTGAAAAAGGTTACATCTTAAACTACAAATTTGTAGAAGAAGGTCCTCAAGGCTCTATCAAAATTGCTTTGAAGTATGACCCAGTTAACAAAGTTAACGCTATCAAAAAACTCATCAGAGTTTCTACTCCAGGTTTGCGTAAATACACAGGCTACAAAGAAATGCCTCGCGTTTTGAATGGCCTCGGTATTGCTATTCTCTCTACTTCTAAAGGTGTTATGACTGACAAAGAAGCAGTAGCAGAAAAAATCGGTGGTGAAGTATTATGTTACATCTATTAATTATTAAGGAGGATTAGAAATGTCAAGAATCGGAAAACTTCCAGTTAACATCCCTGCTGGCGTTACTATCTCTGTTAATAATGGTGTAGTAACAGTAAAAGGCCCTAAAGGCGAACTTAAACAAGAAATTAACCCAAACATCACTGTTGAGATCGAAGGTAACGTTTGTAACGTAACTCGTCCTAACGATGAAAAAGAAAACCGCGCTATGCACGGTCTTTATCGTTCACTCATCAATAACATGGTTATCGGTGTGTCAGAAGGTTACAAAAAAACTCTCGAATTGGTTGGTGTAGGTTATCGTGCTTCTAACAACGGTCAAGTACTCGAATTGTCTCTTGGTTACACTCACGCTATCTATCTTGGTTTAGCTCCTGAGATCAAAGTTCAAACAGTTTCTGAACGTAACCAAAACCCACTTATTGTTCTCGAAAGCTGTGATAAACAACTTCTCGGTCAAGTATGTGCTAAAATTCGTTCATTCCGTAAACCAGAACCTTACAAAGGTAAAGGTGTTAAATTCCAAGGCGAAGTTGTTCGTCGTAAAGCTGGTAAAACCGCTGGTAAATAATTTACGTAAATTCCTGAAATATTATGATCGGAAAATTAGAAAGAAGACTCAAGATAAAAGCGCATATCCGTCACAAAGTATCGGGTACTGCCGAAAAACCACGTTTGACTGTATTCCGCAGCAACGCGCAAATCTATGCACAAGTTATCGACGACGTAGCTGGCAAAACTCTTGCATCAGCAAACTCACTTGGCATTACAGAAAAAATGACAAAATGCGAACAAGCTGCCAAAGTTGGTGAACTTATCGCTAAAAAAGCTCAAGAAGCTGGTATTACTACTGTAGTATTTGACCGTAACGGTTTCTTGTATCACGGACGTGTTAAACAATTAGCAGATGCGGCTCGCAATGCTGGTCTTAAATTTTAATGAACTATGGCAGAAAATAATAAAGTTAAAGCAACAAATGATGTTGAACTCGTTGATCGCTTAGTTGCAATCAACCGTGTAACTAAAGTTACAAAAGGTGGTCGTGCTTTCAGTTTCGCTGCTATCGTTGTAGTTGGTAATGGTAATGGCCTCGTTGGTTGGGGTCTTGGTAAAGCCGGTGAGGTTTCTGCTGCTATTGCTAAAGGCGTTGAAGCTGCTAAGAAAAATCTTATTAAAGTTCCTGTTCACAAAGGTACTATTCCTCACGAACAAGTTGCTCGCTTCGGTGGTGCTGAGGTATTCATTCACCCAGCTGCTCACGGTACTGGTATCAAAGCTGGTGGTGCGATGCGTGCTGTACTTGAAAGTGTTGGTGTTACTGACGTGCTTGCAAAATCTAAAGGTTCGTCTAACCCTCACAACCTTGTGAAAGCTACTTTCGCTGCTCTTGCAGAACTTCGTGATGCTTACACTGTAGCTCAAAATCGTGGTGTAAACTTAGATAAAGTGTTTAAAGGATAAATCTTAATGTATTATGGCAACTATTAAAATTCAACAAGTAAAAAGTAGAATCAAATGTCCTAAAGTGCAAAAACTTACTCTTGACGCACTTGGACTTCACAAAATGAATGCCGTAGTAGAGCACGAAGATACTCCTTCTATTCGCGGTATGGTAGAAAAAGTAAAACACTTGGTTAAAGTTATTGACTAATTAAAAGTAAAAAATCGTTATGAATTTAACTAATATCACTCCTGCTGTTGGCTCAACTCACAACAGCAAACGTATTGGTCGCGGTCAAGGTTCTGGTAAAGGTGGTACTTCTACACGTGGTCACAAGGGTGCTAAATCTCGTTCAGGTTACTCTCGTAAAATCGGTTTCGAAGGTGGTCAAATGCCTCTTCAACGCCGTTTGCCTAAATTTGGTTTCAACAGCCCTAATCGTGTAGAGTATAAAGCAATTAACCTTTCTACACTCCAAGAACTCGCTGAACAAAAAAATCTTACTAAAATTGACATCAATGCATTGATGGAAGCTGGTTTCATCACTAAAAAACATTTGGTGAAAATTCTTGGTAATGGCGAACTTAAAAATAAAATCGAAGTTGAAGCACACGCTTTCTCTAAATCAGCTGAGGCTGCTATCCTCGCTGTTGGCGGTAGCGTAGTTAAATTGTAATTACAATGAAATTTATAGAGACTTTAAAAAATATTTGGAAAATCGATGATCTTCGCAATAAATTGGGTGTTACTATTTTGTTCATCTTGATTTATCGTTTTGGTTCGTTCATTGTGCTTCCAGGTATCAATCCAGAGGCGTTGACTGCTCTTCAACAACAAACAAGTAGTGGTCTTATGTCACTTCTTGATATGTTCTCGGGTGGTGCATTTTCTAACGCTTCTATCTTTGCTTTGGGTATTATGCCTTATATCTCTGCATCGATCGTTGTTCAATTGCTTACTATTGCAATTCCATATTTTCAAAAAATGCAACGTGAAGGCGAGAGTGGTCGTAATAAAATCAATAGAATAACTCGTTATTTGACAGTAGCTATTCTTTTGTTCCAAGGTCCTTCTTATCTCGTTAACCTTAAAGTGCAAATGTTGCATGCTGGTTCGGTGATGCCTGAAGGTTTGTGGTTCTCTATTTCTTCTACTTTAATCTTGTGTGCCGGCTCAATGTTTGTTATGTGGCTCGGCGAACGTATGACTGACAGAGGTATTGGTAACGGTATTTCAATGCTCATTATGATTGGTATCATTGCTCGTTTCCCTGCTGCTATTACTCAAGAGTTTATTTCTCGTATTGGTGATGCTGGTGGTGGTCTTGTAATGTTCTTGGCTGAAATCGTTATTCTTCTTGTTGTTATCGCATTTTCTATTTTGCTTGTTCAAGGTACACGTAAAGTGCCTGTACAATATGCAAAACGTATGGTAGGTAACAAACAATATGGCGGTGTTCGTCAATATATTCCTTTGAAAGTTAATGCTGCGGGTGTTATGCCTATCATTTTTGCTCAAGCTATTATGATGGTGCCTATTATGTTTGCTGGTTTTAATTCAGATGGTGTTTCTGGTTTTATGCAAGCATTCATGGATAACACAGGTTTCTGGTATAACTTCGTATTTGCTCTTTTGATTATTGTATTTACTTATTTCTATACGGCTATTACTGTTAACCCAACACAAATGGCTGAGCAAATGAAACTCAATAATGGTTTTATCCCTGGCGTTAAACCAGGTAAGAAAACAGCTGAGTATCTTGATGTGATTATGTCGCGTATTACTCTTCCTGGTTCTTTCTTCTTGGCTCTTGTTGCTATTATGCCTGCTTTTGCTAGCATTTTTGGTATTACTAATGAGTTTGCTCAATTCTATGGAGGTACATCACTTCTCATCCTTGTAGGTGTGGTTCTTGATACTCTCCAACAAATCGAGAGTCATTTGGTTAATCGTCATTATGATGGTCTTTTGGCATCAGGACGTATTAAAGGTCGTTCAGGTTCTATAGCTGCTTATTAATAGGATGATATTTCTTAAGACAGAAGAAGAAATAGAATTGCTCAGAGAGAGCAATCTGCTGGTATGTAAGACTCTGGCTGAATTGGCGAAAGTGATTCAGCCGGGTGTTACGACGGCTCAGTTAGATAAACTTGCTGAAGAATTTATCCGTGATTATGGTGCGGTTCCTGCATTCAAGGGTTATTGCGGATTCCCAGCGTCGCTTTGTACTTCGGTCAATGATCAAGTTGTTCATGGTATACCATCTGATAAGGTGATTTTGAAAGATGGTGATATTATTTCGGTTGATTGTGGCACTTTGTTGAATGGTTTTGTTGGTGACTCGGCATACACATTTGCGGTTGGCGAGGTTTCGGAAGAGGTAAAACTTCTTCTTCAAACAACGAAAGAGTCTTTATTCAAAGGTATAGAGTTTGCTGTGGAGGGAAAACGTTTGGGTGATCTTGGTTTTGCGATTCAAAATCATTGTGAGGCTAATGGTTTTTCGGTTGTTCGTGAGTTTGTTGGTCATGGTGTGGGACGTAAGATGCATGAAGCGCCTGAGGTTCCGAACTATGGAAGAAGGGGGTCTGGTACTATGTTGAAGACAGGTATGACTCTATGTATTGAGCCGATGATAAATCTTGGTAAGCGCGATATTTATGTTGAGAGGGATGGATGGACTACTCGCACTCGTGATGGTAAGCCTTCTGCTCATTTTGAAAATGCGGTGGCTGTGGCCAAGGGGAAAGCGGATATACTTTCTGATTTTAGTATTATCGAATCTGTATTAAATCAACAATAATCAATTATGGCTAAACAAGGCGTTATTGAACAAGACGGAGTAGTTGTGGAAGCGTTGTCTAACGCAATGTTCCGTGTAGAACTCGAAAATGGACATGAAATTACTGCTAGTATCTCTGGTAAGATGCGTATGCATTATATTCGTATTTTGCCTGGGGATAAGGTGAAAGTAGAAATGTCTCCTTATGACTTAACAAAAGGTCGTATATCGTTTAGATATAAATAAAACACTAAATAAAATTTTTCTTTACTATGAAAGTAAGAGCTTCAATTAAAAAACGCACTGATGACTGCAAAATCGTTCGCAGAAAAGGTCGTTTGTATGTTATTAACAAAAAAAACCCTAAATTCAAACTTCGTCAGGGTTAATTTAAATTTTAGTTTATGGCAATAAGAATCGTCGGAGTAGATTTACCCCAAAACAAACGCGGGGAAGTTGGATTGACTTATATCTACGGAATAGGTCGCAGTAGAGCTCGTCAAATTTTGACAGAAGCAGGTGTTGATTTCGACACTAAAGTTCAAGATTGGACAGATGATCAAGCTGCAAAAATTCGTGAAATCATTGGTGCTAACTTCAAAGTAGAGGGTGACCTCCGCTCAGAAGTTCAATTGAACATCAAACGTTTGATGGATATCGGTTGTTACCGTGGTGTACGTCACCGTATTGGTCTTCCACTTCGTGGACAAAGTACTAAAAACAACGCACGTACTCGCAAAGGTAAAAAGAAAACTGTTGCTAACAAGAAAAAAGCAACTAAGTAATTAACTGCTTAAAAAACCAATGTTAAAATGGCAAAGAAAACAGTAACAACCAAAAAAAGAGTCGTTAAAGTTGACGGTGTAGGTCAATTGCACGTGCACTCTTCATTTAACAATATTATTGTAACTATCGCTAATGGCGAGGGACAAGTTATCTCTTGGTCATCAGCTGGTAAAATGGGCTTCCGTGGTTCTAAAAAGAACACTCCATATGCAGCTCAAATGGCAGCACAAGATTGCGCTAAAGTAGCATACGATCTTGGTTTGCGCAAAGTAAAAGCTTATGTTAAAGGACCAGGTAACGGTCGTGAATCTGCTATTCGTACAGTACACGGTGCAGGTATTGAAGTAACTGAAATCGTTGACGTTACTCCACTTCCACACAACGGTTGTCGTCCTGCAAAACGTCGTAGAGTATAAACCCTTAAAAAATTAAGTAAAAAATGGCAAGATATACTGGACCTAAATCAAGAATTGCTCGTAAATTTGGCGAGCCTATCTTTGGACCTGACAAAGCTCAATCAAGAAGAAACTATGCTCCTGGACAACACGGTAACTCACGTAAACGTAAAACTTCGGAGTATGGTACTCAGTTGAGAGAAAAACAAAAAGCTAAATATACTTATGGTGTGCTTGAAAAACAATTCTCAAACTTGTTTAAAAAAGCTCAATCTAAAAAAGGTATTACTGGTGAGATTCTTCTCCAACTTCTTGAAGCTCGTCTTGATAACGTAGTTTATCGTTTGGGTATGGCACCTACTCGTGCTGCTGCTCGTCAACTTGTTTCTCACAAACACATCACTGTAGATGGTAAAGTAGTGAATATTCCTTCTTACTCATTGAAACAAGGTCAAGTTGTTGCAGTTCGTGAACGCGATAAATCAATGTTGGTTATTAACGAAAGTTTGAACGGTTTCAACCACAGCAAATATCCTTGGTTGGAATGGAACGAAGCTAACATGGCTGGTACATATCTCCACACTCCAGAGCGTGCTGATATTCCAGAAAATATCAAAGAACAATTAATCGTTGAGTTGTACTCTAAATAATAAATGAATTATGGCAATATTAGCATTTCAAAAACCAGATAAGGTAATCATGTTGGAAGCGAACGATTTTTATGGTAAATTTGAATTTCGTCCGTTGGAGCCAGGTTTTGGTATTACAATAGGTAATGCTTTGCGCCGTATTCTTCTTTCTTCACTCGAAGGTTTCGCTATTTCATGTATTAAAATTGATGGTGTAGAACACGAGTTCGCTACTATCCCTGGAGTTATCGACGATGTGACAAATATCATCCTCAACCTCAAACAAGTGCGTTTGAAACGCCTTGTTGAGGAAGCTGAGGGCGAAGTGTTTACTATCAACGTTAGCGGTAGAGAAGAGTTGCGTGCTGGCGACTTCAATGATGTGATGACAAACTTCGAAGTTTTGAATCCAGAATTGGTTATCTGTCGTATGGACCCATCTGCTTCTTTCAATATGGAGTTGACTATTATCAAAGGTCGTGGTTATCTCCCTGCTGATGAGAATAAGATGATTACTCCTGAGATTGGTATTATTCCGATCGATGCTATCTTTACTCCTATTCGTAACGTGAAATATGATCCACAACCTTATCGTGTGGAACAAAAGACCGACTACGAGAACTTAGTTTTAGAGATTACAACTGATGGTTCTATCCATCCAAAAGAAGCTTTGAAAGAGGCTGCTCGTATTCTCATTCACCACTTTATGTTGTTTAGCGATGAGCGTATTGCTCTTGAAGTTAACGATGGTAAAGGTGATGATGAATTTAACGAAGAAGTACTTCATATGCGTCAATTGTTTAAAACAAAATTGTCGGATCTCGATTTGTCTGTTCGTGCTCTCAATTGCTTGAAGGCTGCAGATATTGAAACTCTTGGCGATTTGTGTCGTATTCAACGTGCTGAACTCTTGAAGTTCCGTAATTTTGGTAAGAAATCTCTTACTGAGTTGGATGCAAAATTGTTGACATTGAATCTTTCTTTCGGAATGGATTTGACAAAATATAAATTAGATAAAGAATAATCAAGATGAGACATAATAAAAAATTCAATCATTTGGGTCGTACTGCATCGCACCGTGATGCAATGTTGTCAAACATGGCAACTTCGCTCATCATGCACAAACGCATTTCTACGACTACTGCTAAAGCAAAAGCTCTCAAACGTTATGTTGAGCCTCTTTTGACTAAAGCTAAAATGGATACTACTCACTCTCGTCGTGTAGTGTTCAAAGAGTTGCAAAGCAAAGAAGCGGTTACAGAATTGTTCCGTGAAATCGCTCAAAAAATTGCTAACCGTCCAGGTGGTTACACTCGTATTCTTCGCACAGGTTTCCGTCAAGGTGATGCTGCTGAAATGTGTATCATTGAGCTTGTTGACTACAATGAAAACATGCTTAAAGAAAAAGCAGCTAAAAAAGCGGGTCGTACTCGTCGTAGCAAAAAAGCTGCTGCTGAAACTGAAGCTCCAGCTGCTGAATAATTTGACTCTGACGTTAAGTTATAATATGAAAATTGCTCACTCTGTTTTTTGGGGTGGGCAATTTTTTTTTTGTATTTTTTGTTGTGAGGGGGGGATTTTGGGGGGTGGTTTAATTGGACAGATTGGACAGATTGGGTGGATTGGAGTAATTAGGGATGGGTGTGGTTGTGGATTTTTTTGGTGGTTTGTTGCTTGAGCTTTGCTGTTTTTTTTATTATGCATTAGCAATTAGTATTTAATGATTAAGTTTTTGGAATTGGTGATTAGTGTTGAGGTTTTGAGGTTGTGGTTGGGGGAAGGGGTGATTTTTTTGATTGAAATGCTTGTGTGTTTGAAAAATAATTTTTACCTTTGCAATATATTACACTGAGTAGCGTTCTCAGGTGGTTTTGTTAAAGCATTTTTGCTTTATTCTTTCTAATTGTAAAATTTTGGCGAATTTGAAGTAAGTGAAAGGATAGGTTAAAAAATGCCCATTGTTGTATATACAGCGTGGGCTTAACTTATCGTACTTACGAGGTCACGCCAAAATACCTACAATTAGCGAGAAAGTTAAGTTCTCGCTTTTTTTTGTGTTTAATTATTAACTTAAAATATTATTGTTATGAAAAAAATTCAATTATTTGTTTTGTCGGTGGTGGTAGTGCTATTCTCTGCTTGTCATGACAAAATTTGGGATTCTATTGAGGATTTAGATTCTCGTGTTACTAAATTGGAAGAGCTGTGTAAAGAGATGAATACCAACATCTCAGCTTTGCAAACGATTGTGTCAGTGATTCAAGAGAATGATTTTATTACTGGTATTGTGCCAATTGAGAAAGGTGGAGAGGTGATTGGTTATACTATTATGTTTGGTAAACATGAGCCGATAACAATCTATAATGGTGAAGATGGAAAAGATGGTCAGAATGGTAGTGGTAGTACGCCTATAATTGGAGTGGCAAAATACACTGATGGTGTATATTATTGGACATTGAATGGTGAATGGTTGCTTGATGATGAGGGTAATAAGTTGCCAGTATCGGGTAAAAATGGTAATGATGGAGAAAATGGAGAAGGTAGTGATGGAGAAAGTGGAACTGCAGGCAATGATGGGGTTACTCCTCAACTTAAAATAGAAAATGGCTACTGGTATGTGTCGTATGACAATGGTACAACTTGGACTGAATTGGGTAAGGCTGTAGGTGAAGATGGAGAGAAAGGTGATAAGGGTGATAAGGGAGACAAAGGTGATGCTGGAGAAAAAGGAGATAAGGGTGATAGTATGTTTACGAGTGTTACATACGATGAAAATAATGTATATTTCACATTGACAGATGGTAGTGTTTTGATTGTACCGAGAGCTAATAGCGGCGGCGTAGGAGAAAATGACCCTTCTGATATAATTAAGTTTGAGGATTTGAATGTGAAATCTGCATTGTTGCAGATGGATATTGATATAAATGCAGATGGGGAGATTTCGTATGGTGAGGCGGCTGCATATACAGGAAGTATTTTAATGAAGAATAATACAAATATTCTTTCGTTTAAAGAATTGCAATATTTTACGGGTGTGAATTTTGTAAGTTTTGATGGTTGTACAAATTTGTTTGAGGTTGCTTTACCGAATACATTGGATTCAATCTTAGATAGAGCATTTTATAATTGCAGGCTTAGATCAATAGAAATACCTAATAGTGTAACTTCGATTGGAAATTATGCTTTTGGGGATTGCAACAATCTTACAACAATCACAATTCCAGAAAGTGTAACTTCGATTGGGAATTATGCATTTTGGAATTGTTTTAGACTTATATCGGCTATAATAGGAAATAGTGTAATTTCGATTGGGAATTATGCATTTTCTGGTTGTTCTAGACTTACATCGGCTATAATAGGAAATAGTGTAACTTCGATTGGGAATTATGCATTTAAATCGTGCTCATCTCTAACATTTATTACAATTCCAAATAGTGTAACCAAAATTGAAGATGGAGTATTTGAAGATTGCAAATATCTCTCTTCTGTTACAATTGGAAATAGTGTAACTTCGATTGGAAATTATGCTTTTAAACGCTGTAGTTCTCTTTATTCAGTTTATTCAAAAAATCCTATTCCCCCTATTTTAGGATCATATGATGTTTTTACTAGCATAGGTATCATTTATGTTCCTACTGTATCTGTAGATGCATATAAAACAAAATGGAGTCAATTTGCAGATAAGATTGTTGGATATAATTTTATTGAATAAATAGTTTAATCTTACTAATAAAAAATGATTTACCTATGACTTATTTGATTTTATAAAGTAAGTTTATACAAATTTATGATAGAATAGTAAAATGTATTAAAATTAAGAATAATGGAAGATAAAGATTTTATGCAATCCATGCAAGCGAAAATGGATGAACTTCGTAATCAAAGACTAGAACTTGATGAAATAGCAAGGATAGAATTGATTTTTTTGAAAGAATTTAGACCAAAATTAATGACATTTTTAGATGAAAAAAAAGAGAAAAAAGTTTATTTTACTCGTGAAATGGTAACACCAGAGGAGTGTAATTATAATTTGCGTCAAGAGATGTGTGATGAACTAATATTTGATGTTTTGCATAAAGGATATAAGTATATACCAGAAGAGTCTACATCTAGTCAATTGGTGTTTGAAAGGATTGTTTAATATGTGAATGAAGTTATAATGTTAAAATCGGTGGAGCTTTGGCTTTGCCGATTTTTTTTGTGGTGGTTTTGTTGCTTGAGGGTTGTTGTTTTTTTATTAAGAATTAACAATTAAGACATCAAACAAGAAAGAAAAGCAATAATCTGTTGTGTTCCATTGGATGGCGATGCTACTTCATGCGTATGTATGGTGACAGGACGCCCATCTGCATGCTACGTATTGTTTGCTCGTGCATATTAATCATTTTTTATTTAAAATAAAAGAGGAGTGTTTCTGAGTCATTTAGATGCACTTCTTTTTTGTGTATTGCATAAGTTAGTGCCAAGTTGGGAGACACCTCAGTCGACTTAAATGAGTACACACTGAGAGTGTGTATTTTTAGGGTAGGGATAGGGTTGCTTGCAGGTTGCTGTATAGTATATTTAAATTTAGGAATTTTATGGATTGAATACACACTGAGAGTGTGTATTTTTTTTGTGCGGAATTGATACTATTTAATTGCCCACAAATTTCACTAATTTACTAATTTTTGCAGTTTGCGCTTTGCGTTAACTTTTGTTAATTGGTTGATTTATTGTGCTTTTATTGTAATTTGCAGATAGCAAACTGCAAGGCGCAAGGCGCAATACGCAAATTTGAGGTTGTATTTTTTGAGATACGTCTGTTGATTCATAGCAAGTTAAGTGGTTTTAGTGCTCAAAAAAGGCATGATTTATAGCACGAAAACAGTGATTTTAATAGAAAAATATGGTTGTTTATGAATGTTCGATTGACTCGATTTGTATGTAGGTGCTGAATATTACGCCTAACTACTATTATCAGCGAAAATCGGCGATATATCGTACTTTTGGTATAAGAGGGAAAGATGAGGGTGAAGTAGTTATTGAGAGAATTGTGAGGGAGTATCTTTTTTTGGATGAGGAGTGAACCCCCTCGGTCTTCGACCACTCCCCCTATGAACAGGGGGAGAGTTGTTATAACCTCCTCTGTGCATAAGAGACGCAATGTATTGCGTCTCTTCTTTTTTTGTTGGGTTGCTCTATGAATAGGGGGTGTGTGAAAAAAATGGAGATACCGTTTGTGGTGTCTCCATTTGTTGTTGTGTTAGTATTCTGTTTTGTTGGTTTTGTTGCGCCAGGTGTTGAATGGTTCGAGGGCGATGTCGCGGTCGTGTTGTTCGGCTTGGATGCGGCGTTGGGCTGGGGTGAGGGTTAGTTCGTGATAGATGAATGAGTCGTCGAATCCGATGGATGCTGCGTCATCTTTTGTTGTGGCGTAGTAGAGTTTGTCGATATGTGCCCAGTAGATTGCGCTGAGGCACATTGGGCATGGCTCGCAAGAGGAGTAGATTTCGCAGCCTTGGAGGTTGAATGTGCCGAGTTGTTTGCATGCTTGGCGGATGGTGTTGACTTCGGCATGGGCTGTTGGGTCGTTGTCGAGTGTTACGGTGTTGCCTGATGCGGCAATGATTTCGCCATCTTTGACTATTACGGCTCCGAATGGTCCGCCTTGGTTTTGGATGTTTTCGTTGGCGATTCGGATGGCTTCGAGCATGAATTTTTTGTTGTATTTCATAGTGGTATTTGATTTTTTATTTGTATATTTGCGGTGTAAATATAATAAATGTGATATGGCTTATTTTAAGAAAGTTGTGAGTATTGGGGATGTGTTAAATACTAGTCTTCGTAAGGTGGTTGGTCCAAAGTCGATGGAGGGTTTGGATGCTATATTGGTGGTGAAGGAGTGGCGAGAGATGTTGGGGCCAGCTATGGTTAGATATAGTGAGAATGAGGTGTTTGAGAATGGGGCGTTGAAGGTGAGGATTAAGTCGGCTGTTTTGCGTAATGATTTGTTTATGCAACGGACTGAGTTGATTGAGAAATTGAATGAGAGGATTGGGCGGCGTTTAGTTTTTGCTATTGTTTTCAGATAGTTGTTGCGCTGCTTTTTTCTTTTCTTTTTCTTCTTTGCGAGTTTCTTTGCGTATTTTGCGTTGTTGTTTGCGCTCAATACGCTCTTTTTTTGTTTGTGCTATGTTGGTTTGCCAGCTTTGCCATAGTTCTTTGAGGTTGTTGAAGTTTTCGGAGTATACGATACCGATGCCTTGAGTAGTGAGACCTTTTTTGAACTCGCGGTAGTCGTTGGTGTGGGTGTAGGCTTTTGCGCGGAGTTTGCCTGATTGGTTGAGTTTGTATTCGAAGTCGAAGTCGCTGATGAATGGAGTAGAAGATAGTGCGTCGTCGCGATAGCCTAGGTTGCCATTGATGCTGATGCGGTTGGTAGGTGTGTATACGAAGTTGAACTCGTACTCGTTGGTGCGAGTGTCGCCTTCGCCTGTGGTACGGAAGTTTAGACCGAAGCCCCAGTTGTCGAATATTTGTGATGCCCAGTTGTTGAGTTGGGCAGATAGGGTGGATGATACGACAGAGTAGAGTTCGTTTTGAGTGAATATGTTGCTATTTTGTAGGTTTTCGGGTGGTATGAATTTGCCGAGGATGAGTAGGGCAATGATTTGACGATTCATGAGTTCGTCGGTGTTTACGGTGTTTTGAAGAGCGCGGTTGAGTTCTTCTTCGGAGTTAGGTAGGTTGAGACTGAACTTGATGTTTGGTTGTGTGAGTATGCCTGTTAGGTTGAGTAGGCATTGTACGGGCACGCTAGTGCGAGATGTGTTGGATAGCACGGCTTCGTCGAGGATCTCGGCAAGGTCGGCAGTGAGTTGATAGTATGCGTCGATGTATAGGTTGGCACCGAGGGGGTCGCCAGTCCAAGAGAGAGAGCTACCTTCTTTGACGTAGAATTCTTTGCGAAGGACGTTTTGGAAGGTGAATAGGTATTCGCCTTGTTCGATTTGGACGTTGCCGTATATTTTCATGTCGTCGGCGTTGATGTCGTAGGTGACGCGAAGGTTGCCGTTGCCACTGCCGGAGAGCATATCGCCGGCTTTGGAGTCGATGATGAGGTCGAGGTGGGCATCGGGGGTAATGTCGAGCATGAGGTCGAGCACGATGTTGGTTTCGGCGACTTCTTCGGATTCGGTGTTAGTTTCGGATTTGGTGAAGGTGTTTAGATCTTGGAATATGATAAAAGAGTTTTCGCTTGCGTAGTAGTTGTCGATAGGTATGACAACGTTTGTGCCTTTGTCGCTACGGGCATTGCAGGTGATTTTGATTTCGTTTTCGTCGCCAAAGATTCGTGCGTTGCCAGTGCCATAGACTTTTCCGTAGAAGCTTTCCATGTCGGCACGGGTGGTGTTCATCACGAGCATGTTGTTGACGTTGATGTTGAGGTCGAGGTTGACGTTCTCGAAATAGTTGTGTTTGATTTCGCCTTCGACGTATCCGGTGTGGCCTTCGGCATCGTGAAGGTCGATGTGGCCGAAGTTGATAGAATTTTTGTTGACAAAGATAGAGTCGGAGAAGTAGAAAGCCGTTTTTAGGAAGTCTACATAGATAGATGCGTTTTCGGCATAGGCAGCTACATCGACGGCAACTTCTTTCTTTTTGGTGTATCCGTGAATGTGCACGTCGCCCCAAGCGTTGCCTTTGACGCGGCCAAAGATTTCGGCGAGGTAGTAGTCGATGAACGATACGTCGATGCCATTGGCTTTGCCTTTGAGGTCGAGAGAGTCGTTAGGGATGAAGTAGTTGCCATAGAGGATGGCTGTGGTGTCGGCATTGTCGTTGATGACAGTGCCACCGAATTGTAGGCTAGTGGTGTTGTGGTCGAAATTGCAAGATGCAATAGCAGTGCCAAAGTAGGAGTTGTCGAATTGGAAATTGGTAGAAATGACATCGGCATTGATTTCGGGCAAGACGAGGGTGTTGGCAATGGTAGCATTGCCATTGACGATGCCGCCAAAAGAGATGGCAGTTTCTTCGGGTAGGAGTTCGTCGATATAGTCGAGAGATATGTCTTTGAGTTGGATGTTGATGATTTCGTCGGGCGAGCTAGATGCAATGCCATCGATGGCAATCAGTTGATTGTCGATGCTATGAATGTTGAATTTGTCGATGATGACTTTGGATAAGTCGCTCCAAATGTGGCTTTCGTTGATAATCCAAGATTTGTTTTGAAGTATTAGTTCGGTAGGGAGGATTGTGGTGTTTAATGCAATAGATTCGGAATTTGGGGTAGATTCTAATGCAGTTTGGGCAATGAATTCGCCAGCAAATAGTTTGTCGAAGTTGTTGTTGTCCCAATTGAGAGTTGTGGTAATGGTGTCGGCAAAGGCGTTGATATTCAAGGCAGCATTTAGGTAGTCTTTCTTTAGTTTGGTGCCTGCAGAGAGGTTGAGAGAGATGTTGTTGTTGTCTAAGTTGTTGACATATAGGTTGACGCTGTCGATGTTTATTTTGCCATTAGAGATGTTAGGGATGTGGACTTCGGCCTCAACTTCGTTTTGGATAGAGTTGAGGTGTGCGTATATTGAGGTTTTGTCGGTTGTGAACCAAGGGATTTCGATTGTTTGGAGTAGAGGTTTGAGAGGTTCGATTTGGAGGATGCAAGTTATGTCGTTTTCTGCCTTAGCCTTTTTGGTGTATTTGTTTAGTATAGGCATTGATTTGGCAAGGATAGATACTAGATTGTTGGTTAGGGCAGAGATAGTGTAGTTGCCAGAGATGCCGCCATTGATAATGTCGGATTCGATAGAGGCAGCCGTGAGAGAGTCGTTTTTGGCATTGAGAGATAGTCGATTCAAGAAATATGACTTTTCGGCATTGACAAGCGAGAGCGAGTCGATGTTGACAAAACCAGCCATTGTGGCCCATCTGTCGCCAGAGAAATCGGACTGAGTGGTTACGGAAATAGTTAAGTTAGGACGAGTTTTGATTAGATTCAGTTTGTTGAGATTGAGATGGTCGATTTTGGCGGTGAAGTTGAATTTCTTAAAGTTGTCGATTTCAGAGATTTGGCCGTTAAAATAGAAGTAGCCGTTAGGGTCGTCGAGGAGGAATTGGCCAGAGAATAGCGAAGGATTGAATTCGCCATCGATTGAAATATTCTCGTAATTGTAGTTGTTGAATTGGAAATGGTTGATGTTGATTTTTGATTGAGCAGAGAAAGGAGCCTTAGTGCTTAGGTAGATTTGAGAATTAGAGTTGAAAGATATGTTGCCTAAGCCAGAGTGAGGCACTAGCTTAGCCAAAAGAAGATTTTTGGAATTTATGCGACCATTGATGATGAATTGGTTGAAATTGTCGCGAATTTTGAGGTTTACGTCGGTTTTGATGTTGCCAATGTCGGTGTTGAGATTGCCATATAGGACAAGATTAGATGTGCTGCCAGATATGTCGCCAGAGTATTGGCAAGTGCCAAGGTTTTTGATTTCGTCGGGAAGGACAAAAGGTTGTTTTGATATATTAGCAATGAGGTCTTGGATTGAAACCTTATCGAAGCGGATGTGGTTTATTGCACCTTTGAAGTAGGTGTTTTTGATGTCGGGTAGACCTGTGGCTTGTACATTTGCGCTCACAGAGAGAGTTTTGCCATAAGATGCGCGTAGGTTTGTTGCCTTAATGTCATCGAGAGAGCCATCGATTTTGGCAGATATAGAAGCCTTTTGAGTTAGGTTTTCTAATTCAGGAACAAAATGTTTTAGGTCAGAGGGTTTGATTTGTGCTTGAGCAATGTTGAATCGGAAATTTGTTTTAGACCAGTCGATTTTGTGTTCGTCGGAGCGAGTTAGTCGTATGATTGTAGAGTCGGTTGTCACATTGGAGTGAGGCAAATCGATTATGGCATAAGGGATGATGAAAGTAGAGTCGGTTATCTCGACGTATGTGCTAAGATGATTGAGTGTGAAGCCAGATTTCTCTTTGAACTTTAGATAATTGACGTTGGCATCGAGATTGGATTGTTGGAGTAGAGAGAATTGAATTTGAGTGTATAGGCTATCGATAGCGATGTTGTTGGCATCGAATTGCCAACTTTTAAGGTGTGGGGTAGAGAGAGATTCGTTGTTGTAACGAATAGAGGCGTTGTTGAGAGTGATGAGGGGGAAGATGAGGTTAGGGGTTTCGCGCTTCTTTTGTGGAGTAAAAGCATCGATAAGGAATTGAATATTGAGAGAACCATCGGGGTTGGTATATAGGCAAGCATCGAGGTCGTTGGCAGTTATAGACTCGATGTGGAGATCGCCTTTTAGTAGAGATAAGAGGCTGATTTCGGCATTAAGATTGTCGATAGAGAGTATTTTTTTGTTGTTTAAGTCAGAAACTTCTATCGAATATAGATTGAAATTATTGAAAAATTTTATCGCGACGTGTTCAATTTCAAATTCAGCTCCTGTTTTTTCTTCTAAGTATTCGGTGATTTTATCGGCGACGATGTTTTGTATCTTATTGTTTGACAACAAGATAAAAGGAGTAATCAATAAAACTAGTAAAGTTGTGATTACAATTAGCGTTATTTTTACGGAATTTTTTATAACTTTGTACTTTAATTTGCAAAGATAACTAATTTAATTCATAATTCATAATTCACAAATCATAAATTTTCAAAAAAATGATTGAAAAAGTGATATTTTTGAATTATTTGGCAAAAAACGAGGTATGAGTGTAGTAATTTTAGGCATAGAATCGTCGTGCGACGATACATCGGCTGCCGTTTTGCGAGATGGAGTATTGTTGTCGAATGTGACAGCAGGACAAGCCGTGCATGAGATGTATGGTGGAGTGGTGCCCGAATTGGCATCGCGCGCACATCAGCAGAATATCATTCCCGTAGTGGATGCAGCATTGAAAAAAGCAGGCGTTAGTCGAGAAGATATTAGTGCAGTGGCATTTACTCGAGGACCAGGATTGATGGGCTCGTTGTTGGTTGGCACATCGTTTGCTAAAGGGTTTGCATTGGGGCTTGACATACCGATGATAGATGTCAACCACTTGCAAGCGCATGTGTTGGCACACTTTGTTCAAGAACCAGATGTAGAGCCACATTTGCCAGAGTTTCCGTTTTTGTGTTTGTTGGTGTCGGGGGGTAATTCGCAGATAATACTTGTCAAATCGTATAAAGATATGCAAGTATTGGGCCAGACTATCGACGATGCAGCAGGAGAGGCATTTGATAAGTGTGCGAAAGTGATGGGATTGCCATATCCAGGAGGACCATATATAGATAAATATGCAAAGATGGGAGATGCTAAGGCATTTGCATTTGCGAAGCCACATATTAAGGGGTTTGATTATAGTTTCAGTGGATTGAAAACATCGTTCCTCTATACATTGCGAGATGCGCAAAAAGAAGACCCAAATTTTGTGCAGAATCATCTTTATGATTTATGTGCTTCATTGCAAAAAACAGTAGTTGATATATTGATGGACAAAGTGCATAAAGCGATGAAGGAGACAGGGGTTAAGCATTTGGCGGTAGCAGGAGGGGTGTCGGCTAATTCAGGTTTGCGTGAGGCATTTGAGGATTATGGACGTCGTCATAAGGTGGAGGTTTATATACCTAAATTTTCGTTTACGACTGATAATGCAGCGATGGTGGCAATTACGGGTCATTTTAAGTATCTTGATGGAGATTTTTGTGCAGTGGATTTGGCACCGTATGCGAGAAACTTGATTTAATGAGGAATTAGGAATGAGGAGTGAGGAATGAACCCCTTCGCCTCTCTAAGGCACTCCTCCTATAAACAGGGGGAGAGTTGATTGGAAATGAATAAATTAAAAGAATATTGGGATAAGTTGGGAGTGTATCAGGGCATTGTGTTGTTCTTGGTAGTGATGTTTGCATCCAATTTTTTCTGGAAGTTGACAGTGTCGGGAGATGAGAATGGTTTGGAGGCACATTTTTTGACATTAGATGTGTCGGCCTTGTTTGCAGGCATGTGTTATCATTTGGCAAGTGTGGTGCATTGGATTTATGATTTGCTTGGAGTGTCAACTGTTTTGTATGATACTACAATTTCACATCTTAATGGACAAGGAGTGCGTATTGTGTGGGGGTGTAATGGGATAAAGCAGTCGTTTATTTTTATGATGATAATGCTCTTTGCGAGAGGCCCATTTGTTCATAAACTGTGGTTTATTCCGCTAGGTTTGGTGTGTGTGTATTTGATTAATATTGCGAGATTGGTGTTTTTGACATATATAGTGCGGGATTATCCTCAGAGTTTTGAGTTTTGGCATAGTGGGGTTACGAAATATTTGTTTTATGGGTTGATATTTTTGATGTGGGTGTTTTGGAATGATTTTTTGGTAGGGAATAGAAAGTAGAATATTTTGTATTAGGGGAATTTATCTCACGCGGAAATTTTTGATGAGAATAGAGGGCTTTCTTGTTGGAAGAATAAAAAAATAGGTCAACTATGGGATAGTTGACCTATTTTTTTTGTTTAAAGGAGGGTTATACTTTTTTGATGTCTTTGATCATCAATTGAGTAGTAGTGGTGTTGTTGAAGGTGTTGTCTTCGAGCGTATAGACGATGTCGAGCGGGTTGAAGGCTTTGAGGTCTTGGCTATACTCAGCCATGCGGAAGGCAATACCATTCATTACGTTTTCGGATGATTCGTCGGTGAGTTCGAGTTTGAGATGCTCGTTGTCGCGACCTACGATTTTGCTGGCTCCGTTGTAGTCGAATACACGATGAGTGTAGAAGATTGGTTTAGGGTTGCCAGGTCCGAAAGGTTCGAATTGGCGCAAGATGCGGATGAACTTAGGCGTGATGTCGGAGAATTGGAGTCGTGCATCAATTTCGATTTGCGGAGTGAGTTGATGCTCTTGGATGTTGTTGGCTACATATTCTTCGAAACGGCGAGTGAACTCTTCGAGATTCTCTTCTTTGAGAGAAAGTCCGGCAGCATAGGTGTGACCACCGAAGTTTTCGAGCAAATCGCGGCAAGAGTCGATAGCACTATAGAGGTCGAAACCTTGAACAGAGCGAGCCGAACCACTGACGATGTCGTTGGCTTTGGTGAGCACGATGGTAGGTTTGTAGTATTTCTCGGTAAGGCGCGAAGCGACGATGCCGACGATGCCTTTGTGCCAATTAGGGTTGTAGACCACGATAGAGCGTTTGTCGCGTTGCATTTCGTCGGTGACGAATTGTTCAGCCTCGGTGGTAGTTGCCTTGTCGACATCTTTGCGCTCTTCGTTGTAGCTATTGATGTTTTTACTGAGTTGACGCGCATGGTTGAGGTCGTTAGAGATGAGGAGTTCGACCACTTCGCGACCAGACTTCATACGGCCAGAAGCATTGATGCGAGGACCGATTTTGAAGACAATATCGTTGATAGAGATGTCGGTTTCGTGAGAAACTTTGCCGTTTTTGTTGCCTTTGAGTCCGCACGTTTCGATGATGGCTTTGAGGCCACGCGAAGGGTGCTCGTTGAGGCGTTTGATGCCGAAGTGAGCGAGGATGCGGTTTTCGCCAGTGATAGGCACGATGTCGGAAGCAATGCTGACAGCCACGAAATCGAGGAGAGCTTCGAGATGCGAGAAGTCGATGCCATTGTCGATGGCAAAGGCTTGCATGAACTTGAATCCTACGCCACAGCCCGAGAGGTGCTCGTAGGGGTAGGTGTCGTCGGCGCGTTTGGAGTCGAGGACAGCCACAGCCCGAGGGAGAGTGTCGTCGGTAGTGTGGTGGTCGCAAATGATGAAATCGATGCCAAGAGAAGAAGCATAGTCGACTTGCTCGATGGCTTTGATGCCACAGTCGAGCGAGATGATGAGAGAGACGTTGTGCTCCTTGGCGTAGTCGATGCCATTTTTCGAGATGCCATACCCCTCTTTGTATCGGTCGGGGATATAGAAGTCGAGTTGCGACGACTGGATGTAGGGTTGTAGGAACTTGTAGACCAAAGCCACAGCGGTGGTGCCGTCTACATCATAGTCACCATAGATGAGAATGTTTTCTTTTTGTTGTAGGGCGCGGTTGAGGCGTTTGACTGCTTTGTCCATATCTTTAATCAAGAATGGGTCGTGCAGTTCTGACAATGCAGGTCGGAAAAAGGCTTTTGCCTCATCGAAAGTGTTAATGCCCCTCTTAACCAATAGTTTGGCAAGGGAAGGTGAAATCCCTAATTCTTCTGCTAATTTCTTTTGGTTACATTCTTCATCTGGTGTTAAGGTTTGAAAAATCCATTGATTTAGCATTATATATATCTTTTTTTATTTTTTTTGCGGAGAGCAGAGTAGACTTTAATCAACTATGAATCATATCATTCTCGCATAATCAACGCACCGGGTCGCACACAAAAAGTCTAACATACAAATTTAGTAAATTTATTTGGAATATCATAGTAATTTATTGTTTTTTTTATAAAAATATTTTTTTGCTTTGTAGAATGGAAAAAAAATGGTAAATTTGCACAATTATGCATAACGAACTAAAAAAAGCAGTAGAAGTGATGCGCCAAGGAGGCGTGATACTTTATCCTACCGACACGGTGTGGGGTATAGGGTGTGATGCGACTAAGCCAGAGGCAATTGCGCGCATATATGAAATCAAGCGACGCGTGGAGTCGAAGTCGATGATAGTGTTGGTGGATAGTATGGCAAAGGTGGAGGGGTATGTGAACGAAGTGCCAGATATAGCATGGGATTTGGTGGAAGTGGCAGATAAGCCGTTGACTATTATTTATGACAAGGCTCGCAACTTGCCAGAGAATCTTGTAGCAGAAGATGGGTCGATTGCTATACGCATAACGAAAGAGAAATTCTCGCAAGAGTTGTGTAGGATGATGCGAGTGCCAGTGGTGTCGACATCGGCAAATGTGAGTGGTGAGCCTACGCCACGCAATTTCTTTGAGATTTCGGATGAGATATTGAATGCGGTGGATTTTGTAGTGGATTTTCGTAGAGAGGAAGAGGTGTTGCCTTCGCCATCTAGTATTATTAAGTTAGGAACAAAAGGACAAGTGAAAGTGATACGATGAATCGTAAGCGAGTAGTATTTTACATATTGTTTGATGTGGTGGCGGCGCTCATAGTTTGGGTGTTGTTCTACCTCTATCGTCGTATGACGAACGACATGGTGTTGTCGGGGGCAGAAGAGTATTTCGTGCCAAATTATTCGCTGTTGCCATCGGTGTTTTCGTTTCTGTTTGTGGCATTAGTGGTGCATTATTTGACAGGATTTTATAATATAAAAGTGCGTAGGTCGCGTCTTGTAGAGTTTTTTTCTACGGTGATAGGCACGTTTTTTATTTCAATTATTATTTATTTTGGGATGTTGGTGGACGATATAGTGGTGAGTTATACGTTCTATTATCGTTCGTTTTTGATATTGTGGGGGATGTTTTTTGTAGTGACCTATCTATTCCGTATAGTGCAGACGCAGTTGATGATTTTGCGATTGCGTAGAGGGGTGATTTCGAATGATGTGCTTGTGGTAGGTACGGGCGATATGGCACGGAAGGTGACCGATATTATAGTGCGTAATTCGGTGCGTACGGGGCAGAAGATAGTGGGCTATGTGGCAGTGAGAGATAGAGTGGTGGTGGAAGAGAGACTTGTGTTGGGAAGATTGGATGCTTTGGAGCAATATGTGCGGGAATGTGCTGTGAATGAGGTGATAATTGCGGTGGATGACATGGATAACGATATGATATTTGATATAGCCAATAGGTTGATAGTGTGTGGAGTAGAGGTGAAATTTGCACCACGATTGTTTGAAGTAGTGACGGGGCATGTGTCGCTCACGGATGTGGAGTCGGAGCCGTTGGTAGATATCACTTCGTCGCGAATGCCGGCGTGGCAGCAGTCGGTGAAACGAGTGTTTGATGTGGGAGTGAGCTTTGTGTGTATGATTATTTTGTTGCCAGTATATGCATATGTGGCAGTCAGAGTGAAGCTTGGCAGTAAGGGTCCGATATTCTATTCGCAAGAGCGCATAGGGTATGAAGGACGTCCGTTCAAGATACATAAATTTCGCACAATGTATGTAGATGCAGAGCGTATGGGGCCACAGCTCAGTCAGGTGAATGACCCAAGAATTACGCCATTTGGGCATGTGATGCGTAAGTATAGATTGGATGAATTGCCACAGTTTTGGAATATTTTGCGAGGAGATATGTCGATAGTAGGTCCACGCCCTGAACGTAGATATTATATCGAGCAGATAGAGAAGATAGCGCCATATTATTGCCTTGTATATAAGGTGAAACCAGGATTGCTTTCGTGGGGACCAATCAAAATCGGTTATAGCGATACAGTGGAGAAGATGGTGGAGCGTTTGCGTTATGACATTATTTATATGGATAACATGACGTTGCAGACAGATATAAAGATATTGTTTTATAGTGTGGGTGTGATATTGAAGGGGAAAGGGCAATAGAATTGAGAGTTGAGAATTGAGAATTGAGAGTTGAGAATTTTTGCGATATGAATCGAGGTCGTTGGTCCGTTTATGATTTTAGGAATAAAAAAAGGTTGACTTTTGAGAGTCAACCTTTTTTGTTTGTTGGGTTTAAGATTATTTCTCGATGGCGATAGCGAGGGCATCTGCCATGTTGCGGACGAAGTGGAATTGGAGTCCGTCGAGATATTCTTGTTGGATTTCATTCACATCTTTCTGGTTATCGACGCAGAGGATAATCTCTTTGATGCCAGCGCGTTTGGCTGCGAGAATCTTTTCTTTGATGCCACCAACAGGGAGGAGTTTGCCGCGGAGGGTGATTTCGCCAGTCATGGCAAGGCGATTTTTCACCTTACGGCCAGTGAAGCTCGATACCAAAGCAGTGAGGATTGCGATACCAGCAGATGGACCATCTTTAGGCGTTGCACCTTCGGGCACGTGGATGTGTATGCTGTGGTTTTCGATATCTTCGGCGCTGATACCCAATTGAGTATTGTGCGACTTGATATATTCGAGAGCCAATTGAGCCGACTCCTTCATCACGTCGCCAAGATTACCAGTGAGCGAGAGTTTGCCACCCTTTTGAGTGTTGATAGATGACTCGATATAGAGGATTTCGCCACCCACTTGAGTCCAAGCGAGCCCTGTGACTACACCGCAATATTCGCTGATGTCGTACATATCGTGGTCGATGTGCGACACGCCGAGGTATTCTTGAAGGTCTTGAGGTTTGATTGTGGTAGTGAACTCAGGGTCAATAGCGATGTTTTTAGCCACCTTGCGCATGATTTTAGCAATAGTGCGGTCGAGCGAGCGGACACCACTTTCGCGAGTGTAGTTGTCGACAATAGCCTTCACAGCAGGGCGAGTGAACTTGAGTTGGCTTTTGTTGATGCCATGGATTTCAAGTTGTTTAGGTATGAGGTGACGAGTGGCAATTTCGATTTTTTCCTCTGTGATATAACCACTAACCTCGATGAGCTCCATACGGTCGAGAAGCGGTTTGGAGATAGAGTTGAGGTCGTTGGCAGTGGCGATGAAGAGCACGTTAGACAAATCGTAGTCGATGTCGAGGAAATTGTCGTGAAATGCATTATTTTGTTCAGGGTCAAGCACTTCGAGAAGAGCAGAAGCAGGGTCGCCTTTGAAGTCGGAGTTGACCTTGTCGATTTCGTCGAGCACAAATACAGGGTTAGAAGAACCGCATTTGTTGAGGTTTTGGATGATACGACCAGGCATAGCGCCGATGTAGGTGCGGCGGTGACCACGGATTTCGGCTTCGTCGTGAAGACCACCGAGCGACACGCGTACATATTTGCGACCAAGAGTTTCGGCAATAGATTTGCCGAG
This sequence comes from Candidatus Aphodosoma sp., assembly GCA_045631465.1. Classification (GTDB taxonomy): domain Bacteria; phylum Bacteroidota; class Bacteroidia; order Bacteroidales; family Paludibacteraceae; genus Aphodosoma. Next base: position 31,426 of record JAZQUV010000019.1, on the reverse strand, counting down.
TGAGGTTTTGCCCACACCAGGAGGGCCATAGAGGCAGATGATAGGCGATTTGAGGTCGCCTTTGAGTTTGAGCACAGCGAGGTGTTCGATGATGCGGTCCTTGACCTTCTCCATGCCAAAGTGGTCGCGGTCGAGCACTTTTTGCGCTTTTTTGAGGTCGAAATTATCTTTAGTGAACTCGTTCCAAGGGAGGTTGACAATAGTTTCGACATAGGTGAGTTGCACCGAGAAGTCGGGAGAGTTAGGGTGCATGCGCTCGAGTTTGCGTACCTCGCGTTCGAAAGTTTCGCGCACTTTGTCGCTCCATTTTTTAGTTTTAGCCTTCTCTTTGAGAGCCTGCACGTCTTGACTTGCAGTGTCGCCACCGAGCTCTTCTTGAATAGTCTTCATTTGTTGTTGAAGGTAGTACTCGCGTTGCTGTTGGTCGATGTCGAGACGAGCTTTGTTTTGGATAGACGCCTTGATTTCGAGTAGTTGCGACTCTTTGGTGAGAATGTCGAGGAGGAGATAGCCACGCTCGGTGAGGTCGTTGAGCTCGAGGAGTTTCACCTTGTCGCTCAACGAGATGCTAAAGTTAGAGCAGATGAAATTGATGAGGCCGATAGGTTTTTCGATATTGCGAATAGCGAAAGTAGCTTCGTCGGGGATAGAGTTGGAATTTTTGATAATGCGGATAGCCAACTCCTTGAGAGCCTCGACGAGGGCAGTGAACACGCGGTCGTCCTGAGCAGGTTCGATCTCGTCCATGATGTTGATGCGCACGGTGTGGAAAGGCATTTCGCCGACCAATTCGGTAGCAGTAGCGCGTTTTTTGCCTTGAAGGATTACGGTAGTAGTGCCGTCGGGCATTTCGAGAATGCGCACGATGCGAGCCACCGTGCCCATAGGGTAGATGTCTTGCAGTGTAGGATTTTCGATTTTGGCATTGATTTGAGTGCCGACAAATAGTTCGCCCTCTTTTTGGTATACTTCGCGCACGAGGCGTAGACTCTTTTTGCGTCCTACGGTGATTGGCATCACCACTTTAGGGAACAAAATCATGTTGCGCAAAGGGAGCAACGGCAAAATGTCGTTGTCTTGGCATTCGATTGGCGAGTCTTCGCTTTCGTCGAGTAGCGGAATCATCTCAGTGTGAGCTTCGTTTAGGTCGTCAGATAGATTGAACATACTTATTTAATTCATAATGCATAATTCATAATTATTCGCCTATCGGCTCATGACCTTCGGTTCATAATTCATAATTATAGTTAGTTTGATAATTATGAATATGGTTATGAATAATGCGATGTTAAAAACAAATTTTATTTTGAGTGTGCCATAATGTCTTAGGTTTTGAGGTTTGTTTTTGATGGTTATTGTGACAATATGGCATGGTTTGCCCCGTTTCTGTTTTATTTGGGGTGTTTTAGTAATGGTATTATAATATGTTCAAGTAGTGTGCCAAAATGAATGATGGCGGATATTCTGGATTTTCTGGAACGCTTCGCTATTCTGGGGGGATATATTGTTGGAGTAAAGTATAAAGAGAGATAATAAAAATCCTGCATCATTTGGGGGTGATGCAGGATTTTTTGTTGTAATGTGATAGTGTTATTCAAGAGCATTCCAAAAATCTTCTATATCACCTTCGATATATGGGATGTAAAATTGCTCCATTTCACCGTATTCATTGTCAGTGAAAAATAAAATTGAAGATGTTTTTTCCTTGTTGCAATATAGGTATTCTTCATAGCATTCGGTTGTGTCAACTTGAATTAAAGTGTGTTTTTTATCAAAATGATTTTTAATGGTTTGTTTATAAGTTGTTGAAGACTGAGAAGTAGCGCAGCCAACTAATTTGTTGTCTATAAATGCATATGCTAAATATTGAGAAATGCCATAACTTTTGAATTCCATGTAATAGTATCCATCGTCACTTTCTGCATATTCAAGAGTTGCACCTGATTTGGATTTGGTCATTTTTTCAAGGATGTCTTGAGGTGATGTGCCCCAATCTTGAATTGGTTCAATGTAGGTTAAAGACAAATCTTGTTGTTCACAGGAAGAAAAAACGAGTGTCATTGCCAATAGAGACAAGAGGAAAAGTTTGAAATGTTTCATAATTAGAACAGTGTTATAAAGTTGTTTTGCAATATTGCCGAGAGAGATGACTGATTGCAGCAGACGTTATAAAACTTTTGTTATAGACAAACGGAGGGGGTGTTTGTGCTATATTTGGGATATAAAAAAAAGCGCAACTTCGTCATACGCCTCTAGGCTCACCACAAGCCCCACATACCTATGAGAAGCTGCGCGGATGACCGCGTAACTTACCCAATGATATGTGTAGATAAAGCTCAATTGCGGATGAGGTGGTGATTCAGAGGCGATTGCGCTTTACTATAATGTTTGATGTACGGATACAACGTAACATCGGTGCAAAGGTAGTATATTTTTTTGATATGAGCAAGAGATTGTTGGGATTTTTTGAGGATTGCTTTATAGTATGTTTATAGTATATTTATAGTATGTTTATCCTATATTTATAGTATATTTATAGTATGTTGTAAATTGGGGATGATTTGGGAGGGGTGGGGTGTTGTGTATATGGAGAAAAAAGTGTATCTTTGTAGGTTATTTGAGAAAGTATTTACGGAGAAGAAAGTAATTGATTATGAATCTTGATGAATTGTTGAATCCGTCGCAAAAGGCGGCGGTTGAGTATAATGAAGGAGCATCGGTGATAGTGGCAGGTGCTGGTTCGGGCAAGACGAGAGTGTTGACCTATAAGATTGCGTACTTGTTGGAGCAGGGTATGATGGCATATAATATTTTGGCACTGACGTTTACGAATAAAGCAGCACGAGAGATGAGGGAGCGAATTATGAAAGTGGTGGGTCCGTCGGCATCGCGAGGATTGTGGATGGGAACGTTTCACTCGATATTTTCGCGAATATTGAGGGCAGAGGCAGAGGTGATTGGGTTTACGCCGCAGTTTACTATTTATGATACTGCCGACTCTAAAGTGTTGATAAAGAGTATTATTAAAGAGATGGGGTTGGATGATAAGGTGTATAAATCGGGTGCAGTGCAGTCGAGGATATCGAATGCGAAGAACCATTTGATTACGCCACATGTGTATAACTCGAATGCGGCTAATTATACGGATGATAAACGACATAATACGCCAGAGTTTGGGCGAATTTATGAGACGTATTGCAGACGTTGTCGTGAGGCAAATGCGATGGACTTTGATGACTTGTTGGTTTATACGGCATTCCTATTCAAGCAACGACCAGATGTGTTGGCACGTTATCAGGATAGATTTCAGTATATATTAGTGGATGAGTATCAGGATACTAACACCGTGCAGCACTCGATAGTGATGCAATTGGCAGCGAAGTATGGCAGAGTGTGTGTAGTGGGCGATGATGCGCAGAGTATCTATTCGTTTCGAGGGGCAGAGATTGATAACATTTTAGGATTTCAGCGTTGTTTTGAAAGGTGTAGATTATTCAAATTGGAACAGAACTATCGTTCGACACAGACGATAGTGAATGCGGCTAACTCGTTGATAGCAAAGAATAAGAATCAGATACCGAAGTCGGTGTATAGCCAGTTGGCAGTAGGAGAACCGATAGAGGTGGTGTCGACGTATAGCGACTTTGAGGAGGGGTATGCCGTGGCGAAAGATATTCAGCATGTGGTGAATAAACGATTTGTGGCGTATGAGGATATAGCAGTGCTGTATAGAACAAATGCACAGAGCCGTGTGTTGGAGGAGGCGTTGCGTAAGAGTGGAATACCTTATAAAATATATGGAGGGTTGTCGTTCTATCAACGCAAAGAGATAAAAGATGTGATAGCCTATTTGCGTTTGATAATCAATCCGTCGGACGAAGAGGCATTGAAGCGCGTGATAAACTATCCAGCGCGTGGAATTGGTGATACTACGCAACAGAAATTGTTGAAGGTGGTGCATGAAAATCCGCGAGTGCCAGCATTGGAGATAATAGCTGACCCATTGAAATATGGTGTTGATGTGAAGGGTGCCGCAGCGGGTAAATTGCAGAAATTTGCAGAGTTGATTAACTCGTTCCTCGATGAAAATGAGCAACAAGATGCGTATCATGTGGCAGAACGAGTGGTGTTTGGCTCGGGAATTATGGCAGATGTGTCGGTCGATACGTCGGTTGAAAATCTTTCGCGTAAGGAGAATATTCAAGAATTTTTGAATGCAGTGCATGAATTCTGCGACCAAAAGGTGAACAATGGGGATAATGACATACGATTGGTGAACTTTTTGAACGAAGTGTCGTTGATAACAGACCAAGATACCGACAAACCAGAGGATAAGAATACTGTTACACTGATGACTGTGCATGCGGCGAAGGGGTTGGAATTTGCGTATATATATATTGTGGGGATGGAGGAGAATTTGTTCCCAAGCATGATGGTGGAGAGTGAACGAGATTTGGAGGAAGAGCGCAGATTGTTTTATGTGGCAATAACTCGCGCAAAAGAGCGTTGTATGATTACGTATGCCAAGAGCCGTTTCCGCAATGGGCAGACACAATTTTCAAATCCGAGTCGATTTATATATGATGTGGATAAACGATATTTGCGATTGCCACAAGACGCGGCATTTGGCAGGGGAGGAATAGTGGACCCATATTCGATGTTTGATGATGCGCGACCTTATTCGTCTCGCACGGACGAAACCTCGCGAGGCTTTGCATCAAATAAAGATTCGGCGTTTGGTGCATTTAAGAAAAAAGAGATTATAAAAACACCAGTGCCAAAGCAGACGCACAAGGGTACGTTTAAGCCAGTGAGTTCGGCATCTAAAACGCCTGTAAATCCGCAAGATGTGATGGGATTTTTTGTAGGAGAGCGAGTGGCGCATAGTACATTCGGCGAGGGTAAGATATTAGAGATTACGGGAGAAGGAGATAATCGTAAGGCACGTATTGATTTTGATGAATTTGGAGAAAAGCAATTGTTGTTGAAATATGCAAGATTAAGTAAAGCGTGATGAAGTATAAAATATTGATATTATGTATGATGTTGGCATCGATGGTGTCGGCGCAGAAGGTGTATGTTAGGGGCTATGTTCTTAACGAGGAGAAGCGTGCGGTGGAGTTTGCGACGGTGCAGATAAAAGAGACGGCGACAGGCACAATCACTAACGAAAAAGGATATTTTGAATTGTCGTTTCAGCATCAAGACTCTATTACATTGCAATTCTCGTGTGTGGGATATGTGGCGGCAGAAAGGAAGGTGGCGATAGGAGATGAGTTGGCATATACCGTAGTAGTTAATTTGCAGACCGACACCGAGTTGCTCGATGAGGTAGAGGTGAAGGGGTATCAACGTCAGACCTCGACAATGATGACACTTGATAGCGAAAGTCTAAGACTGATGCCAGATGCATCGGGTGGAAATATAGAGAGCCTTTTGACAACATTCGCCGGAGTGAGTTCGAACAACGAAATGAGTTCGCAATACTCGGTGCGTGGCGGTAATTATGATGAAAATAGTGTGTATGTCAATGGAATAGAGGTGTATCGTCCGCTACTTGTGCGAGCAGGACAACAAGAGGGTTTGAGTTTTATCAATCCCGATATGGTGGGTGAGGTGAATTTTTCGGCAGGAGGATTTGATGCAAAATATGGCGATAAGATGGCATCGGTGTTGGATGTAACATATAAGAAACCATCGGAGTTTGAAGCAAACTTGGCAGCATCGTTGCAAGGCGTGTCGGCATATGTGGGTGCAAGTGGGAAGAACTTCACGCAGATGCATGGCGTGCGCTTCAAGACCATGCAAGTGCTACTCGGTACGCTTGAGACAAAAGGCGAATATAGTCCGTATTTTGTAGACTATCAGACATATATGACATGGCAGATGTCGAAGAAGTGGGAGTTGACGTTCTTGGGCAATATATCGCAAAACTACTATAATTTCACACCAAAAACGCGAAGTACATCGTTTGGTACAATATCTAATGCCAACAATTTTACAGTCTATTTCGATGGAAAAGAGCGAGATATATTCCGCACATACTTCGGAGCATTAGGATTTAATTATCGTCCGAACAAAGAGGTGACGCTCGGATTTAATGCAAGTGCGTTCAATACCAACGAGCAAGAGACCTACGACATCACGGGCGAGTATTGGTTGTCGGCATTGGATATGAGTGGAGGAGCGCAGGACGAGAGTGAAAAACCGACGGGATCATTGGGTACGGGTATGTATCACGAGCATGCGCGCAATAGATTGAGTGCTACGGTGATAAATGTAGGGCATACAGGAGCGTGGAAATTGGCGAATAACACATTGCAATGGGGAGTGAACTATCAGAACGAGATAGTGTTGGATCGCATAAGTGAGTGGGAAACGCGAGATTCGGCGGGTTATACATTGCCCGTAAATCCCGAGCAAGTGGAGATAATATATAATTTGTATTCAGACGTTGACCTATATTCACATCGTTTACAGGCTTATGTGCAAGATACTTATCGACACTTTGCCGATTATGGTTCGTGGGCATTCACGGCAGGGGTGAGGGCAAACTATTGGTCGTTCAACAACGAGTTTTTGGTGTCGCCACGTGCCACAGTAGCCTTTTTTCCAGATTGGAAAGCCGATTTGAACTTCAGATTATCGGCAGGGGTATATCATCAAGCCCCATTCTATAAAGAGTTGCGTACGGAGCAGACCGATGAGTATGGAAATAATTATGTAGCTCTGAATAAGAATATTAAAGCACAACGCTCGTTGCATGCCGTGTTTGGAATGGACTATTTTTTCCGTGCATGGAATCGTCCGTTCAAATTGACATTTGAGGCATATTACAAACCATCGGATAGGGTGATAAGTTATTATGTGGACAATGTGCGAGTGCGCTATTCGGGTGAGAATGATGCAGTTGCCTATACGACAGGGGTAGATGTGAAATTGTTTGGCGAGTTTGTGCCAGGTACCGACTCGTGGATATCGTTCTCGTGGATGCGTTCGCGCGAAGATATTTTAGATGACCATTATTCTGCGTATAGCAATGTAGGTAACTATCTTGGCGAGGTCTATCCGGGCTATATTTCGCGCCCAAACGAGCAACGATACAATATCTCGTTCTTCTTTCAAGATTATGTACCTAATCACCCTGAGTATAAGGTACATTTGAAATTGGTGTGGTCCGACGGATTGCCATTTGGACCGCCGCATTCGGAGCGTTATCAAGCCGTGTTGCGCACAAAGGCGTATAATCGTGTGGATATAGGAGCGTCGCGTGGATTCGTGCAAGGGCGTGAAAAATGGATGCAAAAACTAGACCCGGTGAAGAATATATGGCTCAGTCTTGAATTGTTCAACTTGTTTAATATCAAGAATGTAAACTCATATTATTGGGTTACGGATATTTACAACGGACAGTATGCCGTGCCGAACTATTTGACAGGATTTATGGTTAATTTCAGAGTGTCAGTAGGATTTTAAATGATTAATAATTAAATATATGAAAACATTAACAAAGAAATTTACAGTCGAATCGAAAGACACAGCAGCCCGTGTAGGTTCGGGAGGTTTGGAGGTGCTTGCAACCCCAACAATGATTGCATGGATGGAAAATACAGCACTTGAATTGGCTGGACAATCCCTCAGTGCAGAGGATACCACAGTCGGCATCGGACTCACAGTGCAACACACAAAAGCGTCGAAAGTAGGCGAAGAAATCACATGTACTGCAACCGAAGTGGCTGTTGATGGTCGCAAACTTTCATACCGCATCGAGTGTTTCGACTCTCAAAACAACTCAATCGGCACAGCCGACCACGACCGTTTTGTCGTAAATGCCGAAAAATTTATGCAAAAAGTGATGGGCTAAACGCTACATAATTACTCCTTTTAAACCTAATCCCTTCCTATTTTAACTGTTAAATAAGGTTAAAATGGGGGGGGTAAATCGTATATCAAGAAAAAGTATTACCTTTGCGTCCTAAAATCAAAAATGCACTATGAAAACTATTAAAGCATTGCTATTGCTCCTATTTCTGTGCCCTTTGCTCTTATCCGCACAGAAATACACCGTGAGTGGTTATGTGATGGATGCCTCATCGTCCGAAACTATGATTTCGGCTACTGTCTATGACGAAGTCAATCAGCGAGGAACTGCCACAAATCCTTATGGCTTCTACACCTTGACCCTACCCGAAGGCGATTGCCGTCTTCGTTTTTCTTATGTGGGTTATTCTACTCGCACTATCTCATTGAATCTTACCTCTGACACAGTGTTGAATATCAAACTCATCTCATCTAACGTCTTGGACGAGGTAGAGGTCGTATCTCAACGTTCTCAATTAGGAGTTGAAGGCTCACAAATGTCTGCTATTGAAGTGCCTATACAATTCATAAAAGGCATCCCTGCCATTGGCGGTGAGATAGATATTGTCAAAGCATTACAGTTGTTGCCAGGTGTGCAGTCGGGTGGTGAAGGGCAGACTGGACTCTATGTGCGTGGTGGTGGTCCTGATGAGAATTTGATTCTTCTTGACGGTGTGCCTCTCTACAACATCAACCACATGGGTGGCATGTTTTCGGTTTTCAATGCCGATGCAATCAAAAATGTTACTCTCTACAAAGGCAATTTCCCGTCTCGATTCGGAGGACGTCTATCGAGTGTGATTGACGTACGTCAAAAAGATGGTGATGCTCAAAACTATCATGGCGCATTGACCATTGGGCTTTTGTCTGCCAAAGTTAATCTCGAAGGTCCAATTTGGAAAGAGCGCACAACATTCAACGTATCGGCTCGTCGCACTCATTTCGATTGGTTCATTCCTATATTCTATGGTGTTGGTACACCAACCGTAGGCAATCCAGTGCGCGAATATATGGGTTATTCGTTTTGGGATGTAAATGCCAAAGTGTCGCACCGTTTCTCTGACACCGACCGTCTTTCGGCATCGTTTTATATGGGCGATGATTATATGTATTCGAATGTAACAGAGAAACTTAATACCTATTCTTCAAAGAGTAAAAAGAATTGGACTTGGGGTAATATCGTGTCGTCACTCAATTGGACTCACATCTATTCTCCTCAACTATTTTCTAATGCCATAGTCTCATACACTCGTTATCGTTTCCGCCTTGGTGTGACGCTTGACGAAAAAGATACCGACCCTAAGGATTATCTTGATTCTCATTATGATATGGACTACAATTCCAATATTGAAGATATCACAGCTCAATACAATTTTGACTATAAACCCCATCATGCCCATGACATAAAATTCGGTGCGCAATATACGTTCCATACCTTCAAACCTACTGTTACAAGTATCTATCAGCAAGCGTTTGATACCCTCACCACCAACAATATGGACACCACCTATGGCGATCAACCTACTTATACTCACGAGGCTGCTCTCTATATTGAAGACAATTGGGATATTCACCGTCGCGTGCGTATGAATATAGGTTTGCGGGGTTCGATGTATGCCGTAGGTGGCAAGGTCTATCCAAGCCTTGAACCACGTGTAGGCTTGCGTCTTCTTTTGATGGACGACCTCTCGTTTAAGGCTTCGTATCAATATGTTACGCAATATCTCCACCTCTTGTCAACATCTAACGTAACACTTCCAATCGACCTCTGGGTGCCTGTTACGGCAAATATTCCTCCAATGCACAGTCATCAAGTGGCGGCTGGATTCTTCTATAATTTGCTAGGCAAAGTGGATTTCTCAGTCGAAGGTTACTACAAAACCATGGATAACGTATTGGAATACAAAGACGGAGCATCGTTTGTTTCATCTACTACAGGTTGGGAGGAGAAAGTTAATGTTGGTCGTGGATGGAGCTATGGCGTAGAGTTTCTTGCTCAGCGCACTATTGGCAAATTCACTGGCTGGGTAGGTTATACATGGAGTCGCACAGAACGCAAATTCGACCGTAAAGGTATGGAAATCAACAAAGGCGAAGTATTCCCTGCTCGTTACGACCGCACTCACGACTTATCCCTAACGCTACAATACCGACCTATTAAGTTAATCGACCTTTCGGCAACATTCATCTATGGCACAGGCGCATGTGGAACACTTGCAACTCAAATAGCACCTAATGGCGAGTCGTTTATTACTAAGCGTTACAATTATCGAATGCCCGACTATCACCGTCTCGACTTAGGCATCAACTTCCATTTCGACCGCCGAAAAGGTCGCTATGGCGAACACTTGTTGAATGTCAGTGTCTATAACGCATACAACCATCAAAATCCTTACTATGTTTATGTAGGTAGTGATGATAAAAATTTTAGTAAAATAGAATTACATCAAGTGTCGTTATTCCCAATTCTACCATCTATTAGTTATACTTTTAAATTTTAATCAGTTATGAAACGACTAATAATATTTGCTATTATTACAGTAATAGTATTTGCAGCCTGTGAAATGGATAGAGAGATAAAATACAGGGGCGATGTAGAAAAGAATCGTATTTATATAGAAGGTATATTGAATTGCGATGCAGACACTCAATATGTATCTATTGGGACTACTGCTTTTTTTCTTGATGGAGCAAACAAAAATCCATTACGTGAAGCCCAAGCAACAATTTCGCATAATTCAGGTGAACCTCAAAAACTAACTTTTGACTCTGTTCGACAAAAGTTTAAGTATGTTATGCCTGATACTTTTGCTGTAGGTGATACATTTCGCATTGATGTGGCATGTGAAGATTACGATTCAATATGGGCAACGGCTGTAGTACCAGAACCTCTAGATATTTATATAGATACTGTGAATTATGGTTTTGTGGAGGCTGGAGTAGATTTGCTAAAAAGTATTGAGATAAGTATTTTTATAGATTCTAAAAATCATGAAGATATGGAATCTGTTGGCTTAAGTATGAATTTTTCACATTATATAGAGTGGCAATATAATGATTATGAAACTAATGAGCCTAAAATAGATACACTTGATGCTGCTGAGTTTTGGTGTGAAGACCCTATAATCCTTGATAATTCATTTGAACGTAATTTTAATTTAGAGTCTGATTATTCTAAAAAATATAAACGACGTTATACAGATGTATTATTAACAACAAGTGATTTTACGTCATGGCCTTATGAATTTAAAGTGTGGTTTCCTATCGGTTATATGTCATCTGTTAGTCGTCGTTATTCATTTATTGGGGCATGGGCAAGAATTAAAGTTTATGGAAATGATTATTTTAAATATCTAAAATCAAGATCTGATGCTCGCGAGGCTAATCGTAATATGTTTGCTGAACCGATGCAAATATATTCTAATGTAGTTAATGGAGTAGGACATTTTGGTGTAGTAAAATCTTATAATTATAAATTTTTTATAAAACGATATGACGTAAATGAAGTTTTAGATAGGTGAAATTTAATATTGTATTATATAATAAAAATAGTACCAAACAAGTAATTTCTTCTATACCTCTTCATAGGATAACCCTACCCTCAAGCAAGCTTCAAGCAACCTATGCCGAAGAAGAGTGACATACTAAAAGTAAAAAAAGCTGACTAACAAGGTTGTTAATCAGCTTTTTTATGTATCAGTGGGGTATACAAAAAAAGAGAGTCCCTTTCAAGAACTCTCTTTTCTATATATATGGGGATATACAAAAAAAGAGTTCTTTGAGAACTCTTTTCTTGTGATCCCGGCGGGATTCGAACCCACGACCCACAGCTTAGAAGGCTGTTGCTCTATCCAGCTGAGCTACGAGACCAGCACTCAATAAGTTGAAAGTTGAAAGTCGAAAATTTGATAGTCGCTCTCCCCTTAACTTTTGCGGGTGCAAAGGTACGAATTTTTTCTGATATAGCAATAGATTTTTTATAAAAAATTTATTTGATATAAAAAGATATAAAAATGTTGCTAGAATTCAACTTTTTTAGTAACTTTGTACCTTGGTATATTAGAAGTTTAATTACATAAATAAATATTTTGTATATGAAGATAAAATTTTGGGGAATGATGCTATTGCTCATAGCAATGGTAGCATGTGAAAGCGAGACTAATTATTCGCAATTGCTTAAAGCAGAGGAGGAGTTGATAGATAGTTGGTTGGCTCGTAATGAAATCGTTTTGCTTGATGAATTTCCCACAGACACAGTTTTTGGAGCGAATGAAATGTATCATTTTGAAGATGGAATATATTTTCAATTGATAGAAAAAGGTGTTGGCGATACGTTGCGTACGGGAGATAAGTTGGTTTTGCGTTATCGTCAATCGACACTTGATGAGTATCCTGTGGTAGAAGATTATTGGACAACTCAAGACAGACCATATCCAAATGAAATTATATATGGTAATTTGTTGAATAGTTGCGAAGGTTGGCAAAAGGCATTTGAATTGATGAGAAAATCGGAGGCTCATGCCCGTATTATTGTGCCATCAAAGTTAGGTCGCAATGATTCGGAGGTTATTCCGTATGTTTATGAATTAAAGATTCGTAGAGTTCCAAAATAATAACTTAATATCTAATAAAATATGACACTAGTTAAATCTATTTCGGGTATTCGTGGCACTATAGGTGGCACTGTGGGCGAGGGTCTTTCGCCTATTGACATTGTGAAGTTTACTACTGGTTATGCCGAGTGGTTGAAGGAGTATCGAGGTAAGAAAGATTGTACTGTGGTGGTAGGTCGAGATGCTCGTTTGTCGGGTGCGATGGTGTCGAATATAGTGATTGGCACGTTGATGGGATGTGGGTGTAATGTGGTGAATATAGGCCTTGCCACTACGCCAACAACAGAAATGGCAGTTGTGATGGAGGGTGCTGATGGTGGTATTATTCTCACAGCGTCGCACAATCCGAAGCAATGGAATGCGTTGAAATTGCTTAACGAGAAAGGCGAATTCCTTGATAAAGAGCAAGGCGAGGCAATGCTCCGCTTGGCAGAGAGCGAAGACGTAATCTATACCGAAGTGGATGCTTTGGGATCGTATATAGAAAAGAGTGATTATACTCAACGCCATATAGATGCAGTGTTGAAATTGGAGTTGGTGGATGTAGAGGCTATTCGTGCTGCAGGATTTCGTGTGGCGGTCGATGCTGTTAACTCGGTAGGAGGTGTGGCAATACCAGCACTTTTGAAAGCGCTTGGCGTGGAGTGTGTTGAAGAGTTGAATTGTGAGCCAACAGGGCACTTTGCTCATAATCCAGAACCACTACCAGAGCATTTGACCGAGATAGCAGAACACATTCGTAAGACAAAAGCAGATGTGGGATTTGTTGTCGACCCAGATGTTGACCGATTGGCTATCGTTTGTGAGAATGGTGAGATGTTTGGCGAGGAATACACATTGGTGTCAATTGCCGATTATGTGTTGAGTCATACACCTGGTAATACGGTTTCGAATCTTAGTTCAACACGAGCATTGGCAGATATTACAGCAAAATATGGATGTCAATATAGTGCATCGGCAGTAGGCGAAGTGAATGTTGTTGCAAAAATTCGTGAGACTAATGCCGTGATTGGAGGCGAAGGTAATGGCGGAGTGATTTATCCAGCATCGCATTGTGGTCGTGATGCATTGGTGGGTGTAGCATTGTTTTTGACACACTTGGCTAAATCGGGTAAGAAAGTGAGCGAGTTGCGCGCAGAATACCCTAACTATTATATTTCTAAAAATAAGATAGAACTTACGCCACAGATAGATGTAGACGGAGTGTTGTGCGTGATTAAAGGTTGTTATAAACAATTCAAGGTGACTGATGTAGATGGTGTTAAGATAGATTTTCCACAAGGTTGGGTGCATCTACGTAAATCGAACACCGAACCAATTATCCGTGTATATTCAGAGGCTCCGACAAAAGAGCAGGCAGATAAGTTTGCAAGTGCAATAATGGATGAGATTAAGCGTATAGCACGAATTTAAAAACATGTAAGACTATGAAAAGATTATCGTTTTATCTTTTATTTTTGGTGCTTGTATTGTTTTCGTCATGTGAAAATATTACAACTCAAACAGAATTGTCGGGCACTTGGAAAATCAAGTCGTTGATGGCTAATAGCGAAGAGTATCTCTATAACGACCATGTGCGTGACTATGCTCCTGATATTGCCAAATCGGCAATAGTTTTTGGCGAGAATAATACATTCGAACTTTCGTTTGTGTATATGGATGCGGTTGGCGCCGATGAACCATATGCAGAGATTCATAGAGGCACATATACCTTTGATGGTGACGTGGTTGTGTTTGACGCAACAGAATGTATTCGTGCAAAGGAGACAACATGTCAATTCAGAGGTGAGGTAGAAGGCAATATGTTGTATATCTCAAAATCTTTTTCGGCAGGCGATTTGTGGATTATTCCGATTATAGATGAATCGGCAGCAGTGGTTGTAGCATTTAAATTGCGAGAGTGATATGAGTAGAATAGCCTTGTTTCCTGGATCGTTTGACCCTTTTACTCGTGGGCATCAAGCTATTGTTGAACGGGCATTGCCTTTGTTTGACAAATTGGTGATTGCCATAGGCGTGAATCGTGCAAAGAAAGGGTGGATGCCAGTAGAAGAGCGATTGGAGAAATTGCGTGCTTTGTATGCCAATGAGCCTAGAGTAGAGGTGATTGCGTATGAAACTTTGACAATGGACTTGGCAGCAGAGTATGGGGCGAAGTATGTGTTGAGGGGAGTGCGTTCGATGGCAGATTTTGAGTACGAGCGCACGATTGCCGATGCCAATCGCAAAATAGGAGGACTAGAGACAATATTCTTGATTTCGGATGCCGACACAGCACACATTTCATCATCGTTGGTGAGAGAATTGGCCGCATTCGGACATGATGTATCTGATTTATTACCTAATATATAATCGTGTAGCCTAGGAAGGTTATGCGATTTTTTATACTAAAAAGATAAGATATGTTGCAAAAGTTATTTGGATTTAATTCGAAAGAGACTTCGGTGCGTACTGAGGTGATAGCTGGTATTACGACATTTCTCACTATGTCGTATATACTTGCGGTGAACCCAGCAATGTTTGGTTTGTTGGATGGAATGCCTATTGGTTCGGTGTTTACATCTACGGCATTGGCAGCTATAGTGGGTTGTGTGGCAATGGCTTTCTATGGTAAACTGCCATTTGCTTTGGCCCCAGCTATGGGATTGAATGCCTTTTTTGTCTATACCGTGTGTATGGGCATGGGGTATAGTTGGCAGTTTGCTTTGACCGCAGTATTCATCGAGGGTATTATATTTATTGTTTTGACTATCACCAATGTGCGAGAGGCGATAGTGAATGCTATTCCTATCAATTTGCGTTATGCAGTGGGAGTGGGTATAGGTTTGTTTATAGCCTTTATTGGATTGCAAAATGCCGGTGTTATAGTCAATAACGAAGCTACTCTTGTGACGCTCGGAGATGTAACATCGGGTTCGGCACTACTTACCATGATAGGTTTGATTATCACGGGATTGCTTTATGTGAGAAATGTGCCAGGAGCAATGATGTTGGGTATTTTGCTCACTACATTGGTGGGAATACCGATGGGAGTTACGGATTTTAAGGGTATCGTTTCGCAACCAGAGTCGATAGCACCAATTTTCTGCCAGTTTGAGTGGAATAATATATTCACACTTGATATGCTTGTTGTTGTGTTTACATTCTTGTTTATTGATATGTTTGACACAGTGGGAACATTGATTGGGGTTTCGACAAAAGCAGGTATGGTAGATGAACGAGGTAATATTCATCGTTTGGGTCATGCGTTTATGGCAGATGCTATTGCGACAACAGTGGGGGCATGTCTTGGAACATCGACAACAACGACTTATGTGGAGAGTGCTTCGGGAGTAGCGCAAGGAGGTCGTTCGGGTTTGACGGCTTTTGTGGTTGCATGTTGTTTTGGTGTTGCATTGTTGTTCTCGCCACTATTTCTTTCTATTCCAGCGGCGGCTACAGCACCTGTTTTGATTATTGTGGGTTTGATGATGCTCGAACCTATTAAGAATATAGATTTCGGTGATTATACCGAGTCGATACCTGCGTTTATTTGCATTGTTGTGATGCCATTGGCTTACTCTATTTCGGATGGTATCTTGATGGGTATGATTGCCTATTTCTTGTTGAATCTTGTTTGTGGTAATTTCAAAAAACTTACGCCAGCAATGATTATTTTGTCTGTATTATTTATTTTGAAGTATATATTTATTTGATAGTAAATAATTTGAGTGATGAAAAAACATATTCCTAATACAATTACGTTATTGAATCAGTTTTCGGGTATTGTGGCATGTATATTTGCCTACAATTCGCGTTTTGATTTGGCGTTGCTGTTTGTTCTCATAGGGGCAACGCTTGACTTTATGGATGGCGCTATGGCTCGGTTGTTGCGTGTGTCGTCGCCACTTGGTAAGGAGCTTGATTCGCTTGCCGATGTTATTACATTTGGTTTGGTGCCAGGTATGATTGCGTTTAGATTGCTCGGACCACTTGCTGAGGTATGGGAGTATATGCCATATTTGGGATTTTTGATAACTCTTTTCTCGACATATCGTCTTGGTAAGTTCAATATTGATGAGAGACAAACAACTTTGTTTATAGGACTTGCGACGCCAGCGAATGCTATTTTTTGGTTAGGATTGGCTTATGGGTATCAGTCGTTGTTGAGCGCAGTGTCGCCATGGTTTGTTTTGGTGGCGGTAGTGGTGTCGGCATACCTCTTGGTTTGCGAGTTGCCTATGTTCTCGTTTAAGTTTCATAACTTTGGTTGGGCTGAGAATCGTATTCGTTATATGTTTATTATTGGCGCGATTGTGTTGGCGGTAGTATTTTTCAGACAATCGTTGCCTCTTATTATATTGTGGTATATATTGTTGTCGGTGGTTGGGGCTTTGACAATTAAACGTAAATAGGCTGTATAAGAGATTGAAACAAAAAAGAGATGTACTCGATTGAGTACATCTCTTTTTTTATTGATTTATTGAATGTTATTTGCAAGTGCAACGAGGTTTGAGTTGTTTGAAGAAGTCGTTGCCTTTGTTGTCAACAAGGATGAATGCTGGGAAGTCGACTACTTCGATTTTCCAGATTGCTTCCATACCGAGTTCAGGATACTCAACGCATTCGATGCTCTTGATGTTGTTTTGAGCAAGGATAGCAGCAGGACCACCGATAGAACCGAGATAGAAACCACCGTGTTTTTGACAAGCGTCAGTAACTTGTTGAGAACGGTTGCCTTTAGCCAACATAATCATGCTACCGCCGTGAGATTGGAATAGGTCGACATAAGAGTCCATACGACCAGCAGTAGTTGGGCCCATAGAACCACAAGGGAGACCAGCAGGAGTTTTGGCAGGACCAGCGTAGTAGATAGGGTGATTTTTGAGGTATTCAGGCATTGGTTCGCCAGCATCGAGGCGTTCTTTGATTTTAGCGTGAGCGATGTCGCGACCTACGATGATAGTACCATTGAGAGAGAGACGAGTAGATACAGGGTATTTGTCGAGCTCTTTGAGAACTTCGCTCATAGGTTGGTTGAGGTCGATGCGAACAGCGTCGCCTTCGCCAGCATTGCGGAGATGTTCAGGAATGTGGCGTGCTGGTTGGTCGTCGAGTTTTTCGATCCAGATACCGTCTTTATTGATTTTACATTTGATATTACGGTCAGCCGAGCAACTAACACCCATACCAACAGGGCAAGATGCGCCGTGGCGAGGCATACGCACAATGCGAATGTCGTGAGCGAGATATTTACCACCAAATTGAGCGCCAAGACCGATGCGGTTAGCTTCTTCGAGGACTTGTTTTTCGAGTTCTACATCGCGGAAAGCACGGCCGAATTCGTTACCAGTAGTAGGGAGTTCGTCGTAGTAGTGAGTAGAAGCGAGTTTGACAGTGAGAAGGTTTTTCTCAGCCGATGTGCCACCGATACAGAAAGCAATGTGGTAAGGAGGACAAGCAGCAGTGCCGAGAGTTTTGATTTTTTCGATCAAGAAAGGCACCAAAGTAGATGGGTTGAGGAGCGCTTTAGTTTCTTGATAGAGATATGTTTTGTTGGCAGAACCACCACCTTTAGTAACGCAAAGGAAGTGATATTCCATACCTTCGTGAGCGTGGATGTCGATTTGAGCAGGGAGGTTGCATTTAGTGTTCACCTCGTCGTACATGTTGAGAGGAGCATTTTGAGAGTAACGAAGGTTTTCTTGAGTGTAAGTGTTGTAAACACCAAGAGAGAGAGCCTCTTCGTCGCAGCAGCCAGTCCACACTTGTTGACCTTTTTCGCCGTGGATGATAGCAGTACCAGTGTCTTGACACAAAGGGAGTTGACCTTTAGCTGCCACCTCAGCATTGCGAAGGAAAGTGAGAGCCACGTATTTGTCGTTCTCGCTTGCTTCAGGGTCGTTAAGGATTTTAGCCACTTGCTTGTTGTGGTCTTCACGAAGAAGGAAAGATACATCGCGGAAGGCAGCTTGAGCCATAGCAGTAAGACCTTCTTTTTCGACTTTGAGGATTGGTTTACCCTCGAATTCGCTTACAGACACATAGTCTTTAGTAAGCAAATAGTACTCAGTTTTGTCCTCTCCGAGTTCGATGAGAGGTTGATAACGAAATTCAGCCATTTTTTATTTAGTTATTAGTTAGTAGTTTTTAGTTATTAACGAATTAGATAGCTTGACTAATTTTAAGAGTATTGGCTAATTGCCAAATTTTCTTAATTCAATCATGCAAAGGTACAACTTATTTTGTGAATCTGCAAATAAATAAAAGATTTTTAATTGAATAAAGTTGGTATTTGTGGAGTTGCGGTTGGAATATTGTGAAAATTAGGCGTTACGGATGGTTTAGACGCATTGCTATATGGATATTTTAGACATGGAGGTAGTTGTAGTATGGATATTATGAAGGTAGGGTTATAGTATGTTTATAGTATATTTATCATATATTTATCCTATATTTATAGTATGTTGAGATATGGGTGAGATAAAGGAGTGGATAGAAAAAAAATAGAAAACATTTGGTAATACCATAAATAATGTGTAATTTTGCATGTTATATTGGAATTAGAATGCTTTTATGGAAAGAATTTTGAATGTATTTATTATACTAATTGCCGTAATATCAAATATTTTTGCAGAAACGGAGGCGATTAAGTTGGTGTGGCCTGATGATTTTAGGGAGGCGGAGAAGTATGATGGGAAATTGGTAGAGTTGAATCAGACGTTGTATGTTACGAACATTGGCAATTGGAATAAATATGGCGAGATTACATTGTCGAGCAAGAGGTTGATGTCGCCTACGGATGTGGCATTGCCAGGGTCGGCAGAGTATAGAAGCATAGTGTCGGCAAACGAAATGGACCAATTGATATTGAGCGATGGGTCGAGCAAGCAGTATCCGAATCCACGTCCGTGGACTGGGGGAAAGGATTATATTCGCACGGGAGCGTATACGAATAAGGTGGTGGGTAGATTTACGATAGAGGAGTATGGATATACGATTACGCCTACGGAGGTGCCGGTGTTTGAAGGGAATGAGCGTCCGATGGAAGTTGTGGGGTTGGGAGATTATGATGTAAAAGTGTGTGGATTTAATTTGCAGATTTATATAGCAACAGAATGGGATGGGGATTATGGTCCGGCATCGAAAGAGGAGTCGGACAAACAACATGCAAAGATAGTGAAGGCATTGGCGGCGATAGATGCTGACGTGTTTGGATTGGTAGAGGTGCAACAAGGACAAGTGGCATTAGAGAAATTGGCTAATGCACTGAATGCACTTGACCCATCGGCACAATATGCATATATAAACGATGGGACGCAGGTGTATGGGACATATACAAAAGCGGGATATTTGTATAAAGCGAGCAAGGTGAAGCCATTGCGCCAATTGCAATCGAACGACACAGGCGTGAAACATAGAAAAAAAGCACAGGGATTTGAGGTGTTGGCAACGGGCGAGAAGTTTGTGTATATGATAAACCACTTCAAGGCAAAGAGTGGCAAAGGGTCGGGCGATAATGCCGATAACGGCGATGGCCAAGGCACGTATAATGGCGACCGAGTGCGAGAGGCTACGGCAGTGGTGACATTTGCAAAGTCGTGCACTACGTATTTTGGAGATGAGGATGTGCTAGTGATGGGCGACTTGAATGCCTATTCGATGGAGGACCCAATACGAAAGTTTACGGATGTGGGTTATGCGCATTTGATTAAGCAGTTTGCAGAAGATGAGGGATATAGTTATGTTTATCGTGGAGCAGTGGGGTGTTTGGACTATGCATTGGCCAATGGGTCGATGGAGAAACAAGTGACAGGATGCAAGGTGTTTCATATAAACGCCGATGAAGCGTCGGTGTTTGGATATGATGGGTATAGTTATCAGAACAATATGTATCGCTCGTCGGACCACGACCCTGTGGTGGTAGGGTTGCGACTCGGTGTGGGTACTCCGATAGAAAAGGTTGAGATGGATAGAATTGTGTATGGTGGAGAGGGTGTGATTGGTGTGGCGTCGGCAGAGGGATGTGTGATGGAGATTTATACATTGATGGGGCAGAGAGTTTATTCAGAAAAGATTGAGTCGAATGATTATACAGTGTCGACAGCGGAGATAGGATTGAAGGAGGGAATATATATTGTGAAGTTGAGCGATGGAGATGTGGTGAAGTTGAGGGTAGAGAATTAATCTAAAAAAACTGAGATTATGAATCCGTACGAAATAATAGAGAAATATTATGCTCCAGGGAGTGAGGCGTATGATATATTGGTTCGCCATTCGGAGGCAGTGCGCGATAAAGCATTGGCATTGGCTCGTAGGCATCCAGAGTTGGGGCTCGACCTTGAATTTATTGCAGAGGCAGCGATGGTGCACGACATTGGTATATTAGAGACCGATGCCGCAGGAATAAAGTGTTTTGGCACACATAGATATATCGAGCACGGATATCTAGGGGCAGAGATGATGCGCAGAGAGGGGTATCCGCGTCATGCATTGGTGTGCGAACGACATACAGGCACAGGATTGAGATTGGCAGATATTATTGCGCGAGAATTGCCAGTGCCACATAGAGAGTTGTGCCCCGTGACGTTGGAAGAGCAATTGATATGCTATGCAGATAAATTCTTTTCAAAGACACGATTGGACTCGGAAGATTCGTATGAACGAGTAGAGAAAAAGATGCAGAAGTGGGGGGACGAGTCGGTGGAACAATTACGTCGTTGGCGCGAAAAGTTTGAATAATACCTTAATAGTCATGAATAACACATTGAAGTATATATTACTGAAGCCATTGTCGGTGCTATATGGCATTGGAGTTGCTTTGCGAAATAAATTGTTTGATTTGGGTGTATTCCAAAGTCAAAAAAGTGATATTTCAACCATTTCAGTAGGCAATATCACAGTTGGCGGTACTGGCAAGACGCCACATTCGGAGTATCTGTTGTCGTATTTGTCGAAGCGAGTAGCAACGGCTTATCTTAGTCGAGGTTATAAACGCTCGACTACGGGTTATCGCGTTGCAGATGAGAAAAGTACGGCAGTGACAATAGGCGACGAGGCATATCAAATATACAGAAAATTTGATAATGTGACGGTGGCGGTAGATGGTAATCGTATTAATGCCTTGAAGAGATTGCAGCGACATAAAGTTGTGCCGAAGGTGGTTGTGCTTGATGATGCATATCAACATAGAGCCTTGCATCCAGATTTGAATATATTGTTGATTGACTATAATCGATTGACGTATCGCGATTCGATGTTGCCACTAGGAGAGTTGCGAGAATCGAGTAGTAATACAGATAGGGCAGATATTATTGTATTTACCAAATGTCCAGACACGATGCAACCAGTAGATGTGTTGTCGACTCGAGTGCAAATAAATCCATATCCATATCAAACATTGTATTATACGGCATTAGAATATGGAGAGCCGAAAGGATTGTTTGATGACTCGACTATTGATTTGCAGGGAAAAGAGGTGCTACTTGTTACGGGAGTGGCTCAGCCACAACATTTGCATAAGCATCTCGAAAACGTTGCATCGAAAATAGTTGCGTTGAAATATCCAGACCATCATAGATTTAGTAGTCATGATTTGAAGGAAATCGCGCAAGATTTTGATACATTGCAAGAGGATAATCGCGTGATAGTGACTACTGAAAAAGATGCATCACGTTTGGTGAATATGGATTTGCCAGAGAGTGTAAAAAGGTATATTTATACAATAGGAGTAGAGGTGAGATTCCTTTTTAATGGGCAAAAAGACTTTGAAACACAGATAGATAAGTTTTTGCGAAATCAGAACTTGTATAATTCTTGATTCGTAATTGTTTGTATTGCGAAAAAAGTGTGCTCATTATAATGTTTATATCACAAAAAATTAGTATCTTTGCATGCTAAAAGTTTAGAGTTTAGAGTATAGAGTTTAGAGGCCATTAGGCATTTAACTCCGAACCCTGAATTCTTGACACTAAACTGCTAACATTTAACATTTTAATTATATACTTAAATCTTATGGCTGAAAAGAAATTAAATCTCTTGGCTGATTTCCCTGCTATCACAACAGAAGAGTGGATGGCAAAAATCAATGCAGACCTCAAAGGAGCTGATTTTGAGAAAAAGCTCGTTTGGAAAACTAACGAAGGGTTTAATGTGATGCCTTTTTATCGTTTGGAAGACGTTGCTGAATTGAAAACAACTACATCAGCACCGGGCGAGTTTCCATACGTGCGTGGCACCAAAACCGACAACGATTGGTACGTTCGTCAAGACATCGACGCAACATGTGCAAAAACTGCTAATGCAAAAGCACTTGACGTACTCAACAAAGGTATTAACTCACTCGGTTTCATCCTTAACAAAAAAGAATTGAGCGCTGAATACATCGCAACACTTCTCAACGGCATCTGCCCAGAGTGCATCGAATTGAACTTCCGCGTATGCATCCGCTGCGCAGCTCAATTGGCTACACTTTTGGCTGACTACTTCAAAGCACAAGGTGTTGACCTTGCTAAAGTTGAAGGTTCAATCAACTGCGACCCAATCAACCGCATGTTGTTGAAAGGCAAAGAACTCAACCAAGCAGAAGTTGCTGAAATTGCTGTTGCTACAGTGAAAGCTGCTGCTGCTCTTCCTAAATTCCGCGTAATCGGTGTTAACTCACTCAGCCTTAACAATGCTGGTGCTTACTGCTCACAAGAACTTGGTTATGCTCTTGCTTGGGGTGCTGAATATATGACTATGCTTACAGAAGGTGGTCTTACAGCTGACGAAGTAGGTAAAGCTATCAAATTCAACATGGGTGTTGGTGGCAACTACTTTATGGAAATCGCTAAATTCCGCGCTGCTCGTATGTTGTGGGCTATGATTGTTAAAGCATATGCTCCTGCTTGCGATTGCGCTGCTAAAATGCGTGTTCACGCTGAAACATCTACATTCAACAAAACTATCTACGACGCACACGTAAACCTTCTCCGTACACAAACAGAGGCTATGAGTGCAACTATCGCAGGTGTTGACTCGTTGACAGTTAACGGTTTCGACGTAACTTATAAAGAAAGCGACGACTTCTCAGAACGTATCGCTCGCAACCAACAACTCCTTCTCAAAGAAGAATCACACTTCGACAAAGTAACTGACCCATCAGCTGGTTCATACTATATCGAAAACCTCACAAACAGCATCGCTGAACAAGCTTGGAAACTCTTCCTCGAAATCCAAAACGAAGGTGGTTTCTTCGCTGCTGTTGAAGCAGGTAAAGTTCAAGAAGCTATGAAAGCTACTTCAGCAAAACGTCTTAAAGATGTATCTGCTCGTAAAGAAGTTCTTCTTGGTACTAACCAATTCCCTAACTTCAGCGAAATGGCTGCTGAAAAAATCACTAAAGAAGCTTGCACTTGCACAAACTGCGGTTGCGAAACTCCACGTGGTTTGGCTACATTGCCAACTGTACGCGCTGCTCAAGAATTTGAAGACCTTCGTCTTGCTACTGAACGTTCGGCTAAACGCCCTAAAGCATTTATGCTCACAATCGGTAACTTGGCTATGCGTCTTGCACGTGCACAATTCTCTTGCAACTTCTTTGCTTGCGCTGGTTACGAAGTAATCGACAACCTTGGTTTCGAAACTGTTGAAGCTGGTGTTGAAGCTGCTCAAAAAGCTGGTGCTGACATCATCGTTCTTTGCTCAAGCGACGACGAATATGCAGAATACGCTCCTGCAGCATTCAAAGCTATCGATGGCAAACAAATCTTCGTAGTAGCTGGTGCTCCTGCTTGCATGGAAGACCTCAAAGCTGCTGGCATCGAAAACTTCATCCACGTTCGCGTGAACGTACTTGATACACTTAAAGCTTTCAACGCGCAATTATTGAAATAAATAAGACACGAAGACACGAAGACAAGAATATGTGTCTTTAAACGCAAATTGCCATTAATTAGCCATTAATAACTTATTATTTACGATTAATTTACGGTAATTAGCGTTAAAAATAAAAAATCGTGTTCTCATGTCTTCATGTCCTAAAAAATCTAAAAAAAGTATGAAACCAAATTTTAATGATATAAACATCAAAGAAGTTGCTGCTAGCAAAGCTACAGTCAACGGTGAAAATTGGTTGACTCCTGAACAAATTCCGGTAAAACCAATCTACACAAAAGAAGACCTTGAAGGTCTCGAACACCTCAACTACGTTGCAGGTCTTCCTCCATTCCTTCGTGGCCCTTATAGCGGTATGTACGCTATGCGTCCTTGGACAATCCGCCAATACGCAGGTTTCTCTACTGCTCAAGAGTCTAACGCATTCTATCGTCGTAACCTCGCTTCTGGTCAAAAAGGTTTGTCAGTAGCATTCGACTTGGCTACACACCGTGGCTACGATGCTGACCACGCTCGCGTTGTTGGTGACGTTGGTAAAGCTGGTGTATCTATCTGCTCGGTAGAAGATATGAAAGTTCTTTTCAACGGTATTCCATTGAACAAAATGTCAGTTTCTATGACTATGAACGGTGGTGTGCTTCCAGTTATGGCATTCTACATCAACGCTGGTCTCGAACAAGGTGCTAAACTCGAAGAGATGGCTGGTACTATCCAAAACGATATCCTCAAAGAATTCATGGTGCGTAACACATACATCTACCCACCTAAATTCTCTATGAAGATTATCGCAGACATCTTCGAATATACAGCTAAAAATATGCCTAAATTCAACTCAATCTCTATCTCTGGTTACCACATGCAAGAAGCTGGTGCAACTGCAGATATCGAGTTGGCTTACACTCTCACTGACGGTCTTGAATACCTCCGCGCTGGTGTTAACGCAGGTATGGATATCGACACATTCGCTCCACGTTTGTCTTTCTTCTGGGCTATTGGTACTAACCACTTCATGGAGATTGCAAAAATGCGTGCAGCACGTCTCCTCTGGGCTAAAATTGTTAAACAATTCAACCCTAAAAACCCTAAATCACTTGCTCTTCGTACTCACTCTCAAACTTCTGGTTGGTCACTCACAGAGCAAGACCCATTCAACAACGTAGGCCGTACATGTATCGAAGCTATGGGTGCTGCTCTTGGTCACACTCAATCACTTCACACTAACGCCCTCGACGAAGCTATTGCATTGCCAACAGACTTCTCAGCTCGTATCGCTCGTAACACTCAAATCTATATCCAAGAAGAAACTCAAGTGTGCCGCGAAATCGACCCATGGGCAGGTTCATACTACATCGAAAGTCTCACTAACGACCTCGCTGAACGCGCTTGGGCTCACATCGAAGAGATCGAAAAACTTGGTGGTATGGCTGCTGCTATCGAAACAGGTCTTCCAAAAATGCGTATCGAAGAAGCTGCTGCTCGCACTCAAGCTCGCATCGACTCTGGCAACCAAACAATCGTTGGTGTTAACAAATATCGCCTCGAACAAGAAGATCCAATCGATATCCTTGAAATCGACAATACTGCCGTTCGTAAAGAACAAATCGAACGTCTCAACGAACTCAAAGCTAACCGCGACAACGAAGCAGTTAAACGCGCACTCGACGCTCTTACTGAATGCGTTAAAACAGGCGAAGGCAACTTGCTCGAACTCGCAGTTGAAGCAGCTCGCGTTCGTGCTACTCTTGGTGAAATTTCAGACGCTTGCGAAGTTGTCGTAGGTCGTTATAAAGCAACAATTAGAACAATTTCAGGTGTGTATAGCGCAGGAACTAAAAACGATGCAGACTTCAAAGAAGCTTGCGAATTGACAGCTAAATTTGCTAAAGAAGAAGGTCGTCAACCTCGTATCATGATCGCTAAAATGGGTCAAGATGGTCACGACCGTGGTGCTAAAGTTGTAGCTACAGGTTACGCTGACTGCGGTTTCGACGTAGATATGGGTCCACTCTTCCAAACTCCAGAAGAAGCTGCTAAACAAGCAGTTGAAAACGACGTTCACGTACTTGGTGTTTCTTCACTTGCTGCTGGTCACAAAACTCTTGTGCCACAAGTAATCGAAGAACTCAAAAAACTCGGTCGTGAAGATATCATCGTTATCGCTGGTGGTGTTATCCCTGCACAAGACTATGACTTCTTGTACAAAGCAGGCGTAGCTGCTATCTTCGGTCCTGGTTCTCCAGTTGCTAAATCAGCTAAAACTATCATGGAAATCTTGATGGCAGAATAATCTGTTAGAAAAGATAAACCTTAATAAAAAAGGGCTGTGTTAAAATTTTAACACAGTCCCTTTTTTTTATTAGATGCGTTAGAATGTCTAAAGTACAATTTGGTGGTTATGACACATCGTTTTTTTTATTCAAAAAGAATATTTGTAATGAAATCTTTTAATTTAATGTCCAACTCTTTTACTGATTCAAATTCAAATGAGCGATATATAATAGTTCTCCTTTGGAAGTAGTAAGCATCACTAATGCTCATTATACTTGTTATGAATGTTTTATCTTTGTTCAGATAGAGCAACCAAATTATCGCAATGTCAGTTTTAGTCAATTCGGGATATTTGTCTTTTATCTTACTTAGTATATTATTGGCTTCGAATATTATAGTGTCGCGATTAATGTCTTTGGTGTATTTTGCAACATATTGTTTCAATAGGCTATTGTATGATTTTTGGTTCCTATTTTGTTTAATTCTCATTGTGTCAATCAAGCCCTTATGTCGTTTTATTATGAAGTGTAATGCTATGATGATAAGAGTGATTATTAGTAATGATGCCAATAGAATAATTATTAAATTGAGCAGTGCCATTTTTTCTTTTTGTGCCTCAATTTTTAGTTGTTGCATATTGTACTGGATGTTTTTGTTGCCTAATTGCAGACTTATGTATTTATTAATCTCTTTGTCATAAGTTTCATAAGCTTGTTTGTAATGTTCTGTGGCAATGTAATATTCTTTATTTATTTCTGCGATTTTACCTCTTAAGTAATATTTTTCTATTTGAAAAAGAGGATGATTTTCAAACAAATTGATATAGAACATAGCACTATCTGTCATCTCTTTTCGTGTATATGCGTCAGCTATCACCATGTGATCCAGAGCATATGGTCTGATTTCAGCCAAAGGTTTTACATATTTTATGACACTATCAGGATGCAGTTTGTCGTAATAATTGATAGCATATCTCGACCAACATAGCATGTTTTGTATTGTGTCGCACATTTCTAATGATATGTCAGATGCTTTCTTTATGTATATTCGTGCAGAATCTACACCAACGAGTTTTGCTTTTTGTCGATATGCGTTTATTTGGTCAATCTTATTGTCTTGTTTTATGCTGCTGTCGATGGCCTTGTTTATGTATTCCAAAGCCATAGTGGTATCTTCTGCTGCCAATATTTCCGATAAATAATGGTATACAAAAGCCGACATTGAATCGCAATATTGTAATTTCGATTCAGCATTCTTCATCATTATCAGAGCATTGAGATAGTCGCGCTTGAAAAACTTATCATATCCGATGATAGCCTCGCAGATGCAACTGCTACTCATATCTCCTTTTTCGATACACACAGCATTTATTATTGCAAGGCTATCAGTGTTTATTCCGCGCAAGCTACGAGTACATCTTGCTTGATAGGCTTTTTGTATAGCATCACAAAATTGGAAGTTTTCTTTTTCTTCGCAACAAAGCAAAACTATTGCTACAATTAATAGTAGTGAATATTTAAGTATTTTCATAATGTAATTTTTTTTCACTGCAAAGATAATGTATTTTTTTGTCTCTACAAAGACTATATAAATTTTTCTAATAAAAACACCATTGTTAGATTTTATTAGATTTTTGTGTAATTATCTTATTTACAGATAGGTTTCTTCTTTGTAGTACTCCATTGTCTAAATGCTATTATCTAATACCATAAATTTGGTGGGGTATTGGTTTTTTATTATCTTTGCACAAAACTTCTCAATAACTCTTTGTTTTATTTGTGATATGCGTCAATTTTTCTTTTTCTTTTTCTTATCCTTGACTACATTATCGTATGGGTTTGTAATTAATAATAAACCTATAGTGCCTAATGATAATCCTATAGTACCTATACCGCGCGATACATTTTCAAATGCAGAAGCACCAACCTCAGGTGTAGCTGATATAGAAAAAATTGTATATAGTATCATTTGTTATAAAAATTATGATGCAACGACACTGTACATTCTTCCTTCTTTTTCGCAAGACGATGTTGAGATTGTTATTTTTGAGCGTGTAAGGGGTGTTGTGTTTACTGGAACGATTGATTTGTCATCATATCAACCTACAATTATTGACACACCATGGGGTAAAGGCGTTTATACCATTATTTTCAAAGTAAGTGATAATCTTATTTTGCAAGGCGATTTTGTTATTCTTTAGTTTATTAATGTTAAATATTTGAAACACTATGAAAACACTGAATTTTTGTGTAGTAATTTTTATTGGATCTATCTTTGTTGCAAACCCTTGGTAGAATATCCTATCGCACAATAAACCCCGCGGGGCGACAAAGATATTATCCCAATAATTCTATTCTTAGGCGAACACAATAATCTACTAACCTTTTAAATTTTTACGATTATGAAAAAGACAATTTTATTTCTAGCACTTATTGTTGCTATCTTTACTGCATGCGAACAACAACCTGAAGGTACTGTAAAAGAAGATTTTTATGGTATTTGGGTATGCGAAAACGCAGGTAATGAATCAGAAGATTCTAATGTGGAACGCGAACACCTACTCTTCATAATCAACGAAGAAAATACTAAATTCGTATCTGACGATTCTATCGCCA
Organism: Candidatus Aphodosoma sp.; assembly: GCA_045631465.1. Classification (GTDB taxonomy): domain Bacteria; phylum Bacteroidota; class Bacteroidia; order Bacteroidales; family Paludibacteraceae; genus Aphodosoma. The sequence continues at coordinate 2,214 of JAZQUV010000019.1, read as the reverse complement.
TATCGCATGGTTATTGGTGTTATAACGAAGGCTCTGACCTTGGCTATATTACCTACAAATATGAACTTGTCAAGAACGAAAAACTCACATTAACAAGATATAATATAGATTCAAAATCTGACTCTACTCTCGAGTTTACATATCGACCTGATTTATTGCCCGTAGTTGAATATTATATCTACGAAGACAAACGACATGACTTAGTAACAACAAACACCCCAGTAAAAGATTTTATTGGCAAATGGGAATGGGTTGCAACCGAAAATCTTGATAGTAGCAACACAGTGTTCACAAAACACGTGATGGATACAATGGAAAATACTATTTGGGAATTTACGCCAAATACAATGTTTACTTCTTATCATAACAATCTCATTAATAATGGCGAAAAATATTCTATCTTATCTATGCCTCCTTACGTGATTACTATAGCAAAAAAAGACAAAGGAATAATCATTGATAGAGTAATGCCTTCTTTTAGTACTTCCGCTGGAGTATATTTCTGGTTCCCTGTGGAAAATCAAACATATTATCTTGGTTTTGGTGGGTCAAACTATTTATACAATTCTAACCTAGTCGAAAAAGGAGAATTAATTCTCAGTGATATATATTCTGATACCAAAATCACATTCAAAAGAATAGAATAACTACAACATACCATAAATATACTATAAATATAGGATAAATATACTATAAACATACTATAAATATAGTATAACCATACCCTCACCCAATCAACTAAATGCATCAAGTCCCCTCCATTTTAATGTTAAAATGGAGGGGTACTTGTTAAATCAAAAATTTTCACTACCTTTGCAACATAAAACGAAAAACTAACAATAATCCTTAACTTAAAAAACTAATTATGAAACGTTTATTTTTCTTCAGTTGCCTAATGTTTGTGGTTATGAATGTTATGGCGTATCAAGCTATAGTTGTTGAAGGCTATAGTTGGAATGTGGTTTATTCAGATGGGGATGATGCCGATGAGATTTATAGATATAGCACGTATAGAGAAAAAATTGAAGGTGACTCAATCGTAAATGGTGTAGCCTATAAAAAATTGTGGGAAGGCATAGGGGAAGATATGGCGCATAAGCATTTGTTGGCTTTGGTTAGGGAAGATATAGTAGAGCAAAAGGTGTTTGGATATAACAATGGTCATGAGGTGTTGTTGTTTGATTTGGGTGTAGAAAAAGGAGATACTATTTGTGTGTTTAGATGTTTGGAACAATTGAAAGATATAAATCCGTCTGATACAGAAATAGATGAATTTAATTATGTTTATTTGGTTGTTGAAGAAATAGAATCTATAGAGGATGAGAAATATGGTAGTTTGAAAAAAATAATATATCATGATGCAACAGAGAAGGATGTGAAAGTTGTTGTTTATGAGCGCTATGGTTTGTCTAGTGGATGGGCTATACCTCCCTACAGTATGGTTGTTGGTATCTCTTCGGGAAGCATGATTTGCGCTTTTGATGAGAATGGGGAATTGGATTTTAAATGTAAATTTGTGATTTCTGGTTATGGAGAGGTGCAAGATTGTTATATTGATGCAGCAGTGAATACGAGTATAGAATTGTTGCAAGATGAGACAAGACATAATAAAGTGTTTTATGATTGTGAGAATCAACGAATAGAATTTGATGTGGAAAAAGTTAATAATGTAATTGTTTATGATGCAACAGGTAGTTGTTTGATGGTTGGAACGGTAGATGCTGAAGATGAATATATTCCTTTAAGATTGAATACTGGAATTTATGTCGTAGGTTTTAGAAATGAGCAAGGGCAGATGTTTTATTCGAAGATAGTGGTGAAATAAAAAAATGCTTTCATTGATAAAATTTATATGACTACTATTGCGTATAATAAAAAAATATATTACCTTTGCGTTACTATTAACAATCTAAAAAGGAGGGGTTATTTAACAACAAAAAAATAATATTATAATATGAAAACAAAATTATTTTATATATCACTAGTCATTATCCTTTTTTGCAGTTGTGAAAAAAATTTAGTATGTAATTGTGGTGAAGGTCTACAATTATGGGGGGAGCCCAGTAGATTTAATGTTGTAGAATTAAAAAATGAAGATTTAATAAATCATATTTATGTTGTCCCTAGTAGACTAGATGGATCCAATTCATTTGTCAATGTGATACCTAATTCTCTCTGTGACAATCCATGTCCGTTTATCCATATTACTGATAA
>JAZQUV010000018.1:0-68045 GCA_045631465.1 Candidatus Aphodosoma sp. | reverse complement strand
GTATAATGAAAATTACAATAATGCAGTGGAAGCATTGAAATATATACTAGCCGAAAAAGATTCAAATAAGTATTTCATTTATTAATAGTAAGAAAGACTATAAAACAGCGATAATCCACTGAGGATTATCGCTGTTTTTGTGTTAAAATCACTGTTTTCAAACTACAAAACATGCTTTTTTGAGTGCGAAAAACGCTTAACTTGTTATGTATCAACAAAACACTTCTAAAGTAAATAGCCGCAAATTTGCGTTTTGCGTTTTGCGCCTTACAGTTTGCTATCTGCAAATTACAATAAAAGCACAATAAATCAGCCAATTAACAAAAGTTAACGCAAAACGCAAACTGCAAAAATTTGTGAGATTTGTGGGAACTAAATAAATCCGGATGGTATAAATTAGTAAAATTTGTGAGATTTGTCGGAGAAAAAAAACTCCGAAAAAGTAAAATCTGTGAATTATTGCGATAAGCGAGAGCAATAGAGTTTACTCTAATTGCCGAGCACAGCAATAATCTTGTTAAAAAATCTGTGGGAGAAAATTCAAATCCGGAAGGCACGCGAAGCGTAAATTCCGTGAACCAACGGTCTTTGAGCCTTTGGCGAAAAAATTCCGTGATATCCGTGCATTCCGTGTGAAATAAAAAAAACTTCCGTGTGAAATAAAAAAAAACTTCCGTGTGAAACAAAAAAAATACACACTCTCAGTGTGTACTCAATCCCGAAAATTCCCAAATTTAAATATACTATACAGCAACCTGCAAGCAACCCTCTCCCTATCCCCAAAATACCCACCCACAGTGTGTACTCCCCAACAGCTACCTTCACCCTACCTTCAAGCAAGAAAACAGTCAAGTCGAGAGCGCAAAAATACGCATAACTCCAATCTTTCTAATCCAATCCAATCCAATCCTCTATAGTTTCTATATTGTTATTATTGCTATAATTAAAAAAAATGTCATTATAATAAGAATAATTGCGCTTTTTTTGTGTGGGGGGATTTTTGTTTTTTTTGAGAAAATGCAAAAAATATAGCCTTATTTTGGATATAGTTTTTGCTAGTTAATCTGTTTTTTGGGGTGATGCGATATACAACTTCTTGTAAATTACATCGTTGGCGAGGGTTATTGTACGAAATACAAATAAATGACAAATTATAAAAAAACTATTGTAAAACATAAAAAATAATTTGCTCAGTATGTAAAATATTACTAAATTGCAATCGCAAAAACACAATCTTAATTAACTAAGCGATTCGACGGGTAGTAATGAGTGTTGTTATTCGCTAATCGCATAAAAAATCTAAATACTATGAAAGTTTATCAATCAAACGAAATTAAGAACATCTCTCTTTTGGGTAGTTCTGGCTCTGGAAAAACCACACTCGTGGAAGCTATGCTTTATGAGTGTGGAGTTATAAAACGTCGTGGTACAATCGATGCAAAAAACACTGTATCTGACTATTTCCCTGTTGAAATGGAATATGGTTACTCTGTATTCCCTACTGTGATTCACGCTGAATGGTTAGGCAAAAAACTTAATATTATTGACTGTCCGGGTTCTGATGACTTTGTGGGTGGTGCTATTACTTCTCTTGGTGTTACTGACCAAGCCCTTATCCTTGTTAATACTCAATATGGTGTTGAAGTAGGTACTCAAAACCACTTCCGTTACACTGAGCAAACTAAAAAACCTGTTATTTTCCTCGCTAACCAATTAGATACTGACAAATCTAATTTCGAACAAACTGTTGAACAACTTCGCGAGAGCTTTGGTAACAAAGTTGTGTTGGTTCAATATCCAGTTAATTGTGGTGTTGGTTTCAACGCTGTAGTTGACGTTCTCCTCATGAAACTTTATAGATGGAAACCAGAAGGTGGTGCTCCTGAAATACTTGATATACCTGCTGAAGAACTTGATAAAGCAAAAGAACTTCATAATGCTCTTGTTGAGGCTGCTGCAGAAAATGATGAAACTCTTATGGATAAATACTTCGAACAAGGTTCGCTCACCGAAGACGAAATGCGTTCGGGTATCCGTCAAGGTCTCATCGGTCGCGACATCTTCCCTGTATTCTGCTGCTGTTCAGGTAAAGACATGGGCGTTCGTCGTTTGATGGAATTCCTCGGAAACGTTGTTCCTTTCGTTGACGATATGCCAAAACCTGTAACTAAAAACCTCGAAGAAGTTGCTCCTAACAAAGACGCTGAAACTTCTATCTTCGTATTCAAAACTTCGGTTGAACCTCACATCGGTGAAGTAGTTTACTTCAAAGTGATGAGCGGTACTCTCAAAAAAGGTGATGACCTTACTAATATCTCTCGCAATGGTGGTAGAGAACGTATCTCTCAACTATTCTGCGTGGCTGGTCAAAACCGTATCGAAGTGGAACAACTTGTGGCTGGTGATATCGGTGCTACTGTTAAACTTAAAGATACTCGCACAGGCAATACTCTCAACGCTAAAGGTTGTGAATATGACTTCCCTGGTATCCACTATCCAGAACCAAAATATCGTCGCGCTATCAAACCAGTGAACGAAGGTGAAGAAGAAAAACTCAACGAAATCCTTACTCGTATGCACGAAGAAGATCCTACTTGGATTATCGAACAAAGTAAAGAACTTCGCCAAACTATCGTTTCTGGTCAAGGTGAATTCCACCTTCGCACTCTCAAATGGCGTATCGAAAACAACGATAAACTTCAAATCCAATATCTTGAACCACGCATCCCTTATCGTGAAACAATTACTCGAGCATCTCGTAGCGACTATCGTCACAAAAAACAATCGGGTGGTGCTGGTCAATTTGGTGAAGTAGCCCTCATCGTTGAGCCTTATGTAGAAGGCGAACCAGTGAAAGAAATCTATAAATTCAACGGTCAAGAATATCGTATCCAATCTCGCGACGTTCAAGAAGTGAACCTTGATTGGGGTGGTAAACTTGTGTTGGTTAACTCTATCGTGGGTGGTGCAATCGATGCTCGTTTCATCCCTGCTATCATGAAAGGTTTGATGGACCGCATGGAACAAGGTCCTCTTACTGGCTCATATGCTCGCGACGTACGCGTTATCGTTTACGATGGTAAAATGCACCCTGTTGACTCTAACGAAATCTCTTTCCGTCTTGCAGGTCGTAACGCATTTGCTCAAGCCTTCAAAGAAGCTAATCCTAAAATCCTCGAACCTGTTTACGACGTAGAAGTATTGGTTCCATCTGAACGTATGGGTGATGTTATGTCAGATCTTCAAGGTCGTCGCGCTATCATCATGGGAATGGAATCTGTTAAAGGTTTCGAAAAACTTATGGCTAAAGTGCCTTTGAAAGAGCTTTCTAACTACTCAACTGCATTGAGCTCACTTTCTGGTGGTCGTGCTTCATTCTCAATGAAATTTGCTTCTTACGAACTTTGCCCAGGTGATGTTCAAGACAAACTTCTCAAAGAATACGAAGCTACTCAAAACGAAGATTAATAAATCTCATCTAAATACAAGAATGGCACTCTTGAAAAAGAGTGCCATTCTTTTTTTATACCATATTTAATGGATTATCTCACTATAATTTTGCTTGTTTTGATTGTATTAGTTTGATAGTTGTAGAGTTTTGTTATATATATACCTTCGTTGAGAGAAACAGGCAAAAATGCAGAGTTGGTATTCTCTGTCAAAATGATGCGACCATTCATGTCATATATTTCAATTTTGTCGACCATACCAGATAGAATGATTGTGCCTTGAGCATAGAGGGCAGCAAGATTGTCGTATGAAATAGGTGTGTTGTTTACTTTGTTAGGGTCGATAGTAATGTCGTGAACACTATGTGATAGGTGAGCCACCCAATTGTATTTTTTAGCAGGTCCACCGCATCCGAGGATAGTTTTGCCGTCGTACGACACATCATATAGAGTGCCGAGGTCGTCTTCGCCAGCCTCTTCAACTTCATCTGTCATCATTGCATCGATTTGTTCGGCAGTAATGCCTTCATATTCTAATAGGATGCTTTCTAGAGGGATGAATTTGTCGTCGCGCAATACGAATGGTTTGCGGAGTGGGGTGCCACCACCTCCACGACAATAGAGTACGCGTCCGTAGTCGTCAACAGTCATTGCAGACATGCCTTGTTCGCGACCAGGGAGTATTTGTAGACGGTCGGTTTCTACTTCATACAAGAAAGATATTGAACCTTCACCATCTTCTTGTAATAATCCTACGGCATAGATTGAACCTACCACCCATTTGCCATTGCGACTTAGTTCTGCTTCGCTAACAAAAGATATGCGGTCGTAGCCTTTAATGCTGCGCTCAATGATGATTGTAGTATCTTCTGTCATGACGTATGTTGTAGGCAAATTGCCTCCGCCATTGATTGGCAACAAGCAGTGGTCGAGAGAGATGAGGTAGACTTTAGCATCTTTAGATAAGCCACGAGTGCGTTCCATTTCTGCTTTTACTTCCCATTCGCGAACTGTGTTGCGATAGACAAAGTTGGTATCAAGTTTTCCGTTTATCCAACGCATAATTGTACCACGTGTAGCTGCTGTATATGCCCAACCAATCATGATTGTGTCACCATTCTCATCGAATCCTACAGCTGAAACTTCGCCAACTGCATTGCCGTATCCGCGAGGCATAAGCAGAGAGTGCCATTCGCCATTGATGTAGTAGGCTGGTTGGTCGTAGTGGGCACCAGCGGCAAATGTGCCATCGTTGTTTACCCAATATGTTGCGCATGGGATTGCAGGGTCTTCTTCGAGATAGATACGTTCGCCAGTTTGGGTATTCCAGATAGAACCATATACATAGAAGGCTTGGTTCATGTCGCCACTTGCAAAATGAGCACCACATGCCCATTGCCCGTTTTCAGACAAAGCATATACTTCGGCAGCATCGGTTGCAGTCATGTTTACGAATTTGCCGGTATACGTTTCTTGTTCTTGTCCATATATAAAAGATGATACAAGAATGCTAAAAAAGATAGTAAATATTTTTTTCATATAAAAGTGAGTTAATAAAAGACACAAGACAAGTGAATGTTGCCTTGTGTCTTTAGTTTGTATTATGTTTTTTATCTAATTACTATTTTGTGCGATTCAATATTATTATCAGCTAATGTGCGAACGATGTAGATGCCAGAGTTGAGCATAGCATCGATAGATGTTGCATTCACAGCTTGTTTTGATACCAAAGCACCATCCATGCTATATATTTCGATAGCATCGATAATTTGTGAGAACGAAAGAACACCATTGTTGTATGCGATGTTGATTGTGTTTTCGTTGATATTATCAACTGGAGTGTCTTCTGCATTGGCATCTGTAATATGTGCTTGGCTGAGAGGAATCAAAGAAAAACCTTCTGCCAAACAACCATCATCGAATATACCAATGATATTGTTTTTATCGTATAGGCTATAATTCCAAACAGAATAGTACATGAAATGAGGGCAATCTTCTTGGTAGAGGTAGTATTCTGTTACAGGATAACCTGAACTCCACCATGGATAATATGTAGTGTCGGCATGCATTACGTTTTCGAGGCGTACTACGCGACTTGCATATTTGTCTTTGTTTGCTGCGAGTTCGGCAATCGTTACGTTGAGAGGAGTTGCATCTACGGCGTGATTGCTAGATATGATTTCGTAAGTATCGTCGGCAGTATTATTGATGTCGGTGAAGTCGAGCATGACGGCTTCGCCTGTTGTTACATATACGCCTTTGAAATTTTTAACAGAGTCGCCTGCATTGATTTCGAATTTTTCGTTTTCATTCACTTGTTTTTTGATGAAGATACCGCCTGTAGCATCTTGTACAAACACGCCAACGAGATCTACGTCGTCGATGTTATATTCACTTTTGTAAGTTACGAGTACAGGATTAACGAGTTCGTATGTTACATCGGCAGCTAGAGGACGACCAGCTTTGCGCAATTCGGCAATAGTGTTGAATTGATAGTTTTCTTGTAGCAAGTCGTGGGCACCACGAAGAACGAATGTTACTTTGCCTGGATTCACTACACCAGCATCGACAATGCCTACTACGGCGTGTTGTTGGCCTACGTATTCGGCAAGATCAACACCAGCGATGAGTACGGTATCTCTTTGACTTTTTACGTTGGAATGTTGAACTACGATAGCATATTTATCGTCTAATTTTATGATAAGACCTTTTGGTGTAGAGCAGAGTGTAGATTCGTAGTTGAGAGCTGCCTCACTTTTGATGTATTCAAGTTCTTGTACGCGTGTAACAAACAATTCGTTGTTGCGGCTCAATACTTTGATATTAGCTCCGAGATCGCCTTTTTGTTCGATTTTAGAGCCGTATACATTGCCATTTATGACAGAGAAAGGAGTGACTTCTCCGCGGATGCCGATGATAGAGTCGCCTTCTGCAACATCGGTTGTGAGATTTTCGACAATAACAGTTGTGCCATATGTACCCCAGAAGCTATAGTCTTCTTGTACGTAGAGAGTTGTAGATCCATCGTCGTTTTTTACAACACGATTGACAAGCACTGGATTCAAGATGCCGAGTGTGCTAGTTTTGTGAGATTCTTTTAATTCGAATATTGATTTGTAGGCAGTAGGTGTTATATATTTGCTTTCAGGAATGATGAAGCCTTGTGTTCCATTATTGCCATAGTAACCAATAAAAGTACCTTCGGCAGGAATGGCCATTGCTTCGCCCATTTGCCCTGTAGAGATTATGATCTCTTCTTCGTTATATACCAACGATTTAGTGTAGTCGGTGATTTTGACTTCGGTCTCGGTGAGACGAATAGGTTGACATTCATAAGCCATTGGGTTAGCGAATAGGTCGGCTAATGTGATGTCGTTGATTGTGAAATCGACATTTTCTGCAAGGACTTCGATGTTGTAGGCATCTTCGTCGTATTCGATTTCGATTTGAGTCATTTCCATGTCGGTAGCTTTGTGGAAGATACCTTTGATGTTTGTGATTTTGAGGTTAGGGTATCCTGCAGTGGCAGGTGCAGTACAAGCTTTTGACATGTCGTAGCTTTTTAGATAGATGGCACCTGTTTCGTCTTGTATCAAGATACCACCAGAACCATAGAATGTAGTGATTGCTTCGCCAGTGTAGATAACTTTAGTACCTTCTTCTTGAGCGCGGAGAGTGCTAATTTTGTCGATTTCGATATATTCGGCAGCATTTAGACTTATTGCGCAAAATAGTGCGAGCACAGTTGCAATACTTTTAAATAATCGTGTTTTCATAATAGATTTTATTTAATTATTAATTTGTTTGTGTTTGCGATGATGTTGTTTTTATATAGTTTTACGATATATACACCATTGTTTAAGTAAGTGTCAATAGTAGAGTTTTCAACTTTGTTTTTTTCTACTAATGAACCACTTATATTGTATATTTCTACATAATCGGCATCGCCAATAATGTTGATTTTGCCAAGGTTGTAGAAAGCTACGACTTTGGTAAACGCAGTATTGTTTTCGATATTAGTTTTAGGGTCGTATCCGATTTCGAATAGAGAGTGAGATAATGATAGCACCCAATTGTAACCACCTGTGCCAAAGCCAGCAGAACCGATGAGTGTTTTGCCGTCAGCAGCAACGTCGTAGATATAGCGGATGCTACCTGTGAGGTCGGGGTCGGCGCAAGTGGCATTGATTTGTTCTTGAGTGATGCCATAGGCATTTCTGAGAATATTGTCGACTTCGACAGGATGGTCTTGAATTGTGACATACGATTTGCGGTCGACACCAGTGGTTACAGGACCAGCATAGTAGGCATTACCATTTTCGTCAACAGCTTTGCATCCGGTTTCGTATGGAGCTGTTGTCATAACTATGAATTTGTCGTTTTCGATGTCGTATACACAAGGGATATGGGTGTTGCTAAAGAATGTGAGAGCAACATATTTGCCTTTGTGGTCGAGTTTTTCTTCTTTGAAGAAGTCGAAATTAGCGTGATATTTGCTAAATTCTTCTCTGCCTTGGATATCAAGAAGAGTGAATACGCTATCGCGAATAATGAAAGGTTTGCGAAGAGGCCAAGTGAAAGGGTCGAATGAACCAAGGAGAGTGCGGCCATCATCAGAAATGCCGAGTATTTGGTTTGCCATTTTGTTGTCTTCGTTGTATTGATATTCGCGAGGGATGAGGTTTGTTAGTTTTTCGAATTTGCCGTTTACCCATTTGGCAGATTGTACTTTTTGGTAGCCATCGCCATCGAATATGCGGCCAACGATAATGGTGTCGCCATTGACAATTGCTACATCGCGAGCTTCACCGATGGTGTAACCTTGTGTGAGCTCGAGTGTGTGCCATGCACCATTGGTGTAGTAGGCAGGTTGATAGAGATATTGACCTACGATGAGAGAACCATCGTTGGTGATTGCGAATGCATCGGATTGGGCATTGCTTTCTTCTTCTGTTACAAGATATGTGCGTTCGCCTGTTTCAAGATTCCACTTAGATGCATTGCTTTGATATCCAGCACCATCGTTGTTGTTGAATGTTGAACCACAAGCCCATTTGCCATTTGTTGAGATGCTTGTGATTGCAGCACCGTCAATTTCTAATATGGGAGTGAGAGTGGCAGTTTGCGATATGGCATTGCTTGCTGCCAAAACCATGAGTAGTAGGGTGTTGAGTAGTTTTTTCCTCATAGTATTATTTGTTTTATAGGAACGAGTAGTGATAACTTTGTGGGGTTATCGACTACTCGTTTGTTATGTGTTATTTAACAATAATTTTGCTTGTTGAAATTGTGTTAGATGTGTTGTTGTACATTTTTACGATGTAGATGCCAGTTTTGAGTTGAGCATCAACGAATGCAGATTCAACAGCTTGATTCATTACTAATGCACCAGTTACGTTATATACTTCTACTCGGTCGACCATGCCAGATAGGATGATTGTGCCATTGTTGTAGTATGCAGCAAGATTGTCGTAAGAGATAGGAGTGTTGCTTACTTCGACGTCCATTTCGTAGAGTGATTTTGAGAGACGAGCAACCCAATTGTAACGTTTACATTCGCCTGCGCATCCTACGATAGTCAAACCATCTGCAGAAACAGCGAGGATGGTTCCGAGATTGTCGTTGCCTTCTTCGTTATAGTTGCCAGCTACTTCTTCGATTTGTGCTTGAGTGATACCTGCAGGGCGAAGGATGCGTTCTAATTCTACGTATTCGCCTTCTTTGTAGATGTATGCTTGGCGGATAGGGTTAGTTTCTACTGGGCTGTTGACATAGATGCGTCCGTTGTTGTCGACATCGTATGCACCGCATTCGAATGGGCATTCGAACACTTGAAGGCGTTTTGCTTCTGTGTCGAATAGGCATGGTTGGTAGATGTCGGTTGTTGGGAATTGGTTGTCTTCTTCGAAAATTACGTGGCGGTATGAGCCTACTACATATTTGCCGTTTGCACTCATTTTTGGAGCAAAGATGAAGCTAAAGTTGTAGTTGTTTTCTGTTTCGGTTTCGATGAGATAGATGTCGTCTCTGTTTGCGATGAATGCAGATTGGTGTGGTTTGGCGTTGAATTCCATGCTGCCGAGGATTACTTTGCCATCTTCAGAGATATCCCAGCAAGTGTTGACAGTTGCAAGTTCGCCAAATCTGTCGTAGATAAAGTTGTCGGGATTGACATATTCAATAGCACCATTGACCCATTTAACAGCTTCGGCTGCTTGTCCGTCGGGACCATCCATTATGTAGCCTACGAAGATTGTGTCGCCTTCGGGTGTGATTGCTAAAGATTTGACGGTACCCATTGTGTAGCCTTCCATTTTTGGTAATGCGTGCCAGGCTCCGTTGGTGTAGTATGCAGCTTCGCCGAGGTATGCACCACCGATGAGTGTGCCATCGTTGCTGATGCAGTTTGCTTCAGAGATTCCGTCTTCGTATGAGGTGAGCACTGTGCGTTCGCCTGTTTCGAGATTCCAAACAGATGCATTGATGTTGCTTGCAGCGTTGTCGCTATTGTCGAAAGCGTAACCGACTGCCCATTTGCCATTGTTTGACATGCCGGCGATTGTTGCATCGTCATCGGCAGTTAGAGCCGTGAGAGTGACTTCTTGAGCAGCGAGAGGCATTGCTACAAATGCCATCATGCAAGCGAGTGATTTAAAGAGATTTTTTTTCATAGTTGTTATGGTTATTTGTTTATGTTTTTGCAATAATGTTATTATCGTGCGAATTTGATTGCGACATTTGAACCTTTTAGGTTGGCAACGGCAATATATACACCATTATTTAAGGCGTTGATATTGATATTGTCGGTGTCGGTTTGTGCGATGATTTGACCTTTGAGATTGTAGATGGTGATTGATGAAGCACCTTCGGCAATCAAGTGGTTGTTTTGGATGTGTATGATATTGTTGTCAAATACGTTTTCGGTATTTGTTCCATTGTATGGAGTGATGTGAGCTTGACTGAGGGGTACGATACTGAATGGTTGATAGCTGCCATAGTCGAATACGCCGACGATGTTGCTGGTTTCGTAGAGGTCGTAATTCCAAATGTCGTATACCATGGTGTCTTTGTCTTGGTAGAGATATTTTTGTGTTGACTCTTGACCGTAGTTGTTGACTTTGCGAGTGCCATGACCGACGCCTATGAGGCGAACAACTTGGCTTGCGTATTTTTCGGGATTGTTTTTAAGTGTTGTCATTGTTACATCTTCATAGACGATTTTGTCGAGATTGTTAGAAGATATGATGGTGAATTTGGCTCCTGAGTTTTGAGCGATGTATCCGTGATATGAGCCTACGACGCCCTTGATAGAGTCGCCAGCAGCGACGTTAGGTTTGGCTTGAGTTTCGATGTAGAGACCAGCTGTGTGGTCTTGTACGAAGAGCCCATAGATGGTGAGTTCTTCTACTCGCCAAGAGTGTATGTGTGTGACTAATACATTGTTGCGGAGGGAGTATGTGATGCCAGTGGCGAGAGGTTCGCCTTGTGCTTTCATGTCGGCAATGTTGTCGAATGTGTAGCTTGTGGCTAATACGTCTTGTTCGCTACGTGCGATGAGTGTGGTTTTGCCAGGGTTGATGTGTCCTGCATCTACGATGCCAATGATTGCGACGTTTTGGCCTTCGAATTTTGAGAAGTCGGTGCCTGTTAAAGTGATTTTTTTGCCTGCAGCAGTGAGGTAGTATGTGTCGTTGTCTTTAGAGATCGTGCCTTTAGGTGTGACGACGAGTAGAGATTCGTAGTTGCGCACGCCGTCGCCCATTATGTATTCGAGGTCGTCGATGAGGGTTGTTTCGATTGTGTTGTTGGATGAGATGATTTTTATGTTTTGTGCATCGTCGGCAGTGATGTTGAATGTAGAGCCTTTGCCGTCGGTGTATGCAGTGAAGAGACCTTTTACGCCAGAGATAGAGTCGCCTGCAGCGATGTTGAGATTGTATTGTTCGATGTGCAAGCGGATGCCGCAAGTTGTCATGTATTGGTCGGTTTGTTGGACATACACGTCGGCAGAGTTGTCGGCATTTGTGCGTATGTGGCTCACTATCATCGGTTCGATGATTTCGAGAGTGTTAGGAGCTGTGGTTTCGTATGCTTCTTTGATATTGATGATGGTTGCAAAAGCTTGGGCAGTTGCAGATTGGATGATGAAGCCTTGAGTGCCATTGTTGCCATAGTATCCTTCGAAAGTGCCACGGGCAGGGATGGTTACGCCCCAATCGGCGACAAGAGTTACTTCGGTTGTGTTGTCGCTAATGTAGTATGCCCATCCTGTGCTTTTTACGTCTGCGTTGCTAAGACGAATAGGTTGGCATTCATATGCTTGTGGGTTGGCAAGGAAGTCGGCAGTGGTTATGTCGGCGATAGAGAATGTTGCTTCTTGGTTTTTGATTTCGATTGAGTTTATGGCACGATTTGCAACTTCGATGTGGGACATTTCTTCGGAACTTGATTTTTTGAATGTGCCAGAGATTGAAGTGATTTGCATGTTGGTTTTGATTGAAGATGTGCCAGACTCGGCAAGTTGAGCATTTTTTATGTATAGAGCTCCTGTTTCGTCTTGAATCAAAATGCCTCCTACGCCATAGTATGTTGTGGTGGCTAAGCCAGTGTATTTCACTGTGCTACCATTTTCTAGATTGCGTATTTCGGCAATTGTAGTGTATTCGGTTTGTGCCACTAAGAGATTCGATATTGTGGCTAGAATAATAAAGAATAGTGATTTTTTCATATTGATTGGTGTGTTTGTTTTTGATTGGGTAAAACTTGTTGCAAAGTTACGATAAAAATGGTGAATATACAATAGTTTTTTGTTTTTTGTGGTGTTATTTTTAGGTTTTGGGTTTAGGTGTTTTTTTCTTTGTTTTTTTGCTTGATTTTCGGGGGGGCTTATTGTATTTTAGAGAGGGTTTTGAGGGTAGGGTAAAGGTTGCTTGCAGGTAGCTGTATAGTATATTTAAACAAGGGAGGGGGTTATTGTATTTTAGTGGGGTGTTTTTTGGTGAAATTTTTGGGGTAAAAAAGGGAGGAATTTGGAGGATTGAGAGACTTTGTTATTGTTGGTAATTTACCATTCAGTTGCTAAATATTACCATTCAGTGTGAACGTATATATATAAGGTATGTGGTATGAATAATTTTTTGTAACTTTACCGAGTTTTTTGGTTTGTAGTATTGTGGAATACTATGCCTCTGAATATGAAATGTATAACTAAAAAAAATAATATGAAAAGAAGATTTTTACTTATTGTTACTTTGTTGTTTTTGACTATTTGTTGTCAAATGTCAATGCTGAAAGCGCAACAATTGCCTAATTCGGGTTTTGAGAATTGGGAGTATGACGCTTTGAATCAATGGGAGGATGGACAACGACCAGTGAATTGGAATACGTCGAATATTAGGAAAGAAGTGATGGGCGTTAAGGCCGGCGCCAACATGGTATTTCCTGATGGGAATGCACATAGTGGGACTTATTGCGCAAAAGCAATAAATACAGAAGTTGGAGCAGCAGGTATTACTGAAATAAGTCCAGCATGGGTTACTTTGGGTAAACCTTGGAGTTATATAGAGGGGTTGAGTACAGGATCTGCTACAGCAGGTACAGATGGGGGGATTCAGTTTACTTATCGTCCGGATTCTATTGCAGTGTGGATTAAACGTACGGCTAGTGGTAATGAGAATGCTCATATTATATTCTATTCATGGAAAGGAACTTCACGTGGCGATAGTTATAAAAATAGAAATAATGGTTGCTCGTCTACTACTCACTATGATGAGGAGTCGGATATTCGTCAGTTGGTAGATGCAAATGATTGTGGTACGCCTGTTTCTGCGACACAAGTGGCAGAGGCAATGTGGCGTAGCAAAGAGACATTTGCAGAGTGGACAGAGATTAAAGTGCCTATTACATATCTTTCGAATGAGAAGCCAGAGAAGTGTAATATGATTATTTCGGCAGCGAACTATCCAAATAAGCGTGCTAGTACAGTAGAGAAAAATGCGACTATTTGGGCAGATGATATTCGTTTGATTTATAGTTCGAAAGTGCATGAGGTGTTGTTGAATGGTCGTCCGATGACGGGTTTTAATCAGAACGTGTATGAAATGGAGTATAGTTTGGGTAAATCGGCAACAGCGGTGCCTGAATTGACATTGAAACGTAGTGGTCGTTTGTTGGACGCATCGGAATATACCATTGAATATGGTGCAATAGAAGAGGTGACAACAATCACAGTGAAAGCAGAGGATGGTTCGTCGACTACGACATATAAGATTAAATTTGTAGGGGAGAAATTGATGAATAATTCTCGTCCAGCAGATATTAAGGTGAATGGGATGTCGCTCAATGGATTTAGTCCTTATGTGCTTGCGTACAATGTAGAGTTGCCTTTTGGAACAACCGAAGTGCCATTGGTAGAGGTGGAAAAAGCAGAAGAGGATCAAACTGTGACTATTACACAAGCAACATCGACTACTGGCTCGGCTACAGTAGTAGTTACAGCGCCTGATGGAGTGACAAAATCGACATATACAATCAATTTCTCGGTTGCAATGTTGAAAGACAATACATTGACCGATATTCGTATAAATGGCGAGACAATTAAAGGATTTGCTCCATCGACAAACAACTATGTTGTAGAGTTGCCATTGGGAACCACAGAGGCTCCGGTGGTGGAATATACAACAGCATATCCAGAACACCATGACATTGTTGTAGAGAATAAAGGTCTTGATGGAGGAGTGGTGATAAAAGTAACACCAAAGGGAACAACAAATACTCGTACGTATAAGATTACATATAAAATCACCGAGTCGTCGTATTCGCGTCTTGCAATGATTTATATTGATGGTGAGGAGTTGACAGGTTTCGATGTAGATAAAACATCGTATACAGTTAACTTGCCATTGGGAACGACAACAGCACCAAAAATCACATGGGAACAGGGTGATGTATATCAAGTGGTGACATTTGTAGATGGTGGATTGGAAGGTACATCGCAAATAACAGTGAAATCGCAATCGGGAACATTTACAACCATTTATCGTATAACATTCTACGCTCAAAAATCGTCGGTATCGACACTTGCAGATATTAAATTGAATGGAGTTTCGATAGAAGGATTTGCATCGGATGTGAAAGATTATGTGGTGAATTTGCCATTGGGAACAACAGCAGTGCCAACTGTGACATATACAAAAGGCGATGAGTATCAAACAGTGACAGTGAATAATGCTGCAAATTTGAGTGGTACTACACGTGTTACAGTAACTGCACAAGATGGTTCGTACTCGGTGTACACAATTAAATATAGTGTACAACAATCGTCGGTATCGACATTGAATGGTATTCAATTGGATGGAGTGTTGGTAGAAGGATTCGAGTCGGAGAGATTTGAATACACAATAGTGTTGCCACGCGGAACAACAAAATTGCCAGTTATCACATGGGAGGTAGCAGATGAATTCCAAACAGTGCGTTTGACAGAAGGCGGTGTGAATGGTGAATCGCGTATCACAGTGACAGCACAATCGGGAGCAAGAAATACATATGTGCTCAAATTCAGCGTTGAAACAAATAGTAATGTGAATTTGAATGCAATAAAAGTGGGAGGAGTGGCAATAGAAGGATTCCGTGCAGATTCGTTAGATTATAGATGTGTGTTGCCAAGTGGAACAATTGTGTTGCCAGAGATAGAGGTAGAGAAAGCCGATGCCGCACAAGTGGTTGTGATACAGAAAGGCGGTGTGAACGGTGTGACATTGATAAAAGTGAGTGCAGAAGATGGCACATTGCGCACATATACAATCACATTCTCGGTAGAAAAATCGGCAAATGCCTTCTTGAAAATGATATATGTTGATGGAGTGGCATTGGATGGCTTTGATGCAGAGAAATTGGAATATACATACGAAATTGCAGAAGATGCGGCAAAATGTCCTACATTCACAGTAGATAAGAACGCAGGACAGGTGGTATCTATCGTAACGCCTCAAATTGTAGGTGTTGCGAAAATCACAGTACAACCAGAGTCGGGAGCAGCGAACGTATATACAGTACGTGTACACTATCCAGAATCAAACGTAGTTGCATTGAAAGACCTAAAAGTGGCAGGCGCAACAATAGAAGGATTCGATGCAGAGGTGTTGGAATATACATACAAATTGCCATTAGGAGTAGTTGAGTTGCCTATAGTAGAATATGAACTTTTGGATGCTAGTCAAGTTGCATATATAGAGAAAGGTGGTGTGAATGGTGATACTCGCGTGTATGTGCGTGCAGAAAATGGTGCAGAGAGAGTGTATGTTGTACATTTTGAGATAGAGAAAACGTCGGTGGCAACATTGACAAGTATTCAATTTGATGGGGATACTATTGCGGATTTTGAAGCAAATAAATTTGAATATACATTGGAGTTGCCAATAGATGCAACACAATTGCCAAGTGTAACATATACAAAAGAGAATGAAGCACAACAAGTGATGATGTCGCTTCCGGCATTAGAGGGCGTTGCAACAATTGAGGTGATAGCGGCGGATGAAAAAGCAAAACAAACTTATGTGTTGAATATAGTAAAAGCACAATCGACAAAAGTAGAACTGTCGCAAATAGCGGTGAATGGACGTCAGATAGAGTGGAGTAGATTTGAAGGAGATTCAGTGGTGCTCTCGTCGATGGAAATTGAAGCTGAGATGCCAGTTGTGACATATGTTGTAGGAGATGAATATCAAACTGTGGCTCTTGCAGATGCAGGATGGAAGGGAACAGATATTTTGGTAGTGTCGCAAGACAGAAAATCGCAACGTCTCTATAAAGTGCGTTATAATATGGTGTTGTCGAGCGAAGCAAGGTTGGAAGATTTGCAATTGTATGGAAACGATGGTAGTTATGCATTTGAAACAATTTCAGGATTTCACGCAGATAAGAAAGAGTATGTAGTAGAGTTGCCTTGGCGCACACGCATTGTGCCACAAATATATGCAAAACCAGTAGATTCAGATGCTCAAGTTACTATAACCTATGGAGGTGTGAATGACACAACAATTGTGAGTGTGTTGTCGCCAGATTCGACAGTGACAGAAGAGTATAGAATAGTGTTTGCTGTAGCGAAATCAAATATAGCAACATTGAGCAACGTAGAGTTGTCGAACGAAGAGATAACCTTCTCGTTTGATGAGAATGTGTTTGATTATCAAATCAATTTGCCATATCAAGTGAATACAGTGCCAACATTGGAGTGGATAAATGGTAATCATGGTGACCTTGTAGAACAGACAGTAATATATAAACATGGCAACTTGTTGACACCATCGACATTGACCGTAGTGGCAGAAGATGGAACAACAAATGTTTATACATTCACATTTAAGAAAACAGTATCGGATAAAGCGAATGTATTGCAAGCAGTAACAATAGGTTCGGAAACTGTTACTATTGTAGAAGGTCAGTATGAATATGATGTAGTGTTACCACATAACACAGTGAAAGTGCCTGAAATATCATATATTAAGAATTATGAAGAACAAGCCGTGTTTGTGTCGGCAAACTCGCCAAATGGAAAAGCTAGAGTGGTGGTTTATTCGCAAGATGCTACAGATCGTAAAGAATATATATTTAATTTGTCTGTAGATAATACACCTATAATAGCTTTTGAGGATATAAAAGTAAATGGAGTTTCGCTTGCAGGGTTTAAACCAGAAAAGACAACATATGTTTATGAAGTTACAGACGGAAAAAAACCGACAGTGTCTTATACCATTCCAGATGGTCTTGCATGTGATGTTCTTGTAAATAATTCTAATTTATTTAGAGTTGTATTGCATGACCCAGTGACAGAAATAGTTTATTCTATTTATTATCATTATACATCAGACGTAATACCTAATGCTGATTTCTCACAATGGGGAGAGGCTAAAAATAATGGAGGAGCTAAACCAATTGGATGGGAAGTGCCTGCAGATAAGGCAAGTTCATTTCTTTCAACATTTAAGACAGGTAAAGAGGTATATAATGAAAATAATTCAGGAGTTGTACGATTATCTATTACAAAGACTTCAGCAATTGATGGTATTGGAGGGTCCTTCCCAACAACAATAGCAATGGCAGGATTGAATGTAAGTCTAAGAGAAGCAGGTAAAACAACCGTAACAGTTGATAATGGAGCAGGTATATCGTATAGAAATACGCCAGATGTATTTTATTTTGATTCACGACGTATTTCGTCTTCTTATGTAAGTGAGTGGTATGCGTTGGTGAATGTGGGAGACGGATCAACAATGAAAAGCAATAAATTTACTCAATCATTTACATCTTATGATGGCGGATTAACAACACAAAGCTTCGCCATAGGATATGTAGACGGTGTTGAGGTTAATAAATTGAATATTGCATTTAATGCTTCGGGTGTTGAAAAATGTGGACATAATAAAGGACAAAAAGCTGAATTGTTGATTGATAATCTTAGATTTGGATATAATAATTTGTTGAAAGATATTAAAATTGATGGTCAATCGTATGAATATTTTAGTCCAAAAACATTCACATATAATAATATAATTTTAGATGCAGAGAGCATAAATCCAAGCATTAAGATTGAGGGTCAAGTAGCCGATCAAGAGCACGATATTGTGATGACCGAAGAAGATTCACAACGTAGACGTACGGCTATTATTACGTCGAAAGGTGAGGATGGTAAAGTTTGTACATATACGCTAAACTTTATGCGTAGCGAGTCTTACAATAATAAGTTATCAGGCTTGTATGTTGGAGGTGTGTTACTTGAAGGTTTCAACTCTGAAAAATTGAACTATACATATGTAATTCCAAATCTTGATCGTCAGTTGCCATCGGTTATGGCGTTAGGCTCGTCATATCATCAAACTATTGAATATGGCGTGTTGAATTCAAATACATTGTCAGTTTTGGTTACAGCCGAAAGTGGCGACAAGCGTACTTATACGATTGAGTTTGTAGAAGAGAAAAACAACGTAGCAACATTGAAATCAATTGGTGGTTTGGATGGATTTGATGCAGATGTATATGAATATAATGTTCGACTTGGCGCAAATGATGCACTTCCAGTTTATACATTCGAAAGAGAATCGGAAGGTCAAGTTGTAACTTATACAGTAGCCGAACCACAATCGAAAATTGAGGTGTTGGCTCAAGATGGAGTAGCAAAAGGTGAGTATGCAATCAACTTTATACGTGAGGTGCCAATGTCAAATAAATTGACGTCGCTTGTTGTGAATGGTGAATCATTTGTTGATTTTGCAGAAGATAATTATTTGTATCAAGTTAACGTTACTGATATCGAATGTGTTAAATATGTATTTACAACAGGTGAGGTGGCTGATAAAGTAGTAGTTGTATCAACTGCCGACACCACAAAAATTATTTTAGATACAACGACATATGAGATAGCACAAATAGTTACTCCAAAAGCATTGTCGGATTTGGCAGTCTTAGAGATAGATGGAGCTCGAATTGAAGGTTTTGCTCCTGCAATTGACGAGTATGAATTGGATGCCGAGCATTACGGAAAGAATTATTTGAGAGCAGTGGCTCCAGAAAATGCATCGATGAGTGTGAATTTTGCCGAAAATGCAAATGCCGATTTGTCGAAACCAGAAGCCGTATTTACATTTACAACAGTGAGTGAAGATGCTCAAAATATCAAAGATACTCGTGTTGTATTTGCTACTGAGAAAAATAGTGTGGCAACGTTGAAAAATATCCTTATCAATGGAGCATCGTTGTCTGTTAATGGGGTAGGATATACATCATCTGCGGCATTCGATGCAAATATATTTGAGTATGATATTGAGATGGAGTATTTGGGTGATATCAAAGTAGATCAACCACAACAACCTACTGTTTCGGTAGAATATGCTGCTTATGGTCAGACATCAGATATCACATCCGAAACCCTTGTAAATGGTGTTCGTTATATAATTACAGTTACAGCCGAAAGTGGGGCAACTGTCGAATATGTGTTGAATGTAACAAATCAATTGTCGGATAATACATCGCTTAATGATTTGGCATTGAATTATGTTTCAATTAAAAACTTTGATGCAAACACATTGATTTATAATTATGCAGTCGAAGCAGACGAAACACAACCTATTGTAACTTACGAAAGAGGTGATGCTTATCAAAATGTTAATGTAGTTGATTTAGGTGACACAATTTTAATAGTTGTTACAGCTGAAAATGGTGATACTCGAGAATATCGTGTTAATATAGAAACACAACGTAGTAGTGATGTTACTTTGGCCGCTATTCTTAAAGACGGACAATTGTTAGATGGATTTAAACCTTCTGATTTTGAGTATAATTTTGATTTGCCTGTTGGAACTGCGGTTGTGCCAGAATTGTCGGTAGTTGCAGGTCAAGATGGACAGACTATAGATATTATAGATGGTGGCTTGGATGGTACAACAATTATTCGTGTGACAGCCGAGGATGGTTCGACAATGGATTATCAAATTCACTACAACTTATTGTTGTCAGAAGAGAATCGTTTGAATATGATTTATGTGAATGGGTTGCCACTTGTGAAAGAAGGTGTTGGATATACAGCAAATAGAAATTTCGATGCAAAACGTAGTGAATATAGAATTACAACCGTAGTAGGTACTCAAAAACCTATTATTTCATATGAAGCAATGGATCAATGGCAAAGCATCGAGATGATAACAACCGAAGATGGTACTGTGATAATCAAAGTGTCGCCACAAACTGAAGGTTTAGAGAGAGAGTATGTTATCGAATTTGAAACAATAAATTCTACAAATTCGGCATTGAAAGCATTGTATGTTGATGGAGTGGGAGTTGAAGGATTTGATGCTGATGAATTGATGTACACAATAGCACTTCCTGTTGGCAGAAAAACTTTGCCAGTGATCGAATGGGAGGTCGGCGACGAATATCAAACAGTTACGCTCGAAAGTTCAAATGAGTTTAATAAACCAAATTATATTCATGTAGTAGCAGGTAACAAGGATGTTACTCGTACATATGTTATTTTGTTTACTCAAACATTGTCGGAAAACAATGATTTGCTCGGTTTGTATATTGCAGGAATGCCTAATTTCGATTTTGATCCAACACAAACAGAATATGACGTTCAATTGCCGATTGGAGCAACTGAGTTGCCAGAGTTGACATATGAAAAAGGAGATGAGTATCAAACAGTAGAGATAATTAATGGTGGTCTTGAAGGTGGTTATAAAGTTATCGTTACTGCTGAAAATGGTATGCAAAAATATTATTTTGTAAACTTCTCTGTTGAATTCTCTAAAGTGGCATTGTTATCTGGTATTTATACAGATGGCGAAATGATTGACGCTTTTGATAGTGAGGTGTATGAATATCAGATGACGATTAAATACGAGCAAACATATTTGCCACGTATCACATATTCGGTTGTCGACCCTGCATCATCGGTAGAATATATTCCTGCTATCTTAGTGGGAGATACTGCTGTGATTAATGTTACTGCAGAAGATGGGGTTACTAGTGCATCTTATCGAATTGCATTTATAAAAGAAAAATGTCCTATATCACAATTGAAGTCAATCATAATTGGAGGCGAGAATATTTCGACTAAAGCTCAAAACTTTAGTGCAAATATGGATTTTTCAAGCGACGTATATGATTATGAAATCGAATTCCCTTATGGAACAACTGAATTGCCGAAAATAGAATACGAAGCTATGGCCGAAGTATATTCGTCTATTGAAATCAAAGGCTTATCGTTGGATAGTGTTACATATATCACTGTTATTTCCGAAGATGAGATGAATATTTCAGAGTATTCTATCAGTTATGTAGTTCGCAAGAGCGACAATGCATATCTCAAATCTCTTGCTGTTTCTGATATGCCTGAGGCTATTGAGTTCGATTCTCTTGTATTTGAGTATGTTGTTACATTCCCAATTGGTACAGACACAGCTTCTTTGCCTACGGCCGAAGATTTGTTATACGAGCAAATTTTGCCTACACAAACTGTTGTTGTTTCGCAAAATAGCCCTACCGAAATAGTTGTTTTGGTTACTGCCGAAGATGGCATTACAACAAATGTTTATGTCGTAGAATTTGAAATCTTGTTGAGTAGTAATACTTTATTGAACGATTTGAAAGTGAACGGTGTTTCTATCGAGAACTTCTCTTCAACTCAATACGAATATACTTACTTGCTTTTCCCAAGTGCTTCTATACCAGAAGTGTCATATGAAAAAGCGGAAGATTCTCAAATTGTAGATATTACTTATGGATTTATTAACGAACCAACCATTATCTACGTCGAAGCCGAAGATGGTTCTATTGGTACGTATACAATCAATTTCATGACAACCGATCGCAATCCAGGCAATGCACCTTCTTACGACGATGTCGCATGGACAACATTAGGTGAAGGTTATTTCAAAGCATCTTCTTTGCGCGACAATGTCAAAGTAATGATTTACACCGCAGATGGAACTCCTATTTTGACCGAAACGGTAGGACTTGTTGACCCTAACGATGATATACGTCTTCCACACGAAGGTGGTACGATTATCTATTTGCCAAATAATCGTCAAATCTACATTTACACTTTTGTTTACGACAATCAAGTTATTGCATCTGGCAAGTTCGTACGATAAGCGAACTTAGACTATAAATAAATTTGAATGAGAATCGAAAAATACTTTTCGGTTCTCATTTTTTTTTTGTAACTTTGCAAAGTAATATTAATGAAATTGTGAATTGTGCATTATGAATTGTGCATTAATTATAGCTGGTCCTTGTTCTGCCGAGTCGGAGCAACAAGTCATATCTACTGCCAAAGCCCTCTCGGCTCAAGGCGTAAAATATTTTCGTGCAGGACTATGGAAACCTCGCACTCAACCTGGCACATTTGAAGGTGTCGGCGAGATAGGACTACAATGGTTGCATCAAGTCAAAATCAACACAGGTATGTCTGTCGGCACCGAAATAGCTAATGCCGAGCATGCTCGCCTTGCCGTGGCTGCTGGTCTCGATTTCGTGTGGATAGGAGCGCGCACAACCACCAACCCCTTTGCCGTTCAAGAGATTGCCGATGTCCTTCGTGGTAACAACGATATGCTCGTTTTGGTCAAAAATCCAATGAATCCTGACATAAATCTTTGGATTGGTGCCATCAAACGCCTCCAACAAGCTGGTCTCCAGCGCATCATGGCAATTCATCGAGGTTTTTCAATCTACAATTCACTTTCATACCGCAACGACCCACAGTGGCACATCCCGATTGAGCTCCATCGCCAATTCCCTAAAATACCAATCATTTGCGATCCATCGCATATTGGCGGAGCCAAAGAGCATATACAACATCTTTCACAAAAGGCATTCGACCTCGATTTTGATGGTCTTATGATAGAGGTGCACAACAATCCAACGCAGGCACTTAGCGATGCCGATCAGCAACTCACTCCTGCCGAATTTGCCTCTGTCACACAAAGTTTAGTCGTCCATCAACGCACAACCAACAATCATGAACTTGCTGAACTGCGCAGTCAAATCGACTCCCTCGACACAATCCTAATCGAGACCCTCGCTCGTCGTATGCAAGTCTCTCGCGAGATAGGCGACTACAAGCACAAACACAATATGCCAATCGTGCAAACCGGGCGTTACAACGACCTAATCCAAAATCGTCTTGACCTTGCCGACGAACTTGGTCTATCAACCCAACTAATCAAGCAAATTTATCAACTTATTCACGAAGAATCGGTCAATATCCAGCTCAAAAAATAATACACACTCTCAGTGTGTATTCTCAAAAATCAAACAGCAATTTTAAATATACTATACAGCAACCTGCAAGCAAGGTGCAAGCAACCCTGAAAATACACACTCTCAGTGTGTATTCACTTCTAAAAACATCTCAAAAAACACCAAAATAAACATGAAACTCTGCATAGCCGAAAAGCCAAGCGTAGCGCGCGAAATCGCCGCCATACTTGGTGCAAATACGAAGAAAGATGGATACCTTGAGGGCAATGGCTATCAAGTTACATGGACCTATGGTCACCTCTGTACGCTCAAAGAGCCTCACGACTACCTCCCCGAGTGGAAAGGCTGGAACTATAGCTCTCTGCCTATTATCCCCGCTCGTTTTGGTATTAAACTAATCGAAATAGATAATTATAAAAAGCAATTCGCCATCATCCAAAGCCTTATGGCAAATGCCACCGAAGTCATCAACTGTGGTGATGCTGGCCAAGAGGGAGAACTTATTCAGCGTTGGGTTATGCAAAAAGCACTTTGCAAATGCCCTGTCAAGCGTTTGTGGATTTCGTCGCTTACCGAGGAGGCTATCCGCGATGGCTTCAAGGCTCTCAAAGATGCCTCTGATTTTCAGCCACTCTACGAGGCTGGTCTTGCGCGTGCCATAGGCGATTGGTTGCTTGGCATGAACGCCACCCGTATCTACACGCTCAAGTATGGCGGCAATCGTCAAGTCCTATCTATTGGTCGTGTTCAAACTCCCACTTTGGCGCTCATCGTCAATCGCTACAACGAGATAAAGAACTTCATCTCCGAGCCTTATTGGGAACTCAAAACCCTCTATCGCGACGTCACATTCTCAAGCACCAAAGGCAAATATAAGTCCGAAGATGAGGCGCGCGAAGCTCTAAAACAAATCGAAGGTCACGAATTCGAAGTTACCTCAGTGACCGAGAAAAAAGGCACTGAATCGGCACCTAAACTATTCGACCTCACCTCGTTGCAAGTCGAGTGCAATAAGAAATTCTCTTTCTCGGCCGACGAAACTCTCAAGCTTATCCAATCGCTCTACGAAAAGAAACTCACCACCTATCCACGTGTCGATACCACCTTCTTGAGCGAGGATTTATATCCCAAAATGCCTGCCACTTTGCGTGGCTTGAAAGGCTATGAACCATTGGTGGCGGCACTTAATCTCAATAAGTTACCTAAGTCGAAAAAAGTGTTCGACAATGCCAAAGTTACCGACCACCATGCCATTATTCCTACTGGGTACAATAATGCCGCAATGACCGAGTCCGAGCGCAAGGTTTACGACCTCGTTGTGCGCCATTTCATAGCCAATTTCTATCCCGAATGTAAGATTTCTACCACCACCGTTATGGGTGACGTCAATGGCGTAGAGTTTAAGGTCACGGGCAAACGCATCCTCGAACCAGGTTGGCGCGCAGTATTTGAATATGGAGTAGGGAATAAGGAGCAAGGAGTAGGGGCTATTGATTTAACTGATGAAAAAGATGATGATGAGGGAAGAGTGTTGCCTCAATTCGTTAAGGGCGAACGAGGTCTTCATACTCCAGACTTAGCGCAAAAGCAAACCACACCACCCAAACAATACACTGAGGCAACTCTCCTTCGAGCAATGGAGACTGCTGGTAAATTCGTTGAAAACGAAGAACTTCGCGATGCCATGAAGGAGAACGGCATAGGACGTCCGTCTACCCGTGCTGCTATCATCGAAACTCTTTTCAAACGCAACTACATCCGCAAAGAGCGTAAGTCGCTTGTGCCTACGCAGATGGGTATTGACCTTATAGCTACCATACAGTTCGACCTTCTGAAATCGGCAGAACTCACTGGTCAGTGGGAAAAGAAACTTCGTGATATAGAAAAAGGTACATACCCAGCATCGCAATTTATTGATGAATTGAAGCAGATGGTAGGTAATGTAGTCCTCGAAGTGATGAAGGAAAACCCAACTCACCGTCTTGTTACTGACGTACAAGAGCAACCTAAAAAGCAACCCTCAAAGCCAAAAGCCTCAAAACCAAAGACTACAAAATCTACGCCTAAACCACCTGCTGTCACCGAAGGTGCCCCATGCCCTAAATGTGGCAAAGGCGTGATTATCAAAGGGCGCACTGCCTATGGCTGCTCCCTCTGGCGCGAAGGCTGCGACTGGCGCCAACCTTTTGAGTGATTATGTAACAAAAGATTATATAAATACAATAGGCTAACCTTGTAGGGTTAGCCTATTGTTATTGTAAAGCACGGAAGTCGGTGGAAACTTTTAACTTTAAACTTTTTGATTATGAAAAATGTGACTTCCGTGCTTTTATTTGTTTTGTGTATTAAAGTTGTGTTAACACTTTAACTTGTTCTGCATTGAGCTCGATGATTTCGCTATCTGGTTGGAATTCGAATGGGATGTAGCGATAGAGACGATAGCGTGCGATGCTGAGGTCGTCTGAGTAAGCCAATTCGAGTTTAAGACCATTTTCGCTTTCGTTTTTGTAGTTTTTCAATGCTTTGGCGTCTTTTGATGCAATGGCTTTTTCAACGTTAGCGTTGGCTGTGTCGAAATATAGTGTGTGTCCATTGAGACGTTTGCCTTCGCAGAGAATATCTTTATGAGCGAAGATTAGAACGCATACTGCCATGATGTAGCCAAATGCTGTCACGATACCCATAAGCATATAGATTGATGATTTGCTATCTTTGATGAAGACGAGTGAGCATGTTGCTGCCACTGCAACTACAAGATATACAAGTGTTTTGACGATTGATGCGCTATTGCGCTTTTCTGTTGTGTTGAGACCTTCGAGAAGGTTTTCCGGAATATTATTATTTTTCATTTAGTTTTTTTGTTAGTGTTAGTATATAAGTCTGACGGGTCGGACAAGTCGGACTGGTCTGACAAGTTGATAGAATAAATAGAGTGTAACAAGTTGTGTAACATATTCTTGCGACTTGTTACTTGCGACTTGCTACTAAAAAATGTGTGTGTTTTATTTAGGGGGGAGGGCGGAGGCTAATTCCGCATACGATGTAATGCAAAGATATAATACAGCGGAGGACGATGACTGTAAGATAGGATATGGCTACAGTTGTTCTCGTGTAAGATGTTGTGTATTATACTATTTGCTAATATGAGCAGGTTGTTGAGTGTCGACTGTGTCGATACTCGTTTTGCCAAAGTTTGAGTTGTGAAGGTCGGCAGTTTGCTATTGTTTGCCGTGATTTGTATGTTGAGTGCCGATAGTTGAGAGAATAGCGGTTTTTGTTGTTCTTGGTGTTCGCTATTTTCTATAGTTTGGCATACAACTTTGGCGTATTCGGTAGTGAAGATAGAGACAACAAAGGTGGTTGCAATGCCGATGACCATTGCAATGATGAGTGTTAGGATATGTGTTTGTTGTCTTCTTTTCATATAGAGTGCAAAGTTACGAAAAAAAGTTGAAATTTGAAATTTGAAATTTGAAATTTTTTAGTAACTTTGCACGTTATAATAATATCAATGTAGAGTATGTTATTGGAAATAAAAAATATATCGAAAAGTTATGGTGCTCAACGAGTGTTGTGCTCTATAAATCAAGAGTTTGATGCTGGTCGAATCGTGGGATTGTTGGGACCGAATGGTGCTGGTAAGTCTACGCTTATGAAGATTGTGACGGGTTATATTGCTGCAGATGAGGGCGAGGTGTTGATTGATGGTAAGCGAGTGGCGGTGGATGATGTGGCAACGAAGCGATTGGTGGGGTATTTGCCTGAGCATAATCCGTTGTATTTAGATATGTATGTGCGTGAGTATTTGGAGTTTGTGGCAGAGGTGTATGGCTTGAAGGGTGTTGCGAGAAGAGAAACTGTTGAGGGCGTGATTGAGCGCACGGGGTTGACAGTGGAGGCGAATAAGAAGATTGGGCAGTTGTCAAAAGGCTATCGTCAGAGAGTTGGTATTGCGGCGGCGATTATACACAATCCGAGAGTATTGATATTGGATGAACCTACTACGGGTCTCGACCCTAATCAGTTGATAGAAATTCGTCAGTTGATTAAGGATTTGGGGCGTGATAGATTGGTGATATTTTCTACTCATATTATGCAAGAGGTGGAGCAAGTGTGCGACGATGTGATAGTTATCAATAAGGGTAATGTGATTGAGCAGGGCGAGAAGGATGCGCTTGTGGCGAAATATGGGTCGATTGAGAGAATATTTTATACAATGAGGAATGAGGAGTGAGGAATTTTTAATTCTTAATTATTAATTGATTATGAGTGAATTTGATATACATAATCCGAAGCGAGAGGCTGAGGGTGATTTGGATAAGGCGTTGCGTCCGTTGTCGTTTGACGATTTTGCGGGACAGGACAAGGTGGTTGAGAACCTCAGCATCTTTGTTCAGGCAGCGCGTATGCGTGGCGAGAGTCTTGACCACACATTGTTGCACGGACCTCCGGGGCTTGGCAAAACTACGTTGAGTAACATTATAGCTAATGAGTTGGGTGTAGGGTTTAAGTTGACATCGGGACCGGTGTTGGACAAACCAGGCGATTTGGCGGGACTACTCACGTCGTTGGAGCGCAATGATGTGTTGTTTATTGACGAGATACATCGTTTGAGTCCGGTGGTGGAGGAGTATTTGTACTCGGCAATGGAGGACTATCGTATTGATATTATGATTGATAAAGGTCCTTCGGCAAGGTCGGTGCAGATAGAGTTGGAACCGTTTACGTTGATTGGGGCTACTACGCGTAGTGGACTTTTGACTGCTCCGTTGCGTGCGCGTTTTGGTATAAATTGCCACTTTGAATACTACGATGACGAGGTGTTGGTAGGTATCATTGAGCGTTCGTCGGCAATAATGCAAGTGCCGATAGTGCGAGAGGCGGCGGTAGAGATTGCACGCCGTAGTCGTGGTACGCCTCGTATTGCGAATGCTTTGTTGCGTCGTGTGCGCGACTTTGCTCAAGTGAAAGGTAGTGGTAGAATCGATCGCACTATTGCTTGTTATGCACTTGAGGCATTGAATATCGACCGTTATGGATTGGATGAAATCGACAATAAGATATTGTTGACGATGATTGATAAGTTCAAAGGTGGCCCTGTGGGATTGACTACGATTGCGACAGCGATGAGTGAGGATGCAGGCACGATTGAGGAGGTGTATGAGCCATTCTTGATTAAAGAGGGTTTCATAAAAAGAACGCCTCGTGGTCGTGAGGTGACAGAGTTGGCATATAAGCATCTTGGGCGTACGAGAGGGGATTTGGAACAGTCGCTTTTTGATTGAATACACACTGAGAGTGGGTATGGAGAAGGTAGGGTTATCCTATGAAGAAGGTAGGGTAAAGGTTGCTGTTTGGTAGGAGTGAGGTTGTTGACGATACACAATGAGAGTGTGTGTTTGAATGAGGAATGAGGAGTTAGGAATGAGGAATTAAAAATAGATATTTTTTTATTGAATTATGGCAGGATTGAAACAGTTGGCAAAGGAGACTGCGATTTATGGATTGAGCAGTATTGTGGGTAAGTTTTTGAATTGGTGTTTGGTGCCTTTGTATAGTTATGTGTTGGCCGATGCGTCGGAGTATGGGATTGTGACTAATCTTTATGCTTGGACTGCATTGGTTATCATCATATTGACCTATGGGATGGAGACGGGTTTTTTCCGTTTTGTGAATAATGATGCCGAGGATGAAAAAAAGACGAATAGGGTGTATAGTACAACATTGACGTCGTTGGCTGTGACGTCGGTGGTGTTTGCGGTGTTGTGTTTGTTGTTTAGGCAGAATGTGGCAGATTTGATGGGTTATGGAGCTCATCCTGAGTTTATTGCTATGCTCGGTGTGGCGGTGGCGATGGATGCGTTTGATAGTATTCCGTTCAGTTATTTGCGATATAAGAATAGGCCTTTGACCTTTGCGGCGTTGAAATTGTTTATGATATTCGTGAACATCGGGTGTAATTTGTTCTTTTTGGTGGGATGTCCGATGATAATGGATTGGAAGCCAGAGTTGATAGATTGGTTTTATAATCCGTCGTATGGAGTGGGTTATATTTTTGTGTCGAATGTGATATCAACGGTGTCGGTGACGTTGGCGTTGTTGCCATTTGTGTTTGTGGGTAAGTGGACGTTTGATTGGGCGTTGTTGAAGAGGATGTTGGGGTATAGTTTGCCACTGTTGTTGTTGGGTATTGCGGGTATTATGAATCAGACAGTGGATAAGATTATATTTCCGATGGTATATCCCGATGCAGAGGAGGGTATGCGTCAGTTGGGGATATATGGGGCAAGTTTTAAGATAGCGATGATAATGATGATGTTTACGTATGCGTTTAGGTTTGCGTATGAGCCGTTTGTGTTTGCAAAGCATGGCAGTAGAGATAGCAAAGAGAGTTATGCCGATGCGATGAAATACTATATAATTGCGGCGTTGTTGATATTTTTGGGGATGGTGTTTTATATGGATGTGTTTCAGTATGTGCTTGGACCACAGTATCGTGAGGGCTTGCAGATAATACCGATTGTGTTGATAACGTATTTAGTGCAGGGGGTGGTTTATAATCTTTCGTTGTGGTATAAATTGATTGATAAGACGATATGGGGTGCGTGGTTTTCGATAGTGGGATTTGTAATAACGCTGATAATCAACGTGGTGTTTGTGCCAAAATATAGTTATTGGGCGAGTGCGAGCGCGTCGTTGGTGAGCTATGTAGTGATGATGTTGTTGAGTTATTTTATCGGACAGAAATATTATGCAGTGTCGTATCCGTTGAAGAGCATAGGTGTGTATGTGTTGTTGACTGCGGGATTGTGGGTGGCAGGAACAATGGTTGAAGTGCCAAACTTTTGGTTGAGAATGGGTTATCGCACAGTGTTGCTGTTGGTATTTTTGGTTTATTTGGTAAAGAAAGATTTGCCATTGAGCGAGATTCCATTGTTGAAAAAATGTGTAAAAAAATAGGGCGGAAAAAGTTGTTTTTTGTGTGATTTTTTTGTAACTTTGCAAAAGATTATTTTAGGTTAAAATTCAAGTTTTAAAATTTAAAAATTTAGGTAAAAAATGGGTTTATTTTCGTTGACACAAGAGATAGCGATGGACTTGGGAACTGCGAATACGGTCATTATTCATAATGATAAAATCGTGGTGGATCAACCTTCGGTAGTGGCGTTGGATAAGCGTTCGGAGAAGTTGGAGGCGATTGGTTTTAAAGCTGCGCAAATGCGAGGTAAGGAGAATCCTAATATCTATACAGTTCGTCCTTTGCGTGATGGTGTTATTGCCGATTTCCATGCTGCGGAGTTGTTAATTCGTGGATTGATAAAGATGATTCCGAATAAGGGTCATATTTTTACTCCATCGTTGCGTATGGTGATTGGTATTCCATCAGGTAGTACTGAGGTTGAAATTCGTGCGGTGCGTGACTCGGCAGAGCATGCAGGAGGTCGTGATGTGTATATGATTTTTGAACCAATGGCAGCAGCTTTGGGTATAGGTCTTGATGTAGAAGCACCGGAGGGTAATATGGTGGTTGATATCGGTGGTGGTACTACAGAGATTGCTGTTATTTCGTTGGGTGGTATTGTTACGGATAAGTCGATTCGTGTGGCAGGAGATGCGTTTACGCAAGATATTATGGACTATATGTTCCGTCAACATAATATTAAAGTAGGCGAGGTGATGGCAGAGCGAATTAAGAAAGAGGTTGGTTCTGCGCTTATTGATTTGGGTGATGATGCACCAGCAGATATGAAGGTTGTAGGACCTAATCGTATTACAGCATTGCCAATGGAAGTGCCAGTTTCTTATCAAGAGATAGCACACTGTTTGGATAAATCGATTTCGAAGATAGAGACAGCTATTCTTGCAGCATTGGAAGAGACACCGCCAGAGTTGTATGCCGACTTGGTTACAAATGGTATTTATCTTGCAGGTGGTGGAGCGTTGCTTAAAGGTTTGGCTAAACGTTTGACAGATAAAGTTCAAATACAGTTCCATGTGGCAGAGGATCCATTGCGTTCGGTGGCTCGTGGTACGGGTATTGCGTTGAAAAACATTGATAAATTCCGTTTCTTGCTTAGATAAGAAATAAGGATAGAGGTTATTGTCCGACCCGTCCGACTGTCTGACTTGTCTGACATGTTGGATTGGTCGGACTTATTTGTTGTAGTATTGATATTTATTGCTAATATAGTAAAGGCATGAATAAGATATTAGATTTTTTATATAAGCATTTGGCTTTTATTCTTTTTGTAGTTTTAGAATTGTTGGCTTTTTTGCTTGTAGTTAATAAGAATGATTTGCAACGCTCGGTAGCATTTCGTTATGCGACTACAATGTCAGCGTGGACGTATAGTGTTGCTACATCGGTAACAGATTATTTTGGTTTAGCAGAAGCGAATAGATTGTTGGCAGAGGAGAATGCTCGTTTGCGTAGTGAAATGTCGGATATTGGATCGAGGTTTAATTTTTCTGATTCGATTTGTAGTGATGTTGATGGAGATATAGAGTATATTTCGGCAAAAGTGGTGTATAATAGTGTATATGATTTGCAGAATTATATTATTGTAGACAAGGGAAGTGAGCATGGAATAGAGGCAGATATGGGAGTTTTTGCTCCGCAGGGAGTTGTTGGAGTTGTATTGCGCGTTAGTAAGAATTACTCGGTAGTGTTGCCAATAATAAATCCGGATCAGATTATAAGCGCAAAGATTAAGAGTAATGAGGTTTTGGGACCAGTGGTATGGAAGGGAAGAAATCCGAATTATGCAAAATTGGAAGAGATTCCAAATCATACAAATGTTGTAGCAGGAGATTCGGTAGTGACGAGTGGTTTTTCGGCAATATTCCCAGAGGGTATTTTGATAGGTACAGTGGATAAAGTGTCGTTAGTAGAGCATACGATGTTTTGTGATATAGATGTTTCGCTTGCGGTAGATTTTCAGTCGCTTTCGTATGTGACAATTGCTTCTTATAAGAATAAGCATGAGTTGTCGGATCTTCAAAAAACAATTGGAAAATGAAAAATACAATAGAATTTATTTCGTGGTTTGTAGGGCTTGTTTTTTTTCAAGTCTTGTTGTTTAATAATATTCAAATTGCGCATGTAATAAATCCTTTTTTATATGTTTATTTTATAATAGCACTGCCAATTCATATGAATCGTATGTCGTTGATTGTGATTGGATTTGTGTTGGGGTTGTTGATTGATGTTTTTTCTAATACATGGGGAATACATGCGATGGCAACAACAATGATTGCATTTTTGCGACCATATATATTGCGATTGGTGTCGACACAAGAAGAACAAGATAGGATTATGCCTCGTTTTAGGACTATGGGTGTGAACTATTTGAAGTATATAGTTTTGATAGTGTTTGTGCATCATTTGATGTTGTTTTGGTTGGAAGCATTTTCGATGGTGTATTTTTGGATGGTGTTGTTGAAAGCATTGGTTAGTTCGTTGATTACTTTAGTGTTAGTTTTGACTTTGGAAAAGATAAGAAAATAGGATATGTTGAATGATAAATATAAGGATAGGAGTATAATAATTTATATAGTTCTTGCTTTTTTTGTTGCGATATTCGTAGGAAGGTTAGCGCAATTGCAATTGTTTGAGGACTATAGCGAAGCGGCTGACGATAATGCTTTTTATCGTAAGCCGATTTATGCTTCTCGAGGGTTGATATATGATAGAAATGGTAAGTTGTTGGTGTATAATCAGCCGACTTATGATTTGATGGTGACGATGAAGGATTTGAATGTTTTGCATAAGGCTAAAACTCCAATTGATACGCTTGAACTTTGTAATTTGTTGGATATTACTTACGAACAGTTTGTAGAGCGTATTGAATATATTAAAGATAAGCGAAAGAATCCTGGATATTCGTCGCTGACACCACAGCGATTTATAACACAATTGTCGCCAGAGGATTATGCTATGATTCAAGAGCATTTGCGTAAATTTCCAGGCTTTTCGGTTCAGGGTCGCACATTGCGTAATTATAGTTATCCATGTGGAGCTCATGTTTTTGGGTCGATTGGTGAGGTGAATAAAAAACAAATAGAACGTGATCCTACGTATAGATTGGGAGACTATGCCGGAGTTGATGGATTAGAATTGTCGTATGAGAAAGAGTTGCGCGGGGTGAATGGTGTTGAAATTTTATTGCGAGATTCTCGCGGTAGAATTCAAGGTAGATATAAAGATGGCGAGGAGGATGTGATGCCAATATCAGGAACTGATATTACAACAACGTTGGATATTGATTTGCAGATGGTGGCAGAAGAGTTGTTGCAAGGTAAGATAGGTAGCGTTGTGGCGATAGAGCCTGCGACAGGAGAAATTTTGGCAATGGCATCAAACCCGACGTGGAATCCGTCGTTGTTGGTTGGACGCTTGCGTTCGGAATACTATCCGATATTGCAAAAGGATAAGACTAAGCCATTGCTTAATAGAGCAGTGCAGGGTCAATATTCGCCAGGGTCAACATTTAAAACATTGCAGGCATTGGTATGTTTGCAAGAGGGTGGGATAACTAAACATACTAAATTTCCTTGTAGTGGACCGGGGTCAACTCCTATAAAATGTACGCACCATCATGGTTCGCCAGTTTCGCTAGAGGAGGCTATTCAAGAGAGTTGTAATCCGTTTTTTTGGTTGGCGTATAAAACAACACTTGAGCGAGATGGATATGGAGTGGATAATCTTGATTTCAAAAAGAATTATACGCTTTGGCGTAATGATATAATGAGTTTTGGTTTAGGACCTAAATGGACAGATTCGGATATTGTGGGATTAAAGGATGGAGCGATATATAGAGAACAATCGTATGATAAAATATATGGTAAAAAAGGGTGGAAGGCATCTACTATTCGTTCCAATTCAATTGGTCAGGGTGAAGTGTTGGTGACACCGATACAGTTGGCAAATGCCGTTGCCGTTATAGCCAATAGTGGTTATTATATTACGCCCCATTTGAATAAAAGTGACTCTATGTTGACGCATCGACATGAGGCAAATGTTGAGGCGAAACATTATGAAGTGGTGCAAGAGGGAATGTGGAGAGTATGTGAATATGGTACGGGTCGTTATTATAAAGTGCCTAATGTGTCGATGTGTGGTAAGACCGGTACAACCGATAATTCAGGAGGGAAACCACACTCAATATTTTTTGGTTATGCTCCTCGTGAAAATCCTCAAATAGCAATAGCTGTAATTATTGAGAATGCAGGTTTTGGTTCAATGTGGGCTTGCCCGATAGCCACTTTGTGTATAGAGCAATATTTAACTGGCGAGATAACTCGTACAGATTTGTTTAATCGAATGAAAACTACTGTTTTAAATACTGATGTCAAGAAATTTTAGTGTTATACAAGCGTTGGATAAAGTGGCGATATTGTTGTATATCGCTCTTGTAGTGTTTGGTTTGATGAATATCTATGGAGCTAGTGTGTCGGAGGATCAGATGTCGATATTTGATATTCATTCTCATTCTGGCATGCAGATGATATGGATTGTATTTAGTTTGATAGTTGCAACAGTAATAGTTTTCACAGATAGTCGACTTATTACAGCAGTTCCCTACTTGTTGTATGGATTGATGATAGTGGTACTTATAGTAACTTTGTTTGTGGCGGGAGATATTAAGGGATCGCGTTCATGGTTGGTTGTAGGGCCATTAAGATTGCAGCCGGCAGAGTTTTCTAAATTTATAACAGCATTGGCACTTGCCAAGTTTATGAGTCATCCTCAATTTAGATTAACAACTCGGAGTTATTCAATTATAGGGACTATGATTTTATTGCCGATGTTGATAATTGTGGCTCAGAGTGAAACGGGTTCGGCACTTGTTTATTTGTCATTTATTTTTATGCTTTATAGAGAAGGGTTGCCAGGTTTAATTCCAGTGTTGGGTGTTTGTGCTGTGTTGTTGTTTGTTGTGGTAATTCGTTTTGGGGCAGTAGATTTGTTGGGCGTAGAAGGTGCTTCTACTGGTTTGTTTATAGGATTATTATTATGTTATCTGATATCATTAATCTTTTTGAGAGTTTATCAGAAAGATAAGTTGCATCTATGGATATTGACAGGTTCGCCTATTGGGATTTTTGCAATAGGTTTTGCTATTCATAAGTGGTTAATGCCATTTAATTTTGTTTATCTTATGATGGCATTAGTTGTGGTAGCTTTTATTTATCTTTGTGTATTAGCCTTTGTGTCTTGGCGAAGATCATATTTATTTATAGGATTGTTTTTGTTGTTTGGTTCTTTTTATTGTTTTTCTGCAGAATATATATTTGATAATGTATTGATGTCACATCAACAAAATCGTATTCAATTGTTGCTGGGTATGACGGATGATCCTAGGGGGATTGGTTATAATACTAATCAAGCGCGAATAGCAATTGGTTCGGGAGGATTCTGGGGTAAAGGTTTTTTGCAAGGAACGCAGACTAAATTGAGATATGTGCCAGAACAGCATACTGACTTTATATTTTGTACAGTAGGAGAAGAATGGGGTTTTCTTGGGTCTGTAGGAGTTTTAATAGTTTATTTATTGTTTCTGTTTAGACTTATTGTTATTGCAGAGCGACAAGATAATCGCTTTACTCGAGTATATGCATATTCTGTTATGGGAATATTTGCATTTCATTTATTTATAAATGTAGGGATGGTGCTTGGATTAGTGCCAGTGATAGGTATTCCGTTGCCATTTTTTAGTTATGGAGGATCGTCATTTTTAGGTTTTACAATGATGTTGTTTTTATTGTTGAAACTTGATACTATGCGAATAGAGAGAGTTAGAAATTGATGCTGTTATCTAAGAAAATAAAAAAAGTCCTAAATCGTTGTTTTAGGACTTTTTTTATTGCTATTTGTTGTTTAAGAATTGTATCTTTCCCATTTTAGGCATTAGGTCTAATATCTGTTTTTGTCGTTTTTGCATGTATGGACCTGGAGATGTGATGTTGTAATGTCGTGGATTTGGTAGAGCGGCAGCCATTAAGGCAGATTGTCTTTTTGTGAGTTTTTGTGCAGGTATGCCCCAATAGTGTCGAGCTGCAGCTTCGGCACCATATATTCCATCGCCTAGTTCAACAATATTGAGATATACCTCCATTATTCTCTCTTTTCCCCATATGAGTTCGATTAAGATAGTATAATACGTTTCAATACCTTTGCGTAACCATGTTCGAGTGCCAAATGTAAAAACATTTTTGGCAGTTTGTTGTGAGATTGTACTACCACCTCTAATGCGTTTGCCTTCGAATCGTTCTTTTAGTGCTTGTTTAATTGCATTTTTAGAAAAACCATTGTGTTTTGTGAAAAGGTTGTCTTCGCTAGCAATACAAGCAATTGTGAGGTTGTCGGAAATGTCTTCTATACAGACCCAAGTTTTGTCGTTTCGTGGAGTTTTGCCGTTAAGAATAGATTGGCAACTACGCAGTACCATCAGAGGAGTAAAATAGACCGGTACATATTTTAATACTACAACAGAGATAATTGATAGTAGCCATAAAATAAGTGCTGTTCGATAGGTGTAGCGCCAAATTCGTTTTCTTAAAGTTGGTTTTGTATTGAGTGTTTTTGATTTTTGTTTTTTTACGGTTGTTTTCTTTTGAGGAGTAACCATGTTTTGTAAAATATATTTTAAGGAGTTCAAAGAAGTTCCTTTATGATAGTTGTAATTTGAGGGATTAGTAGTTGATTGTCGTTATTAATGATGTATTTGGAGTGTTTTTTTGCGTATGATTCTTCTTGACTTTGAGAGTTTATGCGGGCTAGGATTGCAGTGTCGGTAGAATTGTCGCGAAGTTTAGCGCGTTGGAGTCTAATTTGTTGTGGAGCATCGACAAATATGGTTGTATCGATTATTTTGTCAAGACCGCTACTGAATAGTATTGCGCTTTCGATGAATACTAATTTAGTGTTTTGGTTTTCTGCCCAATCGAGGAAGTGTTGACTAACGATTGGGTGTACTATTGAATTAACAAATAGTCGTGCATCTTCGTTGTTGAATATTTGTTTAGCTAAGAAAGGTCTATTGAGTGTGTTGTTTTGGTATGTTTCATGTCCAAAGCGTTTGGTTAGAGCGTGTTGAATGTTTGGGTTATTATTCATTAACTCTTTAGCCCAAAAGTCAGAATCATAAACGGGATAATTCAAGAGGCGTAGTATGCGAGAAATGACACTTTTGCCAGAGCCTATACCGCCAGTGATGCCAATTTTTATCATTTGGTGTTTTCGATTAAGAATTCAACTTCAGATGGATTGATTTGGATATTGAATATGTATCCTGAAGTATAATCGATTTGTAGCGTTGTTGTGTATTCTTCAGGATTATTAATTATGTTGTTGTAGTCTAATATGGCTTGGAAAGTCTCTTCTGTGACTTTGTTGTAGTGACTTAATCCGACACTGAATCTTATTTTGACTTCAGAAGGGAATGTTTTGAGTGATATTCCTTTTGGTAGGTTTTCGATAGTAACTGGTACAGTAACTTCTTTTTCTGTGCACATTTCAACTGGGATGGTTACGTTGACTGACGAATGATTTAACTCGACATTATTAGGTTTTTGTATATTAACAGGTATAGTTCTAGTTTTGTTGAATTCGTCGGTTATAGGCTCTAGATAAAGATATGATATTGTGTCAATGGCTTCGGCTGTACCTACTAATGTTATATATTTTGGAGAGATCGAAATTGTGTCATACATTACGTGTTGAGGAGCAAGTTTGATTACATTGCTTGTTACGACGGGCACCTGTTTTGTGTGTAGTTTTATGTATGAAGACTGAAAATATCCAGGAGTTAATTCTGTAATTTTGGTTGAAGGGGATAGTAGTGATGATATTTTGTTGATGTGTTCTTCGTATCGAATTTCTAGGATGTTGTTGTTATTAAAATGATTTGATAGATCGATAGTTAGAGTGTCGAATAAAGAATTTTTGTAGTTCCAGATAGTTTTTCCTTGGTCTTTGATGACGAATTTTAGAGTGTATGGTAATCTTTTTTCAAGGCTTACATTTTGAGGGATTCCAATGTATTTTATTGGGATTTTTTTGCTGATTTCACGTTGAGTGCTAGCAGTATAGGAGTACCACATGAAGAGAGCAAGCAAGAAAAATAACAAAAAAGTCACTACATCTCTAGATTTAAAGAATGTAGCAACTTTATTTCCTTGCCGCTTAATGTATTTCAAAAAGCGTTGAATATTCATAGTTTTTAGGATTATTTTGTTGGTTGTTGAGTTGCGTCTTCTGGTGAATCAAATACCATATTTTTGTTTACTCGGATTTTTACACCATCAGCAACTTCGATGAGTACATAATTTTCTTTTACTTCTTTAACGCGGCCATAGATGCCACCTTGAGTGATAACTGTTTTTCCATTTTCGAGAGAGTCTTGGAATTTTTTGATTTCTTTTTGGCGTTTAGTTTGAGGGCGAATCATGAAGAAGTAGAAGATTACGAAAATGAGTAGGAGCATACCCATATTAGCCCAACCTGCACCTTGTGCGCTTTCAGCAGTTGCTTGTAATAAAATAGTTGTTAGCATATTAATTGATTTATTTGGTTTTTGTTGATTAAATTTTTATTGTTTGTTTTATTCTGATTTGGTAGTGTTTGTATTTGCTACAGTTTTGAATTTTGCAAGTTCGCTTGTTTGTTTGAGGTCTTTCACTACTTTGTCGAGAATGCCATTGATGAATTTGCTACTTTTTGGAGAACCGTAGAATTTTGCGATTTCAATATATTCGTTTAATGTGACATTTACGGGTATAGTTGAGAAATATAGCAATTCAGCTACGGCTGCTTTTAGGATAATTATATCCATTGTGGCAATTCTGTCGAGCTCCCAATTGATTAAGTATTTAGATATTGTTTCGTCTAATTTTTCTTTATTAAGTATTACTGAATCGAGGAGTTTTATGGCAAAAGTTTTGTCTGCTTCTTCTTTGAACATTGGGAGTAGAGGTTGTTCGGCTCCGTTTTCTTCTTTGAATTGCTTTATTGTTTTTTCAACAAAACTTGTAATGATGTCGAGGTCGTCGCTCCAATATATAGATTCGGTTTCGAGGATGGCATGTAATTCATTGTTGTTTTCAAATTCGTTAGCGATTACATCGCGCCAGAATTTTTTGTCTTCGCCATAAGTTGAAACTTTTTTAGCTGTGTAGTGGTAGTAATATTCGCTACGGCTGATTTGTTGAATGAAAGCTTTGATGAAGTCTGTTTTTTCGGACCAAGATAGACCGTGATCATTAGCATAACGATATAGGTCTATGTTTTCGCCGAGTTGACGAGCGAATTTATTGTTCATAAATTGTTCGTTGTACATTTCGTTTACGCGAACACCGCCGATGCGATTGCGTATTGCATCAGCTTTAAGTTCGGTATATCGGCGAGATTCTGCGATGAGAAGCAATATGTAGTGATACAAGTCGTAAGACTTTTGTAGACTAGATTGTAGTTCGTTTTCGGCAGACACGAGGTCGTTGTTTTCTTTAGCAGTGCAAGCATATAATACTTGTGCTACTTTCATTCTTATAAGAGCTCTGTTTATCATTGTGTTTAGTTGATTTTTCAGAATGCAAAGATACAAAAAAAAAATGATAAATTAGGGGTGTATGTCGAGAAATTTGATGTATAGGTTTATTATTTTGTTAATCAATGAGTTATGGGATGATTTGTTGTAAAGTTTAATTTTTTTTGAAAAAAGATTAAAAAATATTTTGCTATATCAAAAAAAAATTACAACTTTGGGGACTGAAAATAAACACTATTTATTTATCTTAATAAAACATTTTAATTTTGTTTGACTATTTGATAGTCAAGTATTTAAAAAAGAGTTGTATTGATATGGAAGAATTCAAAAATGAGAGAAAAGAGCAAGAAATTGTGTTCTCTAAGTCAGTAAAAGCAGGTAAACGTATTTATTACCTTGATGTGAAACGTAGTCGTAACAATGATTTATTTCTTGCAATCACAGAGAGTAAGAAGAAATTCGCAGAAGATGAAAATGCTCCTGTAATGTATGAAAAACACAAAATTTTCCTTTATAAAGAAGATTTTGAGAAATTTACAGATGCGTTGACAGAAATTATTGGTTTTATCAATGAAAACAATGCAGCAAATGGAGCACGTGATATTCGTGAGTTCCGTAGTTATCGTGCAGAGCAACCAGTAGTTGCTGAGGTAGTTGAAGAGGCTGCGGCAGTAGAAGCTGCTCCTGTAACTGAAGAGAAAAAATATGATTTTGATGTAGATTTCGAAATTTAATAATTGAGTATTACGTATAAGAGTGTGTTTCTTGTTATGGGAAACACACTTTTTTTGTAAATAAATTTTAGAAAAATTGTTTTTTAGGATAAGATAATATTTTATGTGTTTAATGTTTGGTGTTATAACTTTGTGAGTATTGCAAATGTGAGGTGTAAAGATGGCTGTTTTCTTCGGTATAGGTTGCTTGAAGGTAGCATAGAGGTAGGGAGAATTATTTTGGGAAAAACGAGGTAACTTCGTAATTTTGTAACTTCGTAACTTTGTAACTTCGTAAATACAAAAAAGTCGACTTTGAGGGTCGACTTTTTTTGTATCATCATTAGGAATTAAAATTCGTAAATTTGTAATCCATACATACCG
The DNA here is from genome assembly GCA_045631465.1 of Candidatus Aphodosoma sp. GTDB lineage: Bacteria > Bacteroidota > Bacteroidia > Bacteroidales > Paludibacteraceae > Aphodosoma. Next base: position 27,197 of record JAZQUV010000018.1, on the reverse strand, counting down.
TAAGCTACATATATGCGTCCATCAGGTCCTTTTTTAACAAAGTTAGCAGATTGTTTAATGTCAGTTTCGTTTGTTACAGAAGATGCACCGCGACCACGATAATTGAATTTTTTGATAGTGCGGTTGTATGTATTGCCATCAGCATCGGTGTAAATTGCGTCGCGGTCGAGGATAGCTAAACCATCGCCAGCGGCAAGATATATGTATTTTTCGTCAACGTCTACGCCATTTGCACTTTTCTTGCTACCACCGATTCTGTTGCCAGAGTAGTCGTATACAGCAAAGCCATTTTGACCTTTACAGATGTAGATGTATTCGTTGTCGGCAATACAAACGTTTTTACCATCGGTTGGATATATTGAGCCTACTTCGAAAGAGAGTTCTTCTTCCATATTGGTGTTGTATATTGTTACAATGCCACGGTCGGTGTTGTTGAGAGTGATTATTTTACCTTTGTTTTCATTGTAATATACGTATTTGCCTTGGAAGTTATCAATGTCAGAATTGATGTGTTTTTTTGATTGGTTTGTATTGTCGTTGATATCGAATTTGTTGATACCACCATTGCTATAACCTGAGATAGTTATTAATTCGTTGTTGATACGTTCTACGCAATTGGCCGAGTAGCCGGTGAGGGAAATACGTGTTTCTTCGTATTGTTCTAATTCAGGGAATCTTCCGTCTGAGGTTAGGGTGATTTTGCTCAAAGCAGCGCCTACTTTATTGCTTGTTGTAGCAGAATAGAGTGTGCCATTGGAGTAGATGATGTGGTTGTATTTGAACTCATCATTTTCCATTGATTGTTCGAAGAGAGAGCTTGTGATGTCGTATTTATCAATGCGGATAACGTCGATTATGCCACCAAAGTCGTCTTGGCTATCTACAGATGGACTAAATAGGTGTTGAGCATATTCCATATTTGTTTCTGGATTGGCATGCCAACTGAGATAGAGCATATCTCCATTGAAAGTGATGCTAGTAGCAGAGAATTTGTGAGAAGCAGAGCCATCAGGAGGTAGGACTTCGACAACAGGCACTTCACCTATTTCAGGGCGGCAACCATCTTCAGACGCAGGCAACCAGCTATTGTCGGCAATAGAAACAGTTGCAGGTACAACGAAGTTGTCTTCGTTTAGGATGGCTTTTTCGTCAGGGACATCATAGTAGAATTTGATGCGGAGGTTGCCTTCGAGATTTAGGTCGCCAGTGAAATTGCCACAAGGGAAACTAGCAGCAGCCACATCGCCAGGGACAGTTGTGTATTCGTTGCCACGGTCGAAATATAATTTGCCACCTACTTTGACAACAGATTTGTAAGATGATTTGATGCCATTAACAACAATGCGTTGGTCTCCTTTGTCGACAAACATACCATCGTTGACGATTTCGAACAAAGCATCTTTAAGGTTCATAGTTGCATTACCTTGATTAGTTACAAGGGAACCAGCTTGAAGGTATTTGTTAATATTGAGAACAGCATTGCCAGTTGTAGCTTTGAAATCGAGAGCATCTTTTACAATAACACAATCGTCGAAAGTAGCAAGAGCGGCGTATTCAACGTACATGTTTTCTGTTACGGTGAGTTTGTTGGCAAAGTGAGATTTTCCGCCATTGAATTGAACAGTACCATTGACAATCATTTCGCGTTCGCAGTAGAAATCAGATTGAGTGTCGACTTGGAATGTCACGTAAGCATTGTTGGCACGCACAACGAAAGGTTCGCCATCGGTGTTGTAGATATGTACTTTGCCGGCTTCATAGAGGCGGAAACCCATATTTTCAGGTGTGTCGATGTTACCCCAGCAGTACACGTTAGTTGCTTTTTTGATTTTCACCATATTGTCATATCCAGCTTCGCAATAAGTGAGGACTGCATTTGGCAAAATATAGATGTTGACAGGGGTATCATCGTTCCACCAAGCACCAGTAAATTTAGCATCGGCAGCAACATAGATGTCGATAGAACCTTCGTTGGCAGACCAATCTTGGCTGATTGTACCATCCCAAGCAGAATCGATATAATAAGCTTTGCCACGAGTTAGTGTGACTCCGTTGTTCCAGTTAGTTGGTTGTTCGGAAAGTTTTAGGGCATCGCCAGGAATTTGAGGAGCAGGAGTTTGGGATACTTTTGCTCTTGCTTGTTGGCGAGCGTTGTTTTGTTTTGTAAACACTAATCGTTTTGCTAATTGACTGGCATCGGTAGTTATAGTGATGTCAGTAGAAGTTTTAGGCTCATTAGGTTGGCACGATACGAAAGAAAAAGCAGCCAAGATAGAAAGGCATGCAAAAATAAAATTCTTTTTCATAAGGCACGATTTTAGATTGTGATAGAGGAACAAATAGTTATCCCTCGATTTTGTTATTTAATAGATTTTGTTGTGGTTAAAAAATACTAGTGCAATTTACTCTGCAAATTTACTCCTTTTTATTTGAAAATCAAAATATTTCATGGATTTATTTTACATTTTAATATTTTTAAACATATTTCTCGAGAAAATTTGTTCTTTTTGTGTGTATAATTTTAATTAATGATACTTTGAAGTTAAATACCTTCGGATTGTGCGACTTCTGATGTTTTTCTAGGATTCCAAGGGTCTTTGTATGATGAAAAGAAAAATAGTTCTTTTGTGTGGGCTATTATGCGTGCTATTCTTAGAAAATAGCCAGTGTAGAATGTGGATAGAAGAGTAAAGCGGATGAGAGGAAATTCTTCTTTTGGGCGTTCGGAAACTAGCATTATGATAAAAAAGCCGACTAAAGAGAAGATTACGCGAATGAGATATCCGACGATAAATATTTCTAATATTTTATCGGTATGTTGAAATAAAAGAGAGAATATGTATAAGAACCAGATGTAGTTGAAACAAAAGTCGAAGATAATATTTTCGAGATTTGAAATAGCATTAGAGAAAGAGAAATTTTTATGTGGTAGAAATATGTTTGAGTGCTTTCGTATTCTGAAACGGACGAGAGATTTGCTCCAGCGTTGACGTTGTTTGAAGAGATTGGCCCATTTAGTAGGCACATTAGTCATAGATATAGCATCGGTAGCGAAGAATATTTTGTAACCCGATTTGCGTAGTTTTTGTGTAATGTCACCATCAAGTCCAGGACCGATGTCCCAATAGCCGACTTGTTTGAGGGCTTCATGATCGAAAGCTCCAAAGGCACCTGATATGATGTGGTATAATCCTAATTCGGAAGTTACCATACGTCCGACTTGAATTGTTTTTAGATATTCAAGCGCTTGCATTGAGGTGCAAATGTTGGTGTTGGCATTGCGAACTTTTACTACACCACCTACACCTTTTATTTTTTGATCGTAATAGAAAGGAATCAATATTTTTTCGATAGCATCGCGGTCGAGAGAAGTGTCGGCATCTAGATGCACGATATATTTGCCTTTGGCATAGTGGGCACCTAGGTTGGCCGCAGATGCTTTGCCACCACGTACGTTTGCGCGTATAAACATATCGATATATCCAGCTTTTTCGAGGTCGTGGCAAATTAGGGGGGTGGCATCGTCGGAGCCATCGTCGACGATTATGATTTCGTAATTTTGGTATGTTTGTTCGCGTAGAGATTGAACTAATTTGTGTATGTGTTCGCCTTCGTTTTTGCCCGGAGCTAATATAGAGACAAGAGGTTTTTCTAAAAATAATTTCATTCGAGCCTCTTGTTGGCGACGTTGTCGTCTTCTATAGGTTAGTTTGTAGTAGATGGTGATGATGAGTTCTAATAGATAGTATCGAGGGAACTCTATAAAAAACAGGAACCAATAAGTGTTTATTAGTCCTGCTATTGATAGATTGTGGGTAAATCCAAATACAATATTATCTATTATGTCGAATAAAAACTGAAGCATTAATTGAAAGTTCTAATTCTTTGTATATATTTTTCGATATTTTCTTTTTCTTCGATGATAAAAGTTATTTTTTCTTCAATTTCTATGTGTGGGTATTTTTGTGTTAGTTGTTTGAATTTTGTTTCTATATCTTTTTCTAGGTATTCTTTGTTTTGTTCTGTATTTTCGGTATATTTGCTAGATATAAAGAAGTATTCTCCCTTGTGAGAAGTGTTGCAGTAATAGAATATTTCGTGTAAATCTTGAAGGAACGATGTTTTACTTGAGTTGGTAGGGAATGCTATTTCATCGATTTTGAATCGAATAGTGTAAAGTTTTTCGTCTTGAGTATTTATGTGGTAAAATAGGCGCAATTGAGATAAGAAAGAAGTGAAATTAGTGTATCCTACCCAAAGGTCGCGGTTGAGAGTAACGACGGCTTCGTTTGAAGTTAAAGCCTGTATGCCTTCTATTGTAAATTCATATTCGATGACATCAAAAGGTTTCAATTCGTTTGGTTTATGAATACGACCACATTCGGCACAAATTACTTTCATATCGGAATTTATGAATGTGTTTCCACATTCGTGACACAAATGAACATTGGCAGGGCGGTCGTAATCAACGCCTATGTGGCGAAGGAATTGATGACATTTAGGGCATCTTAATTGGTCGTCGTACAGATAGGTGGATTCTGGAGAAATGTTTGCGCATCGGAAATGGTGAAGCATAGGTTCTTCTTTGATGTTTGAACTTGCGCATTTAGGGCAGCATTCAGCAAAAATCAAATAGTTGCTCAAACATTTAGGACACAAGTGTGTGCGTTCGACAAATCGTTTTTGTTGGATATATTTTAATTCTATTAGTTTTTGATAGAATGTAATTAATTCGTTTTTGTTTTCCGTTTCGTGGTTGGTCAATAGCGAAGTATATATTTTTGTGTAGCCATCGGCTAAACTTGGTATAGTAGTAGTTGTAAAAGAGAGAATATTGCGGCTAATGCAATATTTGCACAGACGGATGAAGAACGCAGTATAGGTGTTCATACCGTAAATCATCTGTTTGATATTGTGATGCGCAATTTGTTTGTATATCTCTTCGGATTTAGATGTCACAGTTTCGTCGAGAGGACTATTTCCGTAGCCATCGATGAGATATTTTAAGTGACTTAAAATATCATTTTTAGGAGTTTTTATGAAACGAGGTTTCATAAAGCATTTGCGCGAATAGAAAGGTGACGATTTTTGTAGGAAAAGGCTAATTTCGTTGAATGAAAAGTCGTCGATGTCAACAAATATGATATCGAAATCGTCTCCTTTTATTTCGTCAGTGCCATCAACATTGAGGAATTCATTTATGACAAGTATGTTGCGACCTAAATTGTTTTTGGTTATATAATATGTTCTTGAATCTAACATGTTTAACTGTTTTTTTTGAGATATTAGAGGATTGTTTATTGCGAGATGGAGTTAGAGTCTTGATTGATAGTTACACCTTCTATTATTATAGAGGAGTCTTGTAATATTGTAGAATCGTTGTAATGGGTAGAATCTTGTATCTGGTTGTGATATCCATCCATAGTGGAATGAATCAATCCAGAAGATGTGTTGAATAACATGTAGTCTTTTTTCTCATGTTCATATTTTTTGAAATTATTGATTCGTATTTTCACAGGTATATTTTTGACTAAGCACCAAAAAGGGATGATTTGGTCGGGATCAGGACCTAAAACAACAACGACTGCGGTATGGTTTTGCGATAGGGTGCTACGAAGTTGAGTAGGGAGTTCCTCGGTGCGGGTACCAAGCATCAATACGCTAGCGCTAAATGATATATCGTTGTTTACAATTACTTCTGCTTGTGTGTTTCGATTGATATGTCTCATTTGGTCGGGCATTACGTATGCTACGACAGATAGGTTGTTGTGCGCTAGGTTGAAACTTTGGGTAGTCATGATAGGTTCACCTCTTAGGGCTAATGTTAGACCAGGGGTGTGAACTTTTGTTACAATGCCAGAATCGACAGCCATAGAATAACGGATGAGATTTAGCTCTTTCATTAATTCTATGTTGCGCATGTCTTGGATGTGTAGGAAACCATGTTCTTCGTGATATAGTTTTTTTACAGCATCGCTAGTTTGTGTCATTGCGTCATATAATACCGATAGTTTTCGTTTCTGTGCTTTGTATAGAGTTTCGGCTTCGGCTAATTCTTGTTCTATTTTCATTTTGTTTTGATTGTCGCTCAATCCGAAACGAATGTTGTGGTCGGTGGTTGCTAATTGGCGTTTTAATTCCTTAATTCTCACTCGAGTGACAGCCAAATCTTGTTTAGCCAATCCGTATTGTACGGTCATATTACGATTTTGTGCGATAACGGCAGGTTCTTCGGTTGAGGTTTCGTGACTGAAGAAATTTTCGGCATATACATAAGAGAACAATGTGTCGCCAGGAGCGATGAAATCGCCTACTTTTTTGTGATTTTCTAATATATAAAGGTCTTCGGGCGAGCGCACGACATTCATGTCTGTGTTGATATATCCATCAAATTCGGTATATATTGTACGGTCTAATGCCCATAGAAGGATTATTATCAATATAAATACAAATATGAGTGTGAAAATCAACTGTTGTTTTGCGATAGTTTTTTTTCTTTGTTTTAATATATTTTCAATATCGTTGTTTGTGTCGTGTGATGTAAAACTGAAATTTTTCATAAATAATATAAAGGTGTTAAGTTAGTGGGAGAGGATATGAGTTTTTTTTAGATTTCAGTTTCTATACAAAATTCTAATATAGAAATATTTGGTAAGTAAGTTTGTAGATTGGCAATATGGCAGTCGCGTTGATATTGGAACGATAGGAATTTTTCCCAACATAGGAGGTAGGTGTTATACTCTTTCATGCGCGATACGAAATTATATTCGCCAATGCCATTGTGATATGCAGTAGTGCGAGTTTGTATATATTTTTTGATTTCTTGCATTCGGTATAATTCGCTTTCAGAGGCGCGATTCATACGCTCAATGTCGAGTAAAATCAATTTTATGTTGTCGAGGATTTGTTGTGACAATTGACTTTTTTCGATTTCCAATATCTTCAGTTCGGTAGTCATTGTCTTGCGTTGTTTGTTAGTTTCGCCCGATAGAGGGATGATGAAACTTAAACCCAAGTCGACATTTGTTGAGTTTGGCATATCATCTCTGAAATAATAGGAATATCTAATGAATGGCGATACATTTAATGTAGTCCAGTATGAATTGTTTTGTTGTTGTTGTTCGAGCAACTGAGATTTTAGATCGAGTATACTTAAATTGGCATTGTATTGGCGAATGTATTCCATCAACTTAGCAGTGTCGATGTCTACTATCACGCCAGTGGGTTTATAGAGACTATTTGCAGGAGCAACCGTGTCTATCAGAGAAGCTAATAGACGTTCGGCTTCGGCTTTTTCGTTGAGAGTTGTTAGTATATCGTCGGTTGTGATATTGCCATTTTCGAGTAGATATTGTTGTCCGTTATTTAATAAGGTGAGGTTGTAGATACGATGTTTCAGGATGCTTGATAGTAGACTATCGTTTTTTATGCGGAACAACTCTTTTTGTTTTGCAACGAGCAGAGATATATTGGTTCGTTCGTAGTTTTTTTGGTCTATTTCGCCTTGAATATCAATTTCGTTTAGGCGACCTTTGCGGTGTAGTACGGCACTATTCAAGAAATGCCATCTAAGGTCGGCTTGTATTTTTGCGTCATAACGCGATACAGCATCCTCTTCGTCGATGCTTAAATTGTCGTCGAGGCGGAAATATGCTTGACCAGTAATGTTTAATCCAGTTTCGTGTTTTAAAGCTGATTTTTGAGCGTTAATTTTTTGCTCAATAAGTGAGTCTATTTTTGTTTGTGTAGAGCTTATTGATGTTGGGTTATAGGTAATTACATCTGTTGCTTGTGGTGGAGTAGATGTGTTAGGGCTGCTGAATATGAGTGAATCTAATAGGATAAAGCGTTCCTCAAATTGCAGGAAAAGCTCAATACTTTTGTTGTACTGAGCTTTGGTGATAATTGTTATTAGTGATGCAACAATTATGAAAAATGTTCTTTTCATGATTGTAAAATTATATGTTTTGTTTTGTATAATAGATTTTGTTTGTTGTTATATTTAGATTTCGTCGTCTTCGACTACGAGGTTTTCGACGATGAAGTTTTGACGTTCGGGAGTGTTGTCGCCCATATAGAATGATAGGAGTTCGGCAACGGCATCTTCTTTGCGAAGCATCACTTGGTCGAGGCGCATGTCGGGACCGATGAAGTGTTTGAACTCGTCGGGCGAGATTTCACCGAGACCTTTGAATCGAGTGATTTCGGGATTGGCACCTAACTCTGCGAGAGCAGTAAGGCGTTCTTCTTCGGTGTAGCAATAGCGTGTTTCTTTTTTATTACGTACACGGAAGAGAGGTGTTTGTAGGATGTATACGTGACCTTTCTTAACCAAGTCGGGGAAGAATTGGAGGAAGAAGGTCATCAACAACAAGCGGATGTGCATGCCATCGACATCGGCATCGGTTGCGATAATCACCTTATTATAACGTAATCCTTCAAGACCATCTTCGATGTTGAGGGCAGCTTGCAAGTAGTTGAACTCGTCGTTTTCGTAAACAAGCTTTTTGGTTTGTCCGTAGGAGTTGTAGGGTTTACCGCGGAGGGAGAATACGGCTTGAGTATCTACATCGCGAGTTTTGGTGATAGAACCCGAAGCGGAATCACCCTCGGTGATGAAAATGCACGATTGGTCGCGGAGGTCGCCTTTTGAGTCGTTGAGGTGGATGCGGCAGTCGCGGAGTTTTTTGTTGTGGAGGTTGGCTTTCTTAGTGCGCTCGCGAGCAAGTTTTGTGACTCCGGCAATGGCTTTACGCTCTTTCTCCGATTCTTGAATCTTTTTGAGCATTACGTCTGCCACTTCTAGATTCTTGTGGAGGTAGTTGTCGACCTCTTTTTTGACGAAGTCGCCTACGAATTTTGCAATAGTTGGACCGTCGGGACCCATGTCTTTTGAACCGAGTTTGACTTTGGTTTGTGATTCGAAGTCAGGGTCTTGCACCGATACGACTACGGCAGCAACGAGACCAGAGCGGATGTCGCTGAGTTCCATACCGTTTTTGTTGTAATATTCTTTGATGGTTTTGCCAAAAGCTTCGCGGAAAGCCGATTGGTGAGTACCGCCTTGGATGGTGTGTTGACCATTGACGAACGAGTAGTATTCTTCGCCATATTGGTTGGTGTGGGTGAATGCAATCTCTATATCTTCGTCTTTGAGGTGGACGATAGGGTAGAGCGGATCGGAAGTGGTAGCCTCGGTGAGGAGGTCGAGAAGACCATTCTTAGATACAAAGCGTTTGCCATTGTAAACAATAGTCAACCCTGTATTCAAATAGCTGTAGTTGCGGAGCATAGTTTCCACGAACTCGTCTTTGAATGCGTAGTGAGGGTCGAAGAGACGCTCTTGTGGGTGTTGAGGGTCGCAGTCGGGCGTGAAGCAGACAAGCGTACCATTTTTTTCGGTTGTAGGCTCGAGGTCGTATTCTTTTATGAGTTTGCCACGTTCGAAGTCGGCTTGTTTTACCATTCCGTCGCGGAATGATTTCACAGTGAATGAACGAGAAAGAGCATTGACAGCTTTTGTACCAACACCATTGAGACCGACAGATTTTTTGAAGGCTTTGTCGTCGTATTTACCACCAGTGTTGAGGATAGATACGGCGTCAATCATTTTGCCTTGAGGTATACCACGACCATAGTCGCGCACAGTTACGGTGCGCTCCTTGATTGTTATCTCGATGCGGTTGCCAAAGTGCATGCGGAACTCGTCGATAGAGTTGTCGATAACTTCTTTGATAAGCACATAGATACCATCGTCGGCACTTGAACCATCGCCCAACTTGCCGATGTACATACCTGCACGGTGGCGGATGTGGGTGAGACCTTCGAGGGTGACGATGTTGCCATCACTATATTCAGCAGTAGCAAATTGGTTGTCTAATGATGTGGTTTGTTCGTTTGACATTTTTTTAGTAGTAAATGGTAAGAACACGACAAACGTACATAAAACATTGACGTTTTATGTACTATAATAAAAGGTCGTATGCGAAAAAAATTAGCGGATGCGTTTGTTGAGGAGGATGTGAGCAAAAAGACCACCTAATACGCAGATAAGGCCAGCATAGAGAAAACCATTGCCACCGCCGATAACCATAAAGTGGTAGTAAACGAAGATTGCTACACCGATGAGCATAAGAATAATGCCGAGATAATTGATAAGTTCTTTCATATTTTTAGATATTTAGTAGCGAGTAGCGAAGTGTTCGTTTGTCGCTTTGTTTTGAGTTTATAATGAATGCAAAATTACAAAATATTTTTGATACGAGAAAATATTTTTAGTTTTTATTTGCGCGTTTACGTTCAGTTTCGTCGAGAATGATTTTGCGGATACGAATATGGTTAGGAGTGATTTCGGCATATTCGTCTTCTTTGATGTATTCGAGAGTCTCTTCGAGCGACATGACAACTGGAGGGATGAGTTTGACTTTGTCGTCGGAACCAGAAGCGCGCATGTTGGTGAGTTTTTTAGATTTAGTGACATTCACCACGAGGTCGCCCTCTTTGCTGTGTTCGCCAACTACTTGACCAGCATATACATTCTCTTGAGGGAAGATGAAGAAACGTCCGCGGTCTTGGAGTTTGTCGATGGCATAGGCGAAAGCAGTGCCCGATTCCATAGCGATGATAGAGCCGTTGTTGCGACGTTCGATGTCGCCTTTCCAAGGTTGATATTCGAGGAAGCGGTGAGCCATGATGGCTTCGCCGGCAGATGCTGTGAGTACGTTGTTGCGCAAGCCGATAATGCCTCGAGATGGGATAGAGAACTCCATGTGGATGCGGTCTTTTTGAGTTTCCATTGAGAGAAGTTCGCCTTTGCGACGAGTGACCATATCGATAATACGGCTTGAGTATTCTTCAGGAACGTTGACAGTGAGTTGCTCGATAGGTTCGCAGAGAGTGCCATCGATTTCTTTGGTGATAACTTGAGGTTGACCTACTTGAAGTTCGTAGCCTTCGCGACGCATAGTTTCGACCAAGACAGACAAGTGGAGCACGCCACGACCAGATACGCGCCATACGTCAGATTCCGGATTTTTCTCTACGCGGAGAGCAAGGTTTTTGTCCAACTCGCGGATTAGACGATCGTGAATGTGACGAGAAGTGACGAATTTACCGTCTTTGCCAAAGAAAGGCGAGTCGTTGTTGGTGAACGACATAGACATTGTAGGTTCGTCGATAGCGATAGGGTCGAGTGGTTCTGGATTTTCGATGTCGCAGATAGAGTCGCCAATTTCGAAATTGTCGAGACCGATGATTGCGCAGATGTCGCCAGAGTGGACTTCTTGCGCAGCAGTGCGACCGAGTCCGGTGAAGGTTTGCAACTGTTTGATGCGTTGTTTTACGACGGTGCGGTCGCGTTTAACGAGCGCGATGTCTTGACCTTCGCGGAGAGTGCCACGATGCACGCGACCAACGGCGATACGGCCTACGTAGCTAGAGAAGTCGAGCGAAGTGATGAGCATTTGAGGTGTGCCCTCCAAAGCAGGAGGGGCAGGGATGTGCTCGATGATAGTGTCGAGAAGAGGGAAAATGTTTTCGGTTTGATTTTTCCAATCGGTTGACATCCAATTGTTTTTGGCAGAGCCATAGATAGTTGGGAAGTCGAGTTGCTCCTCGGTAGCATCAAGGTTGAACATGAGTTCGAATACAGCCTCTTGTACTTCGTCGGGACGACAATTAGGTTTGTCGACCTTATTGATGACAACGATAGGTTTGAGACCGATTTGGAGGGCTTTTTGCAAAACAAAGCGAGTTTGAGGCATAGGACCTTCGAAAGCGTCGACAAGGAGAAGGCATCCGTCAGCCATGTTGAGGACGCGCTCAACTTCGCCACCAAAGTCGGCGTGACCAGGGGTGTCGATGATATTAATTTTAGTGTCTTTGTAGTTGATAGATACGTTTTTCGACAAAATAGTGATACCGCGTTCGCGTTCGAGGTCGTTGTTGTCGAGCATGAGTTCGCCAGTTTGTTGGTTCTCGCGAAACAACTGACCAGCAAGCAACATCTTGTCGACCAATGTAGTTTTGCCATGGTCGACGTGTGCAATGATAGCAATATTTCTAATGTTTTGCATTGTTTATAGTCTTGAAAAATTTCAACTTGCAAAGTTACAAAAAAATATGTGAATTGCGAAGTGATAAGGGAATTTTTTGGTTGGTTTTTTGGAATGATTGTGGTGAGGGTTGCTTTATAGTATATTTATAGTATGTTTATAGTATATTTATCCTATATTTATAGTATATTTATCCTATGTTGTAGGTATGGCGGAGTTAGGGTTATGTTGAGAGGTGTAGATAGGAGATGAGGGGGTGGGTGTGGGAGGAGGGTAAGTTTAGTTTTTGGGTTAAAAATTTGGTCATATCAAAAAAATATTGTACTTTTGCCAATTATTTGGATGTTAAGAGAGCTAGAGTGTAACATTTAAAGACAGAAAAATATGAAACAGATATATGATGAAAATATAGGATATCGTATTTTTTTTCCTTATGTAAGGTGGATGTTCCGTAAGTCATATCGTCAAATTAGATATGTAGGCAGGGAAAATATTCCGACAGATGGAGCCGTGATATTTGCTCCTAATCATACTAATGCGTTGCAAGATGCGCTTGCGGTATTGTTTATCAATGACGATCATAAGGTGTTTGTTGCACGAGCTGATATGTTTCGCAGTAAGGTGTTTGCCAAGATTCTCAATTGGTTGAAGATTATGCCAATTCGTCGCATGCGAGATGGTGCAGGAGAGGTGCTTAAGAATGATGAGACAGAGAATCGTGCGATAGATACGTTGCGCACAGGGGTGCCTTTCTGTATTTTGCCAGAGGGAACACATAGAGCAAAGCACTCGTTGTTGCCATTGAGGAAGGGTATATTCCGCATTGCGATACGTGCAAATGAAGAATTTGGTAAAGAGAAGCCGATATATATTGTGCCTGTAGGGTTGGAATATGGCGATTGGTTTAACCTCTGGGATAATCTTGTGGTTAATGTAGGAAAGCCAATGAATGTGACAGAGTTTGTAGCCGAGCGAGGAGACATGGAGCAACCAAAATTGATTCTTGAAATGCGCGAGGAGCTTACAAAACGCATGCAAGAGTTGATATTGTGGGTGCCAGATGATGAAAACTATGAAAAGAATTGGCAAGAGCTCAAGAAAAATCCGCCTAAAGAGTTGAATTTGTTTCCTAAGCATCGAATGTCGAAATGGTTGTTGATTTTCTTGTTGGTAGTTTTATCGCCATTGGCATTAGTGGCAGGAGCAGTGACTTCACCGATGTGGTTGGCATGGTTGATTATACGTTCGTTGGTAAAAGATAGGGCATTTCATACCTCGATACAGTTTGTGTGGCAGTTGATTTTTATGCCATTTACATTATTTATTATGTTGCCATTCTGGATGTTTTTGCAAGAGTATATGTATCTTGCACGTAAACTAAACAAACCAGATGAAATAAAATAGTAGAGTATTTATGGTAAAAGTATACATTATTCTTGCATGTTACATCTTGTTTCCTTTGTTGATTATAGAAGGATTTAAGAGATGGACAGTTGTTCAAAAAATTGGTACTGTGGTATTAGCCTACGCAGTGGGGATTATAGCCTCGTTGTGTGGAGTTTTTAACTTTGCTACACCAGAAGTGGCTGCAAGTTTCGGTAAGTTGCAATCAACGCTTATGAGTGTGGCAGTGCCATTGGCTATCCCGTTGATGTTGTTTAACTGCGACTTTAAGTTGTGGACTAAGGCATTACCAAAGACAGTATGGGCACTGGTTACAGGTCTTTTGGCAGTTGTAATAGCCGTGTTGTCGGGTTATTTTATATTTCGTAATTATGTGCCAGAAGCAGATAAAGTGGCAGGTATGATGGCAGGTATCTACACAGGCGGTACGATGAATTTTAATGCTCTTGGAGTGTCGCTCGGAGTGGATAAATCGGTGATGGCAATAGTGTTGGCATTTCAGATGGTAGTTACTACACCTTATATATTCTTTTTGTTGGGTGGTGGTTTTAAGATTTTCCGTAAGTTGTTGCCTTATAAAGATGTGACATGTAGAGGTCGTAAAGACGAAGACAACATACAAACCGCCGATGTGGAGAATTATCACGATATGTTTAAGAAGCAGAATCTGATTGGTATGTTGAAAGGATTCGGGTTGAGTGTAGTATTTCTCGGAATCGGTGCAGGTTTGGCGTTATTGACCACAGGCACATTGAATGAATTGGTAGTGATATTGACAATCACCACGTTGTCGATTATAGCATCGTTCTTTAAAAAAGTGAGAGAATTGCCAAAAACATTTGAGTTGGGTATGTTCTTTATCTTGGTTTTCAGTGTGATAGTGGCGTCGATGTTCAATATTCATAGTGTGAATGGAGGTTCGTGGTATGTAGGCGGATTCGTGCTTTGGATTATAGGAGTGTCGGCAATATTGCACTTGATATTGTGTAGAATAGCAAAAGTGAGTGGCGATTTGTTCTGCGTATGTCAAGTAGGATTGTTGTGTTCGCCACCATTTGTGCCACCTATTGCAGGCGCAATGAAGAACAAAAAAGTGCTCATATCGGGTATTGTAGTTGGATTAGTAGGCTATGCTATAGGTACTTATTTAGGTGCTTTGTTGGCTTGGGTATTACGATAAATGATTAGTATTATGAAACGTTATCTCGTATTAATATTTGCGGCATTGATGGCAATGTCGATGCAGGCAGAGAAAAAAGAGAAGGTGCAAGAGACCGACTCTTTAGGACGAAAGATAAAAAAAGGTTGGAATTTTGGAGCACTTCCATCGGTAGCATTTGATGCAGATTTAGGATTTCAGGGAGGGGCATTAGCCAATATATATTATTATGGAGACGGGTCGCAGTATCCTGAGTATATTCACTCGATTTATGCCGAGGCAGCATATACGACTAAGAATTATGGTATATTTCGTGTGAACTATGATAGTAAGTATTTGATACCAAAACATCGCTTGACATTGGATGCTACTTATCAGCCAGATGCGATGTGTGACTTTTATGGTTATAACGGTTATCAATCGGTGTATGACCAAGATTTCCATAAATGGAAGAAGGACCAAAGCAAGATGGGAGATGTGAGCCAGTATCAATCGCGCGCATTCTATAAATATAAGCGAGATATATTCCGTTTTGCGGCAGATATGGAGGGAACGATATGGAAAAATATCAAGTGGAATGCAGGAGTTGGAGTGTTGGGATATATGATTGATGAGTGTGATATAGATATGCTCAATGGAAAGAAAGAGTATGACCCAAATATTCCGCTAGCAGACCAAAAAGCAATGAATGACCAGGTAGAGGGATTGTATGAAAAATATGAGAAGTGGGGATTGATAAATCCGAATGAAGCAAAAGGCGGATGGCATCCATACCTACGAGCAGGTGTAACATATGACAGTCGCGACCAAAGAACATGTCCGACCAAGGGGATATATGCCGACGCATTTTTGACTTATACCGCAGCATTTAATGCCAAGTATGGTCAGCAAGCAGCTGCAGGATATAACCATTTGCAATTTAACTTCAATTTCCGTCATTATGTGCCAGTGTATCGCGACCGAGTGACATTTGCATATCGACTTGGTACACAGAATAATGTTGCAGGTAAGTCGCCATTCTATATGAATACCTATCTTAATACGTTGTTTATACAGCGCGTTATGTATGAAGGATTAGGTGGAGCGAACTCGTTGCGAGGCATTATGCGTAATCGTATTTTGGCAAATGGTTTTGCTTATGCCAATGTAGAGTTGCGTGCTAAGGTGGCGAAGTTTGATATAGGTAGACAACATTTTTATATAGGTTTGGCACCATTCTTTGATTTAGGATTGATAACACAGCCATACGAGTTGGATTTTGAGGCAGTGAAAGCTGCGTATGCGGTGGATAGTGACCCAATGAAACGAGGTTTGGGAGATTATTTTGTGCTTGATGAAGAGGGTAATTTAGATAACTCTTTAGTCTATATGCCACATATGTCAACCGGTGTGGGATTGAAAGTGGCGATGAATGAAAACTTTGTGTTGTCGGTGGATTGGGCAATGGCACTAGATAAACAAGATAATGCTAAGTGGGCAAATTTCTATATTAAAATGGGGTATTTGTTCTAAAATAAATAACGAAAAAGCGATGCATGCTGATGTGGCAGGCGTCGCTTTTTTGTATATAGATGAAATTTTTTTGATTTTGTAATGGTTTTGTAATATAAGTTGTGTATCTTTGTAGTCGATTTGTTAATGTTGAATTTTTATAAGAATAATTGAGATATGAAGAACGTAAGATTTATTTTGACATTGGTGTTGATGGTTGTGATGGGAGGAGTGGTTTGTGCGCAAGATTCGGTTGCGGTGAAGAAAGTAGAGCCTAAGGGGAAGGCTATAATCACTGTGTTTGCAGGGTTGGGGATGGATGTGCAGTCGGGAGTGACGAAGTGTGGTTTCGTGCTAGATAGGTCGTATGTGGGGTATCAGTATTCGTTGGGACATGGCGTGGAGTTGAAGGCAGTGTTGGATGTTGGGCGATTGGATTCGGTGAATGATTATCACTATGTGGCATATTTGAAAAATGCACAAGTGAGTTGGAAATATAAAGGATTGACACTGTCGGGAGGTATGATTTCGACCACGCAATTCAATATGCAAGAGAAGTTTTGGGGCTATCGCTACATATATAAATCGTTTCAAGACCAATATAAATTTGGAAGTAGCGCAGATTTGGGTTTGATGGTGGCATATAAATTTGCAGATTGGGTGTCGGCAGATGCGATTATGACCAACGGCGAGGGGTATAAGAAGATACAAGGAGATATGGGTTTTCAGTATGGATTGGGATTGACGTTTATGCCAGTTGAAGGATTGTCGGTTAGACTATATGGCGGATTGAATGATGCTACGGCAGAGGGTAAATCGGATGTGTATAACTATGCAGCATTTGTTGGGTATAAGTGCGATAGATTCTCACTCGGAGCAGAGTTTGATATGATGCAAAATACGAAGAATGTATTTGGAGATGATAAATTGGGATGCTCAGTGTACGGTTCGATTAAGGCGCATAAGATTGTGGATGTATATGCGAGATATGATTGGTTGAATTCGTTGAATAGTGATTATGCCAAGAAGGATGAAATGGCCGTGATAGCAGGTGCACAGGTGAAATTGGGTAAGTATGTGAAGGTGGCGCCAAACTTTAGGATGGCGATGCCTAGAGTAGGTGGTGAGAATAAATATATGGCATATGTGAGTTGCTATTTTGGACTTTAGTCAATGCACAATTCATAATTTTTTCACCTAAAGGTTCAAAGACTTTCGGTTCATAATGCACAATTATAAATTAATTTGAGTTTGATATAATTGGCGTTAAATACAAGATGGAACTATCCGATTGGGTAGTTCCATCTTTTTTTGTATTAGTTTTGTTATTATTCTTTCATTGTTTCTTAATTGCTTTGTAATAGTGTTGTAATATTTGGGCAGTAATTTTGCAGTCGAAAAGAGATGGTAATTTTTAGAGCTCGGAATTTACTATTGGATTTGTTAAATTTATTAGTTTTAAAGTTATGAAAAAGATTAAAATTGTTTTAGCAGTGTTTATGGCTGCTATGTCGGTAAATGTTATGGCCATGGATTCGGTAGTTACAAAGAAGGGTGACTCGAAGGAGAATGTGGCTATGGAAGTAGAACCAAAAGGGAAGGCGATTGTTTCGGTATTTGCTAATTACAACATGACGATGCAGAATGGCGTATCGAAATGCGGGTTTCAGTTGGATAGAACGTATTTGGGGTATCAGTATTCGTTGGGAAAAGGATTGGAATTGAAAGCCGTGATGGATATTGGAAAACCTAGTGAGGTGGATGATTATCATTATGTGGCATATATTAAGAATGCGCAAGTGAGTTGGAAATATGAAGGATTGACATTGACAGGAGGTATGATTTCGACCACGCAATTCAATATGCAAGAGAAGTTTTGGGGTTACCGCTATATTTATAAGTCGTTTCAGGACCAATATAAATTTGGTAGCAGCGCAGATTTGGGTTTGATGGTGGCATATAAATTTGCAGATTGGGTGTCGGCAGATGTGATTATGACCAATGGCGAGGGTTATAAGAAAGTGCAAGGTGATTTGGGATTTCAGTATGGATTGGGATTGACATTTATGCCAGTTGAAGGATTGTCGGTTAGACTATATGGAGGGTTGAATGATGCTACGGCAGAGGGTAAATTGGATGTGTATAACTATGCAGCATTTGTGGGGTATAAGAATAAGAGGTTTTCGTTGGGCGGAGAGTTTGCTATGATGCAGAATTCAGGCAACGTAGAGCATAGAAATCAGTTGGGATGCTCGGTGTATGGCTCAGTTAAAGCGCATAAAATAGTAGATGTATATGCCCGTTGGGATATGTTGACATCGAATGACGGTTGGAATGCAGCAAAAGATGAAATGGCAGTGATAGCAGGTGCACAGGTGAAATTGGGTAAGTATGTGAAAGTGGCACCTAACTTTAGGATGACTATACCAAAGGAAGGAGAGAATAAGTATATGGCATACGTAAGTTGTTATTTTGGTTTATAAGTATTCTGAGGATTGCTGTATAGTATATTTATAGTATGTTTATAGTATATTTATCCTATATTTATAGTATGTTTATAGTATGTTGAGGGTAGGGAGAAGATAGGTGGAGGGGATTGAGAGATAAAATAGTTTAGTTTTAACAATAAAAAAGAGATTTATTATGAAAAAAGAAATGAAAAAAGAGATTAAAAAAAGTAGTGCATATTTAGTTATGCGTGTTATGATTGTAGGTGTCGTTTCGGCCATGATGATGGCAATGGCATCGTGTGGTGGTAATTCGAAGAATGGAGGTCGTGAGGCACAGGAGTTGTCGGGTGCGGGTGCGACATTTCCACTTCCGTTTTACAATGTAGTATTTGAGAAATTTGCCGAAGTGAATGGTGATGTAGTTGCCTACGGAGGTATTGGTTCGGGCGGAGGCGTGCGCAATCTGAGAGATAAGATAGTGGATTTTGCGGGTAGCGATGCATTTTTGTCGGAGAAAGAGATGAGTGAGATGGCAGAAGTGGTGCATGTGCCTACGTGTATGGGAGCAGTAGTGTTGGCATATAATATTGACGGAGTGGAAGATTTGAAACTTTCGGGTGAGGTGATAGCTCAGATTTTTGCAGGCGAAATTACGATGTGGAATGATGAACGTTTGGTGGCATTAAATCCTGGAGTAGAATTGCCAGCAGAGATGATTATGCCAGTGTTTCGCTCTGACGGTTCGGGAACGACATTCGTATTTACGGATTATTTGACAAAAGCGAGCGAGATGTGGGCAGAGAAATACGGTAGAGGAAAATCGGTGGATTTTGCTGTAGGTCAGGCAGCAAAAGGTAATCCGGGAGTAGCAGGCGTGATTAAACAGACAAAGAACGCGATTGGGTATGTTGGTTCGGAGTATGCTTTTGCACAGAAGATAGCCTACGCAACGATAGAAAATCAGAGAGGCGAATTTGTGAAACCAACGGCGGAAAGTATTTCGGCCGCAGCATCGGGAGAGATGCCAGCAGATACACGTTGCTCAATAACAAATTCGGATGCGAAAGGAGCTTATCCAATTGCAACATTCACATGGATGATTATTTATAAAGAGCAAAATTATTCAGGAAGAAGCAAAGAGCAAGCAGGGGCAACATTAGACTTGTTGAAATATGTGCTTTCGGATGAGGTGCAAGCATTGACGACAGAGGTGCATTATGCTCCACTGCCAGAGAAGGCGAAAGAGTTGAGTATGATGAACTTGAAGTCGGTGACGTATGACGGAGTAGCAATAATGGAATAACTATATGAGTGATAAAATATATAGAGTAATATTATTTGCATCAGCATTGGTTGTGCCGATAGTGTGCGGGGGCGTGATTTATGCCCTCGTCACTGACGCATACGAGGCATTTGAGCATTTTGGATTTTTTCGGTTTTTGACCTCGTCGGAATGGAGCTATACAGAAAACGCAGAGCAGTATGGGGCATTGCCGTTTATAACCGGCACGCTGATGACCACTATGTTGGCACTTGTGTTTTGTATACCGTTTTCGTTGCCAGTGGCATTGTTTGTGGGAGAGTATTTTAAGGGAACGAAAGTGGCCTCGGTGTTGAGTGCAGTGGTTGATTTGTTGGCAGGTATTCCTTCAATAATATATGGGTTGTGGGGATTTTATAGTTTGCGCCCAGTGATTATGGCATTGAATATATCGGCACAAGGGTCGGGGGTACTCACAGCCTCGATGGTGTTGGCAATAATGATTATACCATATGCCGCCTCATTGAGCGCGGAATTTATAAAAATGGTGCCATCGGATTTGAAAGAAGGGGCGTATAGTTTGGGAGCAACACGATTTGAGGTGATGCGCAAAGTGGTGTTCCCTGTGGCAGGATCGGGGATATTTTCGTCGTATGTTTTGGCAATAGGTCGTGCATTAGGCGAAACAATGACAGTGACAATGTTGATAGGAAATACGAATAACATCCCAGATTCGATAACCTCGACAGGAAACTCGATGGCATCAATTATAGCCAATCAATTTGGCGAGGCAGAGGGGTTGCGACTATCGTCGTTGATAGCCATAGGGTTGATATTGTTTTTGATGACAGCAGTGATAAATATGGTAGGTAAAATAATGATAAAACGAGCAAGAATAGTATAAGAGTATGATAAAAAGACGTTTAATGGAAGATAAGATAGCCTTTTGGTTGATTTGCTTGTTGGCAGGATTGACAACCGTGCCGTTGTTTGCGATATTAGGCGAAGTGTTTTTGCGAGGTTATGACCAGTTGACATGGTCGTTTTTCACAGAACCAACCCCTACGGCATATAGAGCAATGAAGGCAATAGAGGCAGGCGAGCCGATACCAGGAGGCATAGCAAATGGCATTGTAGGTACGCTGATTATGCTCGGTATGGCAGTGGTAGTAGCAGTGCCAGTGGGCATAATGTGTGGAGCGTTTTTAGCCGAAAATAGCAAAAATAGATTCGCACAAGTGGTTAGTTATCTCACAGACCTATTGCAAGGTACGCCATCGGTGATAATAGGCATTATCACTTATATATGGGTGGTAGTGCCGATGAAAGGTTACTCAGCCATAGCGGGAAGTGTGGCACTATGTATAATGATGTTGCCATTGATAGTGCGTTCGACCGAAGAGACATTGAAAATAGTGCCAGCATCGTTGAAAGAGGCAGGGCTGGCACTAGGGGGGAATCGTGCAAGAGTGATGATGCGGGTGCAATTGCCTGTGGCATTTGGGGGAATATTTACGGGAGTGTTGTTGGCAATATCGCGAGTGATAGGCGAGACAGCACCGTTGATGTTCACAGCATTAGGGTGTTCGTTGGTCAGATGGTCGATAGACAAGCCAATATCGGCAGTGCCACTGTTGATTTGGGAATTCTTTAACGACCCCAATCTGCAAGAATTGATTTGGGGAGCATCGTTGGTGCTTCTATTATTTGTGTTTATGTTGAATATTACATCTAAAAGTTTGATAAAGAAATGGAATCAATAAAACCAATAGTTGAATTTAAGAAGACTTGTGTGTCATACACCAAGCAAACAATGGCAGTGAAATACGTGTCGGCAGAGATAGAGAAAAATAGTATTACCGCCATTATGGGCCCATCGGGATGTGGAAAATCTACATTATTGCGCGCAGTGAATCTTATGCATAACCTATATCCAAACATACGAGTGGATGGAGAGATATTGCTAAATGGCGAAAACATACTCTCGATGGAGCCAATTGAGGTGCGTCGTAGAGTAGGTATGGTATTTCAGAGACCAACGCCATTTCCGACAATGAGTATTTATGATAATGTATTGGCAGGCTTTGCGTTGAATGGAATTAAATTGGCCAAAAGCGATAGAGATGAGACAGTAGAGAGATGTTTGCGTAATGTGTCGTTGTGGGATGAGGTAAAAGATGTGTTGAATAAGAAAGGAACATTTCTGTCGGGCGGACAGCAGCAGCGATTGTGCATTGCGAGAGCATTGGCATTGCAACCAGATGTGCTATTGATGGACGAGCCAACATCGGCACTTGATCCAATTGCGACAAAACATATAGAAGAGTTATTGGTAGAGTTGAAAAAAGAGGTAACGATACTGATAGTTACACACAATATGGGTCAAGCACAAAGAATATCAGAGCGGTCGATGTTTATGTATTTAGGAGAATTGGTTGAGTATGGCGATACAAGCGATATGTTTTCGAACCCCAAAGACGAACGCACAAAAGCATATTTGACAGGGGAAATGGGGTAAATAATTTGATTGTGTAATTGTTTTGTAACAAATTATTTGTAACTTTGCATCGGAATTTAAAACAAAGCACTATGGCAAATAATAGAATTTTGGTGGTAGATGATGAGGAGGATTTGTGCGAGATATTGCAGTTTAATCTTGAGTTAGAGGGATATAATGTAGATGTGGCGCATTCGGCAGAGGAAGCGTTGCGTTTGCGATTGTCGGACTATGCGTTGGTGTTGCTAGATGTGATGATGGGTGAGATATCGGGATTCAAGATGGCAAAGATGATGAGAGAAGACGAGCAGTTGAAGCGAGTGCCAATAATATTTGTTACGGCACGCGATGCTGAGAATGACTTGGTTACAGGGTTTAATCTAGGAGCTGACGATTATATATCTAAACCATTTTCGATAAAAGAGGTGATGCTGAGGGTGAAGGCAGTGATGAGGCGCACGGCAGTGCAATCACCGGTTCAGACTGCGATTCGTCAGTTGGGCGGTAAGACAGTAGAGTATGAGTCGATAGTGATGAATATAGATAATAAGACAGTAGAGATAGATGGGAGAGATGTGGCATTTACGAAGCGAGAGTTTGAGTTGTTGAAATTATTTATAGAGAATCTAAACCGAGTGTTTTCGCGTGAAGAGATATTGAAAATGGTGTGGCACGATGATGTTTGTGTGTTGGATAGGACGGTGGATGTGAATATCACGCGAGTGCGGAAGAAGATTGGTAGGTATGGAGTGCAGTTGGTGTCGCGACAAGGGTATGGGTATTCTTTTAAGAGTTGAAAGTTGAAAGTTTAAAGTTGAGAGTTGAAAGTTAATATTTTACTTTTCACTAATCGCAATTTTTTTACGCTTTTTGAAGGCAAGGCACGGATGCTATTAGGATTTCATGTGTGCTGTTTAAGGTAAGTAACGTGGGATTTGGATTTACTTATTAGATAATTTTTTAATTTTTACTTTTAAATTAAATGCGGTTATATACAAAATTGTTGTTGTCGTATTCGGTGTTGTTTGTGGTGCTGATGGTGTCGGTGGCACTGTTTCAGTATGGGAGGGAGAAGGAGTTTAGGCGTGAGCAGTTGAATACGCGATTGGAGGCGTATAATGATATTATATATCATAATTTGGGGTTGATAGAGGGGGATATGTTTGATATGGATAGTTTGCTCAGTTTGATGCCAGATACGGCGTTGCGTGTGTCGGTGATAGATAGAGAGGGGCGGGTGATATATGATTCGTCGGCAGATATTTGGGTGATAGAGAACCATTTGAGTAGGGAAGAGATAGAGGAGGCAAGAGATGGTGTTTTTGGTTCGGCAGTGAGAGAATCGACAGTGGATGGTGTTGAGTATTATTATTTTGCGCAGAGGTTTGGAGATGTGTATGTGCGAGCAGCATTGCCATATAATGTGAGTTTGATAGGGGCGTTGGAGGCAAATATGGAGTTTTTGAACTTCTTTGCAATAGCATTGTTGGTGGTGATGGTGCTGTTGTTTGTGATTTCGGATAGATTGTCGGAATCGGTGAAAAACAGTGAGTTGCGCACACGGAGAGAATTGACACAGAACGTAGCGCATGAGTTGAAGACGCCTGTTGCTGCGATATTGGGTTATATGGAGAGTTTGATAGCAAATCCGGATATAGATAGGGAGAAACAGAGTTTTTTCATAGAGCGGACATATCAGCAGTCGAGGCGATTGACATCGTTGTTGGAGGATATATCGATGCTGAATAAGATGACAGATAGCAAGCGGTTGTATGAGAGAGAAGATGTTGATGTGGTGGGTGTGGTTTATGATGTGATTCGTGATACGGCAGAGGCGGCAGAGCGGAGGGGAGTGAATGTGGAGATGCAGTTGCCACCAGATGTTATTTTACATGGGAATAGGTCGTTGCTGTATTCGATATTTAGGAATTTGATAGACAATTCGATAGCCTATGCAGGCGAGGGAGTTACGGTGAAGGTGATATTATCGCATAGCGACCCGCAGTATCATTATTTCATAGTGAGAGATAATGGTGTGGGAGTTGAGGCGAAGCATCTGAGTCATTTGTTTGAGCGGTTTTATCGTGTAGATAAAGGGCGTAGTAGGAAGTTGGGAGGCACAGGATTGGGGTTGGCGATAGTGAAGAATGCGGTGCTGTTTCATAAGGGACAAATTAAGGCGAGGACGGCGCAAGAGGGAGGTTTGGAATTTTCGTTTTCGTTGCGTAGGTAGTCGTTTTGCTATAATGTATATACAAAAAAGGCTGTAGCATAAAATGTTACAGCCTTTTTGTATGTGGTTATTTGTTGAAAAAGCCGATGCCGAATAGGGCGAAATCCATAGACGCGGGGTCGTTAGGGAAGAGAGAGCGGCATTTTTGTGTGAGTTCGATGACACTTTTCATGTCGGGATTTGAGCGAGAGAGTAGGCCCTCGTTGTGAGCAATGCGCCATACGTGAGTGTCGAGAGGAATGAGGAGTTTCGATTGATCGAAAGAGTGCCAAAGACCGATGTCGACTTTTGAGTTTTGGCGTATGAGCCAACGGAGCATAAGACAGAGGCGTTTGCAAGCCGAAGATTTGTCTTTGGGTATGCCTTTGGTAGGCAAGAGAGAGATGAGGGCATCGAGATAGTCGGCTTCAGGATTGAGTTGTAGATGGTGGAGGATAGCCTCTTCGAGGGTAGAATGTTGGGCGTAGATTGAATGTAGGCAGTTGAGGAGGCTATAGAAGTCGTGGTAGGTGAATAGGCGGTAGAAGTTTTGTGTTGAGTTTTTGAATTCTTGCCATTTGCCCGATTTGAGATATTCGAGGGGAGCATGTTGCATTGTGTCGAGAGCCATGTTGCATTTTTTGAATATCTGATTGCGATTGCCATAGGCGAGCCATGAGGCAACGACCGCCATGATTTCGATATCTTGGGGGGTATATAAAAGTTTCACTACCGCGATGGGGTCGGTAGTGAAATATTGCATATCTTCGTATTGAGAGATAAGTTGTTTGTATTTAGTGAGTTGTGTCATTCGTTGGAGTGTTTGTGATTGCTAGAGAGGAGTCCGCAAGCAGCCATGATGTCTTCGCCACGAGAGCGACGGATGGTGCAGATGACGCCATTGTCGGTGAGATAGTCGCGTAGCCAAATCATGCGTTCGTCGTTAGGACTGTGCATGTCCATGCCTGGGATAGCGTGCCAACGGATGAGATTGACGCGGCAAGTGAAGCCTTTGAGTAGGCGGACAAGTTCGCTGGCGTGGCGTTGCATATCGTTGAGTCCTTCGAATACGATATACTCGAATGAGATGCGGCGTTGGTGCTCCCAATCATATTTTTTGATTTCGTCGATGACGCGAGTGATGCTATACGCCTTTTCGGCTGGCATGATTTTGGCGCGTTCGTCAGGGAATGGGTTGTGGAGCGAGATGGCTAGGTGGCATTCGGTTTTATTGAGGAACTCCTTCATGCCAGGGATGAGGCCGACGCTTGACACCGTGATGCGGCGAGGGCTCCAAGCAAAGCCCCAGTCGGCAGTCAGGATTTCGCAAGTGCGAAGGATTTCGAGAGTATTGTCGAAAGGTTCGCCCATGCCCATGAATACGATGTTGGTGAGGCGGTCAACCTCAGGGATACCGCATATTTGGTTCATGATTTCGGCAGCAGTGAGGCTACCGCTCCAACCTTGTTTGCCAGTCATGCAGAATTGGCAATTCATTTTGCAACCCACTTGGCAAGATACGCAGAGAGTGCCACGGTCGTCTTCGGGGATAAAAACCGTTTCGATTTGACCATGAGCAGTTTGGAAGAGATATTTTTTAGTGCCATCAGTTGATGCTGCCGACCAACCAGGTTGGGTGATGCCAACGCAGTAGTTGGTTTTGAGCGCATCGCGACCTTTGACCGAGATATTGGTCATTTGGTCGATAGAAGTGACATGTTTTTTGTAGAGCCAGTCGGCAATTTGTTTGCCTGTGAAAGCAGGGAGACCAGCTTGTTGAGCAATCTCTTTAAGTTCTGCGAGAGTACGGCCTAATAGGGGAGTCATATTAAGTTGAAAGTTGAGAGTTGAAAGTTGAGAATTCTCTGTAATTTAGTCAGAATAGGGTAGGTCTAAAAACAAGAAAGGGCAGCCCTCGCGGCTACCACAATCTTTTCTTAACCTTAAATCTAATACCATGAAAAACACGTTGCAAAGTTACGACTTTTTTTTGAATTAGCAAGTATTTTCGAGAAAAAGTTGAATTATTTAATGTTATTTAACATATTAAATGTGTGTTGTTTGTTGTATTTTATGGGTTAATTGATTGATACACTTTTGTTTGTGTGTATTTAGAGTGTGTTTTGTGAAATATGTTGTACAGCATGTTTTTTGGTGAGAGTGAGGGGTGTAATATGTGGTTTTTGGGGTGAATTGGAGGAGTTTTAGGGGTGTTAGAAGGGGATTTTGGCGTGAAAATGGGAATTTAGTGTGTTTTTGGTGGTGAATAGTGTGGAAATTTCGGATCGCTTCGCTTGTTCGGATGTTTCGGATCGCTTCGCTTGTTCGGATGTTCCGGATTGCTTCGCTTGTTCGGATATTCCGGAACGCTTCGCTTGTTTGGATGTTCCGGATCGCTTCGCTTGTTTGGATATTCCGGAACGCTTCGCTTGTTCGGATATTCCGGAACGCTTCGCTTGTTCGGATATTCCGGAACGCTTCGCTTGTTTGGATGTTCTGGATTGTTTTGCTTGTTCAGATGTTCCGGAACGCTTCGCTTGTTCGGATATTCCGGAACGCTTCGCTTGTTTGGATGTTCCGGATCGCTTCGCTTGTTTGGATATTCCGGAACGCTTCGCTTGTTCGGATATTCCGGAACGCTTCGCTTGTTCGGATATTCCGGAACGCTTC
>JAZQUV010000017.1:0-25876 GCA_045631465.1 Candidatus Aphodosoma sp. | reverse complement strand
AACAATGCCAGCAGAAGATGTAGTGATAGAAGGTAGTTTTACTATCAATAAATATATGGTTACATATAATATTGATGGTGTATATTATGCAACAGATAGCGTAGAGTATGGTGCTACTATAGTTCCAGTAGATGTTTCGGTAAAAGAGGGTCATACCTTCTCATGGAGCGATTTACCAACAACTATGCCAGCACGAGATATTGTAGTTAATGGAGTATATACAGCAAATTTTTATTATGTAATCTATAAGGTTGATGGTGTAGAATACAAACGAGTTTCGGTTGTTTATGGTACAACTATTACACTTGAAGCAGAACCAACTAAAGAGGGATATACCTTTAGTGGATGGTCGAGTGTCCCAACAACAATGCCAGCAGAAGATGTAGTGATAGAAGGTAGTTTTACGGTTAATGTTTATGCTGTGATTTATTTTGTTGATGATGAACTGTATGCGACAGATAGTGTGGCTTATGGGGAAAAGATTGTATTGTTAGAATCACCAATCAAAGATGGATTTGTGTTCAGTGGATGGAGTGAAGTTCCAGAAACAATGCCAGCTTCTAATGTTGAAGTTAGAGGAGTTTTTGTTTTAGATGATATAACAATAATAGATGATGTTCATGCGTCAGATAAGAAAAAGGTTAGGAAGGTGATAATAGATGATAAAATCTACATAATTTTACCTGATGGAACTAAATATTCAATTGCAGGTCAAATTGTGAGTGATTAAATTAGATAAAACTGTAGCAAATGAATTTTTGCTACAGTTTTTTTTGTGTTAATATTCGGTATTGATGTTATTTGACTATTTTAAACATAAAGAATAGTAGTTCGTGTTGTGTAATTGAAAAAAAAATACTAACTTTGCGTTCCGTAATAATAATTTAAATAAAAGAAGAAATTTATGTTAAAATCAATTTTATCAATCTCTGGTAAACCAGGTCTTTTCAAACTCGTATCTGGTGCAAAAAATATGATCATAGTTGAATCACTCGTAGATGGCAAACGCTTTCCATCGCATCAACGCGACAAAGTTATCTCGCTTGCAGATATTGCTATGTACACAGAAACAACCGAAGTACCTCTTCGCGAAGTGCTCGAAAGCGTGAAAAAACTCGAAAATGGTGCTGAAGCAAGTGTTGACCCAAAAGCAGACCCAAAAGTCTTGCGCGAATGGTTCGCTAAAGTATTGCCTGATTTCGACCGCGACCGTGTGTATCCAACCGATATCAAAAAACTCGTACAATGGTACAACCTTTTGGTGAAATCTGGCAACGACGATTTCTCTGAAAAAGAAGAAGAAACAACTGAAGAATAATACATTAGAGACGCATTTTTTGCGTCTCTTTTTGCAATATGGCGAAAAAAATAATATTTGCAGTAATCACAATCCTACTCGTCTTTTGGATTGCATCTCGTTGGAATGTTTGGTTTAACAAGCACCCCGAACCTCAATTCCAATTAACCGAAAGTGTGGTTGGTGTTCAACTGACGGTGGGGGACAATCCTTTGTCTGAGCGTATCGTATCGTGGCGGTCGCGTCCCGATTCTGCATTGCTACATGACAATGCCGTGCGCCTTATCTGGATTTCCGATGTCGATACTTTGCATCCTCACGTAAACAAAAAATGGATTAAGTCGGGTGGAGGTGAGGCGATATATTATTGGAGCGAAGTGGAAGTGCAAAAGGGGCAATATCGTTATGCAATATCAACTCTCGACACAATCACTCCTTATTTCGCAACTCGAATTAGCGATGCCGACTCTTTGCAGGTGCTCGTTTTGGGCGATATTCAAGATAAATCTTACAATCCTGCGACTGATTCTGCGGTGCAAGCCATAGCCCAAAACTATAATCCTGACTTTATACTCCAATTGGGCGACCTCATTGACCGTCCACATCAAGATAAATGGGATGTCTATTTTCATTCGTTCGAGCCATTGCGCACGTCGATGCCTATTATATCAATAGTAGGGAATCATGATTATCATAAGGGATTAAATAAACATCCAGATGAAAGATTTTTCTATACATTTCCATATTTTTTAGACTCATTAAATCAAGCTCCCAAAATCGGCTGTTCTCATCTTGATTTTGGAGCAACTCAACTATATATTCTAGACTCTAATCAGCCTATTTGGCATCAATTTCAGCAACGAGCATGGCTAGTCGAAAAACTAAAAAAAGCCGATAAACACACAAAAAGAATCGTTGCTTTGCATCATCCTTTGCGCTCTGCTCGTAGTAAATTCAACAATCTTATTGTGCGTTGTTTCTACGAATGTGTAATAAAAAAATATAATGTTGATCTCGTTCTCGCTGGCCATGAACATACGAATCATGTTATGCAAAAAACCGAAACGTGTGGGTATGAGCAAATTATAACTAATTTTTCTTTTAAAACCTATGATGATGCAAAAGGCGAAGCTGGCAGAAAAGTTATCACTCTTTATATACCAAATTAGCTTTTAATCCCTAGTTTGTAAAAATGAATTATTAACTAAAAAAACATGTTGCAAAACATAAAAAAAAATTTGGTCAGTTCAAAAATAATTACGAAATTTACATGCTCAAAACTTGAGTCGAAATCTATGTCTAAAATCATAGGACAATAAACCAAAAATCTAACTATAAAAACTTAAAAAAACATGGCAAGAGAAATTCAATTTAGCTTGGTTTACCGTGACATGTGGCAATCGTCAGGTAAATATGTGCCTCGTAAAGACCAATTGGCACAAATTGCTCCAGTTATTATCGACATGGGCTGCTTCGCTCGCGTAGAAACTAATGGTGGTGCATCTGAACAAGTGAATTTATTATATGGTGAAAACCCTAACCTTGCAGTTCGTACATTTACAAAACCTTTCAACGAAGCAGGTATCAAAACTCACATGCTCGACCGTGGTCTCAACGCTTTGCGTATGAACCCAGTGCCTGCTGACGTTCGCGAATTGATGTACAAAGTAAAACATGCTCAAGGCGTGGATATTACTCGTATTTTCTGCGGTTTGAACGACGTTCGCAACATCGCTGCTTCTATCAAATGGGCTAAGGCTGCAGGTATGACTGCTCAAGCTACTATGTGTATCACACACTCTCAAGTACACACTGCTGAGTATTATATCAATATGGCTGAGAAACTTATCGCTGAAGGCGCACAAGAAATCTGTTTGAAAGATATGGCAGGTATCGGTCGTCCTACAGTGCTCGGTCAAATCGTTAAATCTATCAAAACTAATCACCCTGAAATCGTAGTTCAATACCACGGTCACACTGGTCCTGGTTTCTCGGTAGCATCTATGCTCGAAGTTGCTAAAGCAGGTGGCGATGTATTCGACGTTGCTATGGAACCACTTTCTTGGGGTATGGTTCACCCTGACGTTATTACTATCAGCGAAATGTTCAAAGCAGAAGGCTTCAAAGTGCCTGAAATCAACATGAAAGCTTATATGGAAGCTCGTCGTTTGACTCAAAGCTTTATGGACGACTTCTTGGGTTACTTCATCGACCCTCGTAACCGTTTCATGTCTTCATTGCTCGTTGGTTGCGGTCTTCCTGGTGGTATGATGGGTTCTTTGATGGCTGACCTTAAAGGTGTGCATGCTGCTATCAACTCTAACCTCAAAGCACAAGGCAAAGCAGAATTGAACGAAGATGAATTGCTCGTTCAACTCTTCGACGAAGTGAAATATATTTGGCCTAAACTTGGTAACCCACCTTTGGTTACTCCATTCTCTCAATACGTTAAAAATGTTGCATTGATGAACGTATTCGCAATGAGTCGCGGTGGCGAACGTTGGTCTATGATCGATGCTAACACTTGGGATATGATTCTTGGTAAAGCTGGTCAATTGCCAGGTAAACTTGATCCAGAAATCATCGAACTTGCTAAATCTAAAGGTCTTGAATTCTTCACTGGCAACCCTCAAGATAACTATCCTAACGTATTGCCTCAATACATCAAAGAGATGGAAGAACTCGGTTGGGATCGTGGTCAAGACGACGAAGAACTCTTCGAATTTGCTATGCACGACAAACAATACCGTGAATTCAAATCAGGCGAAGCTAAACGTCGTTTCAACAAAGAGTTGGAAGAAAAAATCGCTGCTAAGATGCAAGGTTCAGCCGGTGCTAAAGTTGACTCACAAAAACTTCTCCACCCTAATGCAGAACCTCTTAAAGCTCCTGTTGCTGGTCGCGTATTGTGGGAACTCTCAGCTCGCACTAATATTGCTCCTGCAAAAGGCAAAAAATTCAAAGCTGGCGAATTCTTGTGCGGTCTTCAAACAAATCATGGTGTCGAAGAAATTACAGCTCCATTCGATGGTGTATTCGTAGAAGTGAAAAAACAACAAGGTCAAAATGTTGAACTCGGTGGTGCAATTGCTATCATTGACAAACAATAATTTGAAGATAAATCTTTTATTTGAGGCGCAAATTTTGCGCCTCTTTTTTTTGCTTTTTACAAAAAAAAATATTACCTTTGCATAATATTGATGATATGTGATTAATTTGTTAACTAATATAAAAAACGTGTATTTATGAATTTATTTTCTACTTTTATTCAGAGGGTTACAACTTTGTTTGTAGTTCTTGTTATGGCTTTAGGGGTGTCGGCTGCCGATCGCACTTTTGCAACTCTTGCCGAAATGAACGCCGATACTACTTTGGTTGATGGTGATAAGGTTACTATCGAGGGCGACCTTGTTTTGGAATATATTATGGAGTCTTTCTTTGTGCTTCGTGATAAAGATGGTGTTGCTACTTGTGTAAACTACGATTATTATTTTAAAGATTTTCAAAAGAAACGTCTCGAAGGTCTTGACGAATATCCTGAAACTCCTCCTGTAGAACCAGGTGATGTATTCAAAAAATATGTTGCAACTGTGAATTATTCTAATAATCGTATTGAATTGAAACCTTCTTTGGATATGAATTGGTTGGAGTTCAACGATTTTACTGTGGACTATGTGGGTACTCCCGATTATAAACCACAAACTACAAAAGTAACTATTGCCGAGTTGAATGCTAATCCTGATGTATATAATGGAAAAGTTATCTCTATGGATGAGGCAAAAACGATTAATGTCGGTTTTAATTCGTATTTAGTGCAAGGAACTGACACTTTGAAATCGTTCCGTATATCTGGTCTTAATACTGAGGATTATCCAAATACTTTGGTTATCAATCAAGCTCTTTGTTCGCCTAAATATGGTGGCGGTGCAAAAGTCGAATTGACTACTGCTGATTATACTGTTGGTGCGTTTACCGACATTAAAGCTATTAAGGCTTCAAGTATGACTGAAAACATTCCGTTGAATCTTACTGTTCAAGTTCTCCGCAAAGAGGTTTATGAAGGTAAAACTTATATCACTATCAAAGGTGGAGAGGGCAATAAGTTAGTCAACTATTCTGGTATTCGCGTCCTTTTGAATACCGAAAATGAAACAGATAAGAACCTTAAAGTTGGTGATATTATCACTTTGACTTCTCAAACAGCTCAATTGGCGGCTCAACAAAAAACATCTTTGTCTTTTATCCCTTCTTTGTTAACTCTCGATGCTCACGAAACAACTGTTCTTCGCAATGAAGAGGTGAGATTCTTGCCTATCGCATCAGAAGAAATTTCAATGTTGAATTATTATGAATTCCTCCCTGTTTCTCTTGATGGTTTTGTTGTTCTTTCCGATGCTCCTACTACCGAACAACAAGCTCATAATATTGCTCCTGCCAATCTTACTTCTGCTTATGGTGATTTGTATCAAATCTTCCTTGATGTAACTTATCTCCCTGAAACAGGTAGTGAATTTGTTGTTAAGGGTATTATGGACGTTCCTTTGTGGATGGGCTCTTCTAGCAAAACTACAATTGTTCCTATTTCTGAAGATTGTTTCATGGCTTCTGAATATGAATTTGACAACATTGCTGCTATGGTCGAATTTGGTGCACCTCTCACTACTATTGTGAAGTATAAAATCAATAGTGCTATGACAATCACTGGTATCGAAACTATTAATGCTGTGGGAGATGAAGATGAAACTCAACGAGTTATTTTTGTTACTGACGAAACTGGTTCTTTGTTGTTGAGAGGTACTGCAGTTTGTAATGTTGGTGATGCTGTTACTGGTGTTGTTGGGTATTATTCTGATCTTGTGTCAACAACTGTTACTTCAGATGGACAAATTAATTTTGGCGTTGCTCGTTCTCTTCGTCTTGATACAATAGGTGAGAAAGCGCAAACATCTCAATCTATTGCTCCAGTTGAGGTTACTATTGCTCAATTACTTGAAAACGACGATTATGCTTCTAAACTTGTGAAATTGTCTGATTTTACTTATAAAGCTGTAGAAGAAATTGTTCAGGACGAAACTATTACTCGTCATTATATCTATCAAGGTTCAGATTCTATGGCAGTAGCTGCTTCTTTTGCCGAGCAAGAAGATAAATCGTCAATTGTAGGTAATTATTATCTTAATGGTTTCTATACAAGCATTATTCCTGTCTCTAAAGTGGAAAATGTTGCTATCGAGAATGTGCTTGTTGATGATACTATTTTTGTTGAGGATCACACTATTCACGCAATGGGTGCAACTATTGAAGTGTATGATGTTATGGGTCGTTGTGTATCTGTAGGCGTAGATGCTGTGAATATAGAGAATATGAATCAATCTGTTTTTGTTGTAAAAACAAAATATTCAGAAGGACAAACTTTTGTTACTAAAGTTATAATCCGTTAATATATAATTTATTCTGTAATAAAAGACCTTGAGCGTTTTGGGCTTAAGGTCTTTTTATAAATAACGATAATTTATGAAAGAGTTGATCCCTCAAAATTGGCAAAGTCTTTTGGCTGATGAATTCG
Source organism: Candidatus Aphodosoma sp. (assembly GCA_045631465.1). Lineage (GTDB taxonomy): Bacteria > Bacteroidota > Bacteroidia > Bacteroidales > Paludibacteraceae > Aphodosoma. The sequence continues at coordinate 19,013 of JAZQUV010000017.1, read as the reverse complement.
AAAAAGAGTATTTTAAGCAATTGGTCAATAATGTTGAGATGGCTTATGCTTCATCGGTAGTTTATCCTATAAAGAAAGATATTTTTCGGGCATTCGAACTATGTGCACCAGAAGATGTGCGTGTTGTAATTCTTGGTCAGGATCCTTATCATGAACCTGGTCAAGCACATGGACTTGCTTTTTCTGTGCCTGATATGTGCAAAATGCCGGGGTCGCTCAATCATATTTTTCAAGAAATAGCTTTTGAGTTTCAAACAGAACCACTGCCAGGCAATAATCTTGAGCGTTGGGCACGTCAGGGTGTGTTGCTTTTGAATGCTACGTTAACTGTGGAGGCAGGTAAGGCTGCAAGTCACGAATCGTTTGGTTGGCAACAATTTACGGACTCTGTTATTGCTTGCTTGAGCGAGAAGTATGAGCATATTGTGTTTATGCTCTGGGGCAAGAGTGCTGCTGAAAAATCAAAATTGATAGATTTATCTAAGCACAAAATTTATCAATCTACTCATCCGTCAGGACTCTCTTGGGGTAAAACTTCAAATCATGCAAAGATGTTAGGTCGTGCCTTTGCAGTAAAACCTAATGGAGATTTGATACCTCATGATGTTGTCTTTGCTTATAAAGGTTTTGGTCGTTTGCGCGATGATTCTTTTTGGGGGTCTATGCAATTTAGAGCGGCAAATAATTATTTGCAATTAAATGGGAAAAATTCTATAGATTGGCGTTAGTTTTGTATAGTTAATTCGGATTTATTTATTATCTTTGTAGTTGAATTTATAAAAGATAGAAGATTATGAAAATAGGAGATAAAATGCCTGATTTGTTAGGCTTAGATCAAAATGGGAAAGAAGTAAAAGCGGTGGATTTGAAAGGACAAAAGGTTGTTCTTTATTTCTACCCTAAAGATATGACTTCGGGGTGTACAGCCCAAGCTTGTAGCCTTCGCGATGGTTATGAAGAGTTGCGTGCTCAAGGTTATCGTGTGATTGGTGTAAGCGTTGATGATGCAAAACGTCATTTGAAGTTTATTGAGAAAAATGAATTGCCATTTGATTTAATTGCAGATACAGAGCACACTTTGGTAGAGACTTTCGGAGTTTGGGCAGAGAAAAAGATGTGTGGTAGAACTTATATGGGTACGTTGCGTACAACTTTTATCTTCAATGAAGAGGGTGTCTTAGAGCGTATCATCACACCTAAACAAGTGAAAACAGCTAATCATGCAGAACAAATTTTAAATAAATAATATATTATGGCAGAACAAATTGAAAAGAAAGCTCCTTCAGCTGATAAATTGAAGGCATTGCAACTTGCTATGGAGAAGATCGAGAAGGAACATGGCAAAGGTACGATTATGAAAATGGGCGAAGAAAAAGTCGAAGATATTAGTGTTATTCCAACAGGTTCTTTGGGTTTGAATCTTGCTCTTGGTGTTGGCGGTTATCCTCGCGGTCGTATTATCGAAATTTATGGTCCAGAATCATCAGGTAAAACTACTTTGGCTATTCATGCTATTGCCGAAGCTCAAAAGGCTGGTGGTATTGCTGCCTTTATCGATGCCGAGCATGCATTCGACCGTTTCTATGCTGAAAAACTTGGCGTAGATATTGACAATCTTCTTATCTCTCAACCTGATAGTGGTGAGCAAGCTCTTGAAGTGGCAGATCAACTTATCCGCTCTTCGGCTATCGATATCATTGTTATCGACTCTGTGGCGGCTCTTACTCCAAAAGCCGAACTCGAAGGCGATATGGGCGAAAACAAGGTTGGTTTGCAAGCTCGTTTGATGAGCCAAGCTTTGCGTAAATTGACAGCTAGTATCAATAAAACTAATACTACTTGTATTTTCATTAACCAATTGCGCGAAAAGATTGGTGTTATGTTTGGTACGCCTGAAACTACTACTGGTGGTAATGCATTGAAATTCTATGCTTCTGTGCGTATTGATATTCGCAAATCTTCTTCGATTAAAGATGGCGATAATGTTTTGGGTAGTCAAACTAAAGTGAAAGTGGTGAAGAATAAAGTTGCGCCTCCTTTCCGTAGAGCTGAGTTTGATATTATGTTTGGCGAAGGTATCTCTTTGGCTGGCGAAATTATCGACCTCGGTGTTGATGCTGGTGTTATTAAGAAAGCTGGTGCTTGGTTTAGTTATAATGATACTAAACTTGGTCAAGGTCGCGATGCTACTAAACGTTTAATTCAAGATAACCCTGAGCTTCTTGAAGAGCTTCAAGAAAAGATTATGGAGGCTCTTAAGAGTGATAAATAATAATTGTTTTGTTTGTCAATGAAAATATTGTTTATCTGTCTGGGAAATATATGCCGTAGTCCGATAGCAGAAACGATAATGAATAAAATGCTTGAAGAGCGGGGGCTCTCCAAGCATTTTGTTATTGATTCGGCGGGATTAGAGGCTTATCATGAAGGCGAGCGTGCCGATGCTCGTATGAGGGCGCATGCGGCTCGTAGAGGGTATGATATTACGCATATTTCGCGCCCTATGCGTCGTGAGGATTGGGACAATTGGGATATGATTGTTTGTATGGATGCTCAGAATAGGCGAGCGTTGAGCAATCGTGCTCCTTCTGCAGAGCATTTCAAAAAGGTTACTTTAGCAACGAATTATTGCGATAAGTATTGTCTTGCTGATTGTGTGCCAGATCCTTATTATGGGGGAGAGGAGGGGTTTGAATATGTGATAGATTTGTTGGAGGATGCTTGTGCGGGTTTGATAGATAGTCTAGCTTTTATAAACACTTAATATTTATTATTAAAACTTATATCATGAAAACTTGTTTATTGAGTGGAAACTTTGCTCTTGATACTATAGTTATACGCGACTATCCTAATGGTTTTGAGATTGGCAAAAGTAATAAATTTACCGAAACTGTGGTTACTGAGTGTGTAGGTAATACCTGCGGAAATGTTGCTTGTATATTATCGTATTTGGGTGTAAAGACTTTTCCTATTGCCCATCTCGACCTATCGGAGCAGGGTTTGCAGATTAAAAGCGACTTGCAACGATATGGGGCAGATGTGCGTTTTGTTAAGAATAGTATTAATGGAGGTACTACTTTGCTTCGCTGTACTCATAAGCGAGATAAGATGACAGGAGAGCACTGCGCTTCGTTTAGAGCAACTTCTCCTGGTAGTCGTTTCCCAAGGCGCAGATTTCTTCGTGTTCGTGATGAAGCTCCTGCATTTATGGAGACTCTTGATTTTAAACCCGATATTTTCTTCATTGATGCAGCGGAGGCAGGACTCCGTTATTTAGCTGGCGAGCTACGCAAGCAAGGCACTTTGGTGTACTTTGAACCAGAGAGTGATGCCGACAAGAATAAATTCTTGAAAGCGATAGAAGTGAGTGATATTGTGAAATTTAGTCACGAGAAGGTGACAGATATGACTTTTGTATCTCAATATACAGACAAACTCTTCATTCGCACATTAGGTGCCGAAGGTCTTGAGTTTAATCTCTGTGGTCAGGGATGGGAAAAGGTTGCTTCTGTACCTAACGACAATGTTGTTGATTGGGAAGGTGCTGGCGATTGGACAACAAGTCAATTTATTGCTTGCTTGTGCGAGAATGATATTGTCTCTATATCGCAAATGACCGTTAACTCTGTGCGCGAATATTTGGAGTTAGCGTGTCAGACTGCTTCTCGTTCTGTGTCCTACATGGGTAGTAAGGGTATGATTGATGCCGAAAAGATCTAATTGATTGATTTTCCCCCCCCCCCCCCTTTTTTAGATTTTTTTGTGAATCTCTATATGTTTATGTTGAATACGAATGTAAATACTCGCGCTCTTAGACTTTCTATTGATTGACATTGTGCCGCTCTATTGATATTGTCGATATCGGAGGTCAGTGGTTCGTGTGGGGTGCCTAGGCGTTGGTCGAAAGGAACGAATTTGTTGTTGAATCCTATTGAATATTTTGCCTCTAATGAGAATCTTAGATATTCGGTGTAGAATGTGCAACCGACGCCAAATTCGGTGAAATAGTCGATTTTTTTGAATAGTATTGGGTTTTCGGGGTCTTTGTCGATGTTCCATTCGAGGTCAATACCTCCTCCGGCAAGGATGTATGGTTTGTAATTTTCTATACGTACGGCACTATATCTTATGTATAGTGGTATTCTCATGATTTGCGATGGGATGTTTTTGTAGTTTTGTGAGCCTTTTTGGGTGTCGAAACTTACGTTGTATTGCCCCATGTGGAATGCTGGTGCTAGGCGTAGGTTGAAATAGTTGTTTAGACGCATTTCGCCTATGAGTCCTACGCTAAAACCGGGTGTGAATGTTCTGATTTCGGGACGAAATTCGCTGTTTGGTATTGCTTTTATCCCGAAATCCATCATGTTCATACCTACGAAAGCACCATAATGCCAACGGTTATAGTCGATGGTTGCTAGGTTTTGTGCTTGTAGTGAAACGAGCGTAACTATTGTGATTATTAGGCAGTAAATCTTTTTCATCGATAATAAAACGAAAATGTATAAAAATTATTGTCTAAAAAGTTTGCTATAATAAAAAATATGCGTAAATTTGCACCGCAATTAGTACTAATAACAAATTAAATTTTTTGAACAATGGCTTACGTAATTTCAGAAGATTGTATTGCTTGTGGCACTTGTATCGGTGAGTGTCCAGTTGAAGCTATTTCTGAGGGCGATATCTACAAAATCGACCCAGAAGTTTGTACAGAATGTGGCACTTGTGCTTCAGTTTGTCCTTCAGAAGCAATCCACCTTGGCGAATAATTCGCGGGATTTAGACTTTTTTGATCGCTCTTCTTTTGTAGAAGGGCGATTTTTTTTGTTTGTAAATACCCACTGTGAGTGGTTGGAGGTTTTCTTGCTTGAAGGTTGCTTGAAGGTTGCTTGAGGGTAGGGTGATTTTGACGGATTTTATACCTACTGTGAGTGGTTGTTGTGGATATAAAAAGTGGCTAACAGGATTGTCAGCCACTTTTGTGTATGGTGATATGTTATTTTACGATTTCGATGAGTTCTACTTCGAAAATAAGTGCTTCGCATGGGCCGATAAGTTCGCCTGCTCCGCGTTCGCCATAAGCGAGTTGGTAAGGAATGTAGAATTTGAATTTAGAACCTACAGGCATCAATTGTACGCCTTCTGTCCAACCTTTGATTACGTTGCTGAGTGGGAATTCGATTGGTTCGCCACGTTCAACTGAGCTGTCGAATACTGTGCCATCGATGAGGGTACCGTGGTAGTGAACTTTAACTGTGCTTTCGGCTGTTGGTTTTTCGCCTTCACCCATGGCGATAACTTCGTATTGAAGGCCGCTTTCTGTTACGTATACACCTTCGCGTGTTGCGTTTTCAGCTAGGAATGCTTCGCCTTTTGCTGCGAGAGTTTTGTTGCGTTCAGCAGCTTTTGCTTCCATTGTTGTGTTGAGGTATGTGGTAGCTTCTTCTGCTGTCATGATAGCTTCTTGGTTGAGGCCTTCGATGATACCGCGTTTGATTAGATTGATGTTTAATTCGATTGTGCTATCGTTGAACAAATATGGGCTTTGGTTGAATTGTTGGCTCATATTTGATCCGATTTCAAGACCTCTCATATAGAGTGTTTCGTCTTCTGTCGAGTTCAATGCTTTTTCGAATTCATTGAGGAATAATTCAATGTCTTTTGTAGTAGTGTCTGGGCCGAGGATGTATTTGCGAGCTCCGTTGCCGTTGATGACACCGAGAATAGAGTTTACTGAGTCTACTTGCTCTGGTGTGAGGTTTGCTGGTTCGCCAGTTTGCATTGATGCTCCCATTATGTTTTGGAAGTATTGCATGCCAAATTCAGGATCGATAGAGCCTTCTTCGTGTGTAAGGGCAGCTTTGAAGCCTGCAATCAAAAGGTCTTTGTTGGCTGGGATTGTTGAGTCGTTGAAGAGGTAACCTGTGTTGATTTCTTCTTTCATCGATGCTCCCATGCGATAACCTTCGATAGCCAAACGTTCTGTTGATGATTGTTTTGTTAAAGCTTTGTCAATTCCCTCGCAGAATTGAGCTACTTTTTTGCTGTCTGCCGAGTCTGCCATTAATATGTATTGACGAATACCGTCTGCATTAGCAACACCGATGGCATAATTGAGTGAGTCACTTTCTGTTTTGATTTTTGTTGTGCTACCATTGCACGACATGAACATTGGTGCAGCTACGGCTGCAGCCAATAGTAATCCAAATATTTTTTTCATTTTGTATCTGTTTATTATTTTACGATTTCGAGTAGTTCTACTTCAAAGATGAGAGCAGAGTAAGGTGCAATCATTTGACCTGCGCCTTGTTCGCCATAAGCAAGTTGGTATGGAATGTAGAGTTTCCATTTTGAACCTACTGGCATGAGTTGGAGTGCTTCTACCCAGCCTTGGATAACTTGAGTAACACCGAATGTTGCTGGTTCGCCACGGCGCACTGAACTGTCGAATACAGTACCATCGATTAGTGTACCATGGTAGTGAACTTTTACTTTGTCGCTTGCAACTGGTTTTTGACCGATTGCTTCAGTGATTACTTCATATTGCAAACCGCTTTCCAATGTCACAACATTAGCACGTTTTGCATTTTCTGCGAGGAATTTTTCGCCAGCTTCGCGTATTTGTGCAAATTGTGCTTTTGCTTCTTCTTCCATTTTTGCGAAGAATTGGTTTAATAACTCTTGTGCTTCTCTTAAATCGATTTCAGGTTGTTTGCCTTCGCACATTGCTTCTACTCCTTTTGCAAAAGATTGGTAATCAAGACCCTTTATTTTGCTTTGAGCTAAATGTTGACCAAAGCTGAGGCCAACTGCATAACTTGTTTTATCCATTGTGTTTAAGTTAAAATTTTGACTTGCAAAGTTACAAAATTTAATTCATAATTCATAATTCATAATTCATAATTATTGTTAAATGGGCGGTGAGTGAAAATATTGTATATTTCGAGAAAAAATAGTATCTTTGTGGTTGAATTTCGTATAAGTTAGGAATCTTCGTGCATCGATTTTCTTATATGCAGATTTTTTCGAGACTTTTTATTCTAGCAAAATGAGTAAATTATTGATAATAACCCCAGTCAAGGATTCAATTGAACTTACAGAACTCACTGTTCGTTCTGTGATGAAAGCTTCTTTTGGTGTTGAGTGTGAGTATGTTGTTTATGATGATTTTTCTACACCCGAGAATGCTTTATTATTAGATTCGTTGGCCGATGAATTAGGCTTTCGAGTGATACATCTTTGTGATATTCTTGATTCTCCATCGCCCAATTATCGTTTTGTATTGCAGCATGCACAAGAGCTGGCTTTAAAAACAGATTCTCATCTTGTGATAGTTGAGTCGGATGTGGTGGTTAATCCTGATACTCTCACTCGTCTCGTGTCTGCTGTTACTGATAATGTTGGTATGGTTGCCTCGGTTACGATAGATGAGTCGGGTAATATTAATTTTCCATATCTTTATGCACGTAAATGGTCTATGACTGATCGTGTCATTTCGCGTCGATTGAGTTTTTGTTGTACATTGTTGACAAATGTTTTTTTACACTCCTACGATTTTCAACTACTCAATCCAAAGAAGAATTGGTATGATGTATTTATTACCCATATTTCACTTCGTAATGGATTCCGAAATATGCTTTTGATGACAGATGCTGTAGTGCATCGACCTCATAGTAGTCGGCCATGGAAGTTGCTTAAATATACTAATCCAATCAAATATTATTGGCTCAAATACACGCGTGGCTTTGATAAAATCTAACCCCCATATGCTCGTATCTGTAATAATACCGGTTTATAATTCTGCTAAATATCTTTGTGAGACATTGGATTCTGTCTTGGCTTCTGGTTATCGTAATATCGAAGTTATCTGTGTCAATGATGGCTCCACCGACGATTCTTTATCTCTGCTCAATAGTTATGTTGAGCGAGATAGTCGTGTTAAGGTATATTCTCAGACCAACGCAGGAGCTTGTGTAGCACGCAATTATGCCATATCGCATGCTTCTGGTGAGTTGATATTGCCAATCGATTCCGATGATAGAATATCTCCAACCTATATCTCTAATGCGGTAAATGTATTGTTATCCAATCCTGATGTAAAAGTGGTTATCCCTCGTGCCGAGTATTTTGGGGATAGAGTAGGTGAGTGGAAACTGAAAGAATATTCTCTTAATCTTTTGGCTCGAAAGAATATGATACCTGCATGTGCAATGTATCGCAAGTCTGATTGGTTGCGCGTTGGTGGTTATTGCCCCGATTTCAAAACACGCGAAGATTGGGCGTTTTGGATTGCAGTGTTGAAAGATGGTGGTGAGGTGGTTTATCTGCCCGATGTCGAATTTTTTTATCGCATACGCCCTACATCCAAAAGGGTTACAAATCGTCATTTAAAATCAGATGTTATTGATACTCTGAATCGATTGCATCCCGAGTTTTTCGAGCGCGAATTGGGTGGTCCGTTGCGCCACAAACGCTCTTGGTCTAAACTCATCAACCTCTGTTATCGTATTTTCCATCCTCGCACAACACATTTATCTGCACAATACTCTCATTTAGAATATTGGCTAAAGTCGTTGCCTGTGCGATGGAATAATGATGAAGGACAGGTTATCCACAATCGTCGCAATGAGTTGCGACATATGTCGTTCTATGGCATTGATATGGTGGTCAAATCCTTTGCTGTCCCAAATTTTATCAATCGTTTGGTGTATGGTTTTCTGCGTAAATCAAAGGCTCAACGTTCTTTCGAATATGCCGAACAATTAAATCGTTTAGGCATCAAGTCACCCACACCAATTGCCTACTACACCGAGCGTTGTGGTTTGTTCTTTTCGCGTAGTTACTACATATCACAAAAAAGCAGTTGTCGCCACACTTTTTACGATGTAATCAACAATCCTTCTTTAGAAAATCGCGACTCCTATCTGCGTTGTGTAGGTCGTATGACGGCAAAAATGCACGATGCTGGCATCTATCCTCTCGATTATTCAGGAGGCAATATTTTGCTAGATATGGTTGATGGCACTCCACAATTCGAATTGGTCGATCTCAATCGTATGGCATTTGGCAATATTGATATCGACAAAGGGTGTCGTGGTTTCGAGCGTCTCAATGTCGAACATGAGGCTTTGTCTATTATGGCGCGCGAATATGCCCGTGTGCGTAATTTCGACGAGGATCGTTGTGTTGAATTATTGCAAAAATACCGATGGTCTAAGCATCAAAAATAGCATATGAAAGCATCTATTATAATATCGGTCTACAAAAATGTTGAAATGCTTCAACTCATACTTGCCTCTTTGCGCAATCAAACTGTGGCTGTTGCCGAAGTGATTATTTCCGAAGATGGCGAAGATGCTCGTATGCAGCAGTTTGTTGCCAACTATGATTGGTTTTGTCCCTATCAGCATCTCACTCAACCCGACCGAGGTTGGCGCAAGAATCGTGCATTAAATCGTGCTGTAGTCGCCGCAAAACACGAGTGGCTTATATTCATCGATGGCGACTGCGTCCTTCATCCTCGTTTTGTCGAAATGCATATGCGCTATGCCGCGCCTAATCGCATTTTATTAGGCAAACGTGTGAAGTTGTCTCCTTCTGTGTCTCAAAAAATGTTAGGTGGAAATATTCTTTATCCTTGTCGTTGGTGGCGATTGTTCAATAAGGGGTGTCGTTATGCCGATGAGGGCATTTTTGTGCCTATATGCTTAGATAGGTCTTTGCGTTCTACGCGTCATCTCACGGGTTGCAATATGTCTTTTTCTCGCGAGGCTATTATCTCTATCAATGGTTTCGACGAAGAGTATGTCAAACCTGCGGTTGGCGAAGATGCCGACATCGATTGGCGTTTCCGTGCTCAAGGCTACGAGTTTGTGAGTGTCCGCAACCGTGCCATTGTTTACCATCTCTATCACAAAGAGAGTTGGACCGATCAAACCGAGAATCTCGCAATTATGCGCAGAAAGCAAGCCGACAAGACTATTTATTGTCAAAAAGGATTAGATCAATATTTAGATAGATAATAAGTCTTGCTCTTCACTTCGTGTGATAAAAAACCATAACAACCAGCAAAACAAAAATATCTGGTAGTGCGAAGTGAACGACTCAAACATCCCCTGAATTACAAATATTAAGATAAAGAACGATAAATATAATCGTTTTCTATCACGAGTGAGCATCAATGGTAGGACAAACAACATACAAGTCAACACAAGTCCCACGATGCCAAACTCCAATGTCGATTCAATGAATATATTATGACAATGGAATCTGTGTATGTCATATTGTGGATGTTCTTTCATCCAATTGTTCCAAAAATTCGCTACTAATTTTTCATTTTCCAAACTTTTGGTCACAAACAATTCGTGTCCGTCGCATAATCCATATCCTAGTGTCGGTTGTTCTTTTATCAAATCTATTGCTTGTTGCCAAATCAAAATTCTAGGTTCGTTTTTCAAAATATCAGACTGAAATCTATTGTGTTGACTCACGAATATTGCTATTGCTATCGTAGCTATTGCTAATGTCGGTATTAGCAATTTCGATTTTTTCTTATATGCTGTTATGCACCCGAAGAATAGCATCAAAGCATTGGCGGTGATAAATCCAACTCGTCCTTCACTCATTATTATGTGCGTATAGATTATTAATATGCCAGCATATAACACTATTTTTTGCCAAAGCAGTTTGCTCTTTGTTGCTGTAATCAAGCATAACGCAATGGTGCAATTAAGGTATAAGTTAAACTCTATGTGAGTTACTTCTAGAGCAGCATTTCTGAATATACCAATCTTTTCTCTATAGTCATATATGTTCCCTACATTTTCCTGTATTGCCGCGTAGTTGTCTATTATTATGTATGCTATCGTAGCTATGCTAGTTATAAGCATACAAATTGTTATGTGCGATATTTTTATTTTTGGATTAGGGTTAGTGAATAGTCCTAGTAATCCCAAAACCACAAAAGGCAATCGTCTGTCTGTCGAGTGAAAAAATCGGGGCGAGTTGCATGTTTCGAATATATGCCAAATCCATATAGATAGATATAATCCTATCATCACAACAAAAATCCATTTTGTTGAATCCCATTTTATATTTTTATATCTTTTGTTGACACTAATATCTGCTATAGTTGATATAACATATGCAAATATTGCAGGTCGTTGAAAATCAAATGATAATATAAAAGTGCTAATTAAATAAATGGTCGATAATAGATTAATCCATTCTACCAGTGATGGTAGAATGGATTTTATCTTATCTATACGTGCTATTTGTGTCATTATAGATTAAATTCTTCTTTTACTTTTTCAACAAAGTCTAATTTTTCCCAAGTGAATAGTTCTACTTCGTAGCAGCGATATGGTTCGTAACGAGTTTCGTAGCATTTTGTCACTATGCGAGGGGTGCGTCCCATATGTCCGTATGATGCTGTTTCGGCATATATTGGGTTGCGTAGTTTCAAGCGTTGTTCGATTGCATAAGGGCGCATGTCAAATATTTTCAATACACGTTCTGCTATTTCGCCGTCCGACATTGCCACTTTCGATTTGCCGTAAGTGTTGATGTAGAGGCTTACTGGTTCTGCTACACCAATTGCATAAGCTACTTGCACCAATATTTCGTCCGATACACCAGCAGCAACGAGGTTTTTCGCAATGTGGCGGGCTGCATATGCTGCCGAGCGGTCTACTTTCGATGGGTCTTTGCCCGAGAATGCTCCACCGCCGTGTGCGCCTTTACCGCCGTATGTATCAACGATAATTTTTCTACCTGTCAAACCTGTGTCGCCATGAGGACCGCCAATCACAAATTTGCCTGTTGGATTTACGTGTAGTATTATGTCGCCTTTGAAGTATTTTGTTAAGTAAGGATATTTTTCCAATACGCGAGGCAACAAAATATTTTCCACATCATCATGTATTTGTTTTACCATTGCTTTATCTGCTTCTTCTTGCGAAATAAAGTCGTTGGCTGTGATAAATTCGTCGTGTTGTGTCGACACCACTATAGTGTGCACTCTTTCTGGGTATCCGTTGTCGTTGTATTCGATAGTCACTTGGCTTTTTGAGTCAGGACGAAGATAAGTCATCTCTTTTCCCTCTTTGCGGATAGCGGCAAGTTCGATAAGCAAGATATGGCTCAATGCCAACGACAATGGCATATAGTCGTCTGTTTCGTTACATGCATAGCCAAACATCATACCTTGGTCGCCTGCGCCTTGGTTTTCTGCTTCTGCGCGTTCCACGCCACGATTGATATCTGCCGATTGTTCGTGAATAGCCGACAAAACTCCGCACGAATTGCCTTCAAACATATATTCGCTTTTGGTATAACCTATGTTGTTAATCACTTTACGTGCAACATCTTGTACGTCAACATAAGCTTTACTTTTCACTTCGCCGCCAAGCACCACTTGACCTGTAGTTACGAATGTTTCACAAGCCACTTTCGATTGTGGATCGAATGCAATAAATTCGTCCAAAATGGCATCACTAATTTGGTCAGCCACTTTATCTGGATGACCTTCCGATACAGATTCGGATGTAAATAAATAACCCATAATAATTAAAAATTAATAATTGAAAATTTTTGCAATAAGCAAGTGCAGAGTCAAGCAAGCTTGAACTATGCCGAGCATAGCAAAAATCACAAACAAAGTGAGTAATTAATAATTAGGGGATTTGACTATAATGATAAAAAAAGGAAATTTTATAGCACGGGCATGTGCGTAGGTATCTCCGTTTTAGCATTTTTTTCTGTGGTTGCAAGCAGTCAAATCTCTCCACATTTTTCGAGCGCAAAGTTACAAAAAAATATTCATATATGCAATAGTGCCTATTTTAGGGTATACATATTTTGCAACTCAACGGATAGTGGTCCGATATTTTCATCTCTTTATGAACTTCACTATCTATAACAATAAATTTTTCATCCACCAAGATATGGTCTATTGCAAAAAGCATAGCATTTTTGTTGTATGTCCAATGATAGCCCCAATTTCCGCCTTGTGAGTATGCATCTTGCATGTTCTGTTTTATTGTGTTGTACGTAAATGACAGTGGCACATCATTGAAGTCACCCAACGCAATAGTCGGATAATTTGTTTCATCTATGGTTTGACGCACGGCCTCGGCTTGTTGTATGCGGTTTTTTGCACCAGTAATGAGTCGAGAACCAATTTTCATGCCAGCATCTAGTATCTCTTGTCTGTTGTTATCATCATCCACCAATTTCGATGCAAATTGTCGGTCTTCTTTGTTTAATTTGTTTGATTCTAGGTGGTTGTTGATTAGTCTGATTGTGTCTTCATCAATTACGATGTCCGAATATATGCTTATATTATCTGCCGATTGATATTCTATTTTTTTCTTTTTCACGATAGGGTATCGGCTAAACGTAGCTAATCCATTTTCGCCCCATTTATTTTGATTTTTGAACCAAATGTGGCGGTATGGGTATATCGAGTCGAAAAATTTCAATATCTCTTTTTTCGATGTGCCATATCTATGGTAGTGCCCAAACTCTTGTAGACACACGATGTCGGCATCACACTCTTTTATAAATTCAGCAACTTTCTCAAAACTATCGTCTTTGTGATTGTTGAATATGTGTGTGTTAAAAGTCAATATTTTCACTGTTGACTGTCGACTGTTGACTGTTGACTGTTGACGTCCAAAAGGTTTATTTATTGTCATCACATTGCGCCATTGTCCGAAAGTCACTGCCATTATACCAATCACAATCAGTGCATATATCCATTTTTTGAAACATGCCCAAAACACCACGCATGCTATCATCAACACAATCCATAGTGGCATTATCATAACAAAATATGTAGGTACTCCTATTTTTTCAGGCGATACCCACTGAGCCGACAATCCCAGAAAATAGCACAACACTATAATCCCAGTCACAGCAATCATTATATATTTCACAAAACTACGCAACATCTTTTTTTGTTACCTGTTAATAATTAATAATTCCTCATTCCCTATTCCTCATTCCCTATTCCTCATTCCCCATTCCTCACTCCTCATTATTTTCTGCTTCTATCAAAAAGTTCTCTCTTTTCTTCTGCGCTCAAACTCTCATACCCACGCTGTTTTATCTTGTCAAGTATAGCATCAATTGCAGCTTCGTTAGCGCGTTTTTCTCTATTATATTCAGCGTCAGTTTTCATTCGAGTAGCAGTTTGTTTGCCACCTTTATTTACCTTCATTTTAGGCGTACGTTTGAATAGGTCGGTCAACCAATTTATCACCGATGTCACAGGGCGAGAGTAATCTTTGCCATTCATCCATGCTTTGGCGTAGAAATATCCTAATATAGCACCTCCGATATGTGCAAACTCGCCACCTGCATTGTTGCCTGTTATTCCAAATAGACTGATAGCCACCATACCAATTGCCAACCAAATCAATTTCACTTCGCCAATAAACATCAATCGGATAGGGTAGTTTGGTTGTAATGTCGCTGCGGCAACGCAGATTGCTACCACTGCACCCGAAGCACCTAGCAAGTAGCTATTATGCACTGCAACCGAAAAATAAGGGAATAAATTGTATGATACTAGGTATAAAATAGCTCCAGCCAATCCGCCTAATATATACAATGCAACCAATTGCTTTTGTGATATGCGTTCTAATGCAATGCGTCCAAACCAATAGAGCGAAATCATGTTAAAAAACACATGCATCACATCTGCATGTAGAAACATATATGTTATTATACCCCAAGGTTGATACAATAATGTTGTCAAGTTAGATGGCAACTCTAAATAGGTTGTTAATAGTGTAGTATTGATATTAAACAAAACCAAAAACAATGAAATCAGTTTAACCAATACAAACACCCCTACATTGATGTAAATCAATCGCATCAACGACGTTCCCCTCAAATAAAAAGCCTTTATATCATTCCAATTCATAATAGAGATAAAAGTTTAGAGTTAAGTGTTAGGTGTTAAGTGTTAAGAGTTTAGAGTTTAGATTTAAGTGATTAGAGTTAAGTATTAAGTGTTAAGAGTTAAGAGTGAGAGATTAGAGTTAAGAGATTAGCCCATTCCCCATTCCTCATTCCTCAATTTTTGCAATAAGCGAGAGCAACGAAGTTCACTTCAGTTGCCGAGCATAGCAAAAATCATGAGCGTAGCGAATAATCCTCATTCCTCATTCTTAATAAAGTTTCCCCTTTCGTTGCCACATCCACAATATCCCAGCGCCGAACAACATACCTCCCAAGTGGGCAAAGTGAGCCACATTATCAAATGCAAAACCTGTCACACCGAAAAACAATTCAAATGCTGCATATATTCCCACGAATATTCTTGCCGGAATCATCACTGGTATAAACAAAAGTCCCATTCTTGCTTCTGGGAATAGCCATCCAAATGCCAATAGTATACCAAACAAAGCACCCGAAGCACCAACCGTTACGTGTGATGCAAAAATTTGACTTTTCAATCGTATCACATCTACTGCTGTTGCACGAGCAATATCTCCTCCGGTGAACATGCTGCTAAATGGCACTAATGCTTCTCCCGAATTTTCTGCAATTGCAATATTCATAGCTGTTGTGATGTCATGCAAGTCAATCATCCAAGTCAGCTCTTGTATAATTCCGGCGCCAATACCTGTTACAAAATAGAAAAACAAGAATTTTTTCGCTCCCCACACCTGTTCCAATGTGCGACCAAACATCCATATTCCAAACATATTGCAGAGCAAATGACTCATGCTATTTGTGTCGTGCATAAACATATATGTCACGAGTTGGATAGGGTTGAATTGGTCCGAAAACCAATAGTGCAAACCCAATATTTTCACTAAATCTATGCCAAAAGTCGACGGAAAAACCTGTGAAGCAAACCAAAAAAGTAGGTTGATAATCATTAAATTGAGTACTACAGGCGGAATATTACTCAAAAATGAATTGTTGTTATTATTCATATTTGTTGGATTTAGGACGCAAATTTACAAAAAAAAAGGTATATTTATATGTTTTATAACATATTTTTCATTGTGATGTATTTTTTTTGTAAAAAAGATGGTAAAAAATTTGTCTATATCAATAATTTAGTATATTTTTGCCAAGTAAAATTGATTTTTTTTAATAACACTAATAATAATCTTTAAAATCTAAGAAAAATGAACAGAACAGAACTTGTGGCTGCTGTTGCCGAAAAAACAGGTATGACAAAAGTTGACGCTAAAAAAGCTGTTGATGCTACTTTCGAAGCTATCGAAGCTGCTCTTGTTGCTAACGATCAAGTTGCTCTTCTTGGTTTTGGTACTTTTGCTGTTGCCGAACGTGGCGAACGTCAAGGTGTAAATCCTTCTACTGGTGAAAAAATTACTATCGCAGCTAAAAAATCAGTTAAATTCAAAGCAGGTTCTGCATTGAACGCTAAACTTTAATATTTTCGTGATACTATATAAAAGGGACGCAATCGCGTCCCTTTTTTGTTTTGATTTTATTGTAGATACGCATAGTTCGAGCATCCGTTTTTGAGTCATATTGTAGGGACGCACGGCTCGTGCGTCCGAATGATTGTTGTTATATTATTGTAGGGACGCACGGCTCGTGCGTCCGTTATTCGCAAAGTTAAAAAAACTAGTAACTAGTAACTAGTAACTAGTAACTCCAAACAAGTAACTTCAAACTAGTAACTAGTAACTATTCAAAAAGGTTTCTGAATCGATTGAAGAAATTCTTTGCAGCCGAAGCATTTGGTTTCATATTCTTCGATTCACTCAATTTCTCAAATATCTTCTTCTCATCCGACGACAAATCTTCAGGGATATATACTCCGATATTTACCAACAAGTCGCCTGTGCCGTAACGGTTTACATCTGGCAGACCCTTGTTGCGCAATCTGAGCACCTTGCCAGGTTGAGTGCCTTTGTCGATTTTCACCTTCACTTTTCCGTCTATAGTTGGTATTTCCACCATACCACCGAGCACTGCTGTAGGCAAGTCGAGCAACAAGTTGTATATAAGGTTATTTTGGTCGCGAATGAGTTCAGGGTGTTTTTCTTCCTCAATCACGATGAGCAAATCGCCCGGCACACCACCTCTGCGTGCAGCATTACCTTTGCCCGACATGCTGAGTTGCATACCCTCAGCCACACCAGCAGGAATGTTTATCGTGATAATTTCCTCTTGGATAGTTACACCTTCACCTTTACAATGTGGGCATTCATCTTTTATTATTTTACCCTCGCCACCACATTTAGGGCAAGCTGTGCGAGTCTGCATATTTCCGAGGATAGTGCGTTGCACACGAGTCACATAGCCCGATCCGCCACATTCAGGGCAAGTTGTAGTGCTATGTTCATCCTTTGCGCCCGAACCACCGCAGTGCGTACAAGTCACCGCTTTGCGCACCTTGATTTTCTTCTCGCATCCAGTGGCAATCTCTTTTAGTGACAATTTGACACGCACACGAAGGTCTGATCCACGATTAACGCGTTGGCGCGAACCACCGCCTCCACCGAAGCCACCAAAACCTCCGAAACCACCAAAGTGACCGCCAAATATATCGCCGAATTGCGAGAATATGTCATCCATATTCATGCCACCGCCGCCGAAACCTCCAGCGCCACCCATGCCAGCATGGCCAAATTGGTCGTAGCGTGCACGTTTGTCTGGGTCGCTAAGCACCTCATATGCCTCAGCTGCCTCTTTAAATTTCTCTTCAGCCTCCTTGTCGCCCGGATTCTTGTCAGGGTGATATTGAATCGCTTTCTTGCGATACGCCTTTTTTATCTCTTCGTCAGATGCACCTTTCTGCACACCCAACACCTCATAATAATCTCTCTTCGACATATGTTCTTTATTTTTTGTTGGAATATTGTAGGGACGCACGGTTCGTGCGTCCGTTAGTCGTAGGTTTTGTACTTATGTTAAAATAAGAATTTTAATTGCCAACAACAACTTTAGCGTGGCGGATAACCTTCTCGTTCATAGTATAACCCTTAGTAGTGCAATCCACAATTTTATCCTTCAATTCAGGTGTAGGAGCAGGGATAGTAGTTATAGCTTCGTGGAATTCAGTGTCAAACGGAGCATTTTCTGTTTCAATTACAGCCACACCATTAGCTTTCATCATAGCCATCACTTGGTTGTAAATCAACTCCACGCCTTGGCGCACAGCATCCACATCCTCGGCAGTTTTCATGCTAGCCAACGCACGTTCAAAGTTATCAATGATAGGCAAAAAATCACAAATAATTCTCTCTCCCGCATTTTTTATCAAGTCAGCCTTCTCTTTGATAGTGCGTTTACGATAGTTGTCAAAGTCTGCCATCAATCTCAAATGGCTATCGTTTAGGTTATTGAATTTCACCTCCCATTCGTTCACCTCTTCTGCAACAGTTTCGGCACTTTCCTTTGCAATCTCTTCTGCTGTAGCCTCTTGTTGATCCATCACCTCAGGGGTTTCCATCTCTTGATTTTCCACGTTTTCGTTCTTTTTCATATCAATATATGTATATTTGTTTATTAATTATCAATCTTCACACTTTATCATCAAAAACGTTGCCAATTCCATGATGTACTGCCATATTATGACTAAATGGCACAAAATCACCCTTAATTTCTGATATAAAGTCTTCTGCTGACAACGTGGCATGATTCTAATGCTCTTTCTTATTTCTACTACATTTCCTCCTCTTCTCCCTACTTTCAATATACTATAAATATAGGATAAATATACTATAAATATAGGATAAACATACTATAAACATACTATACAGCAATCGGCACCGGTACTTCCCCATTACTTGACACTAATTCCATTAAACAAACACACATGCAGAAAAAGACTTAAAAAAACACTTTAATATACTGAATATCAGTTATTTATATTTGTATATATCAATTATTTTTTGTATATTTGTATTGAAAATCAAGACAATACAATATATGAAAATCAAAAAATCTGATATGAATATCATTCATATAATAAATAATGCTGAAGCAATATGGCTTCGTTTTCGATGGAAAAATGGCAC
>JAZQUV010000016.1:0-31481 GCA_045631465.1 Candidatus Aphodosoma sp. | reverse complement strand
TTTGCATCGCTTTTGAAGGAGAGATGGCAGAGTGGTCGATTGCAGCGGTCTTGAAAACCGCCGTACTGAGAGGTACCGGGGGTTCGAATCCCTCTCTCTCCGCAAGGAAAAATAAATCAAGGATACAACCTTGATTATTTTTTTATTAGTGCACTTTAAAAACTTTATTAAAAATGAAAAAAGGAATTCATCCAGAAAGCTATCGTCCCGTAGCATTCAAAGACATGTCAAACGAAGAAGTTTTCATCTCACGTTCAACTGTCGCTACGAAAGAAACTATCGACATCGATGGGGTAACTTATCCTTTGGTGAAACTTGAAATCTCAAGTTCTTCTCACCCTTTCTACACTGGCAAAACTAAATTGGTTGACACTGCTGGTCGCGTAGACAAGTTCTTGAACCGTTACCAAAACAGAGCTAGCCGTAACAAAAAATAATTGTTAGCTCGGACAAAATAGCACAAGCCCTGAAACTCAAAAGTTTTAGGGCTTTTTCTATTGATATTTGGAGTTTTTTTTGTAACTTTGCATATTAGCAACATACACTTCATACTATATCCACTCAAACTACCAACACACTAAATATCAACCCATTAACTTCATGACCTTAAAACATATTATTCTCATAATATTTGCCATCGTGCTATCTTTTAGTTCTTCTGCGCAAGAAGTAATCGATTATGCCGATTTTTTCAAGCAAAAAGAACACCCCAAATCACTACTATACATGAAAGTTGGCTACGAACACTCTCAAATCAACAATTCGCAATTCAACACAGAAATGGTAGGTATCTACTCCCCTACTCGATGGGTGGATGTATATGGTGGGTTTCACGTTTCAACACGCAATCTATATCAAGTGGCTACACGAGGCGACTTCAAATGGTGGATTGGCGAAAATCGCAATCTCGCCCTTCGCAATCAATACTCTTATAGCGCATATGGCAACGAGAATTTGCAAAACTTCAACATGTCGCTCCTTCTCGTATATGATCAAGAATACTTATACGCATCATTCGGTGGATATGCACAATTCTTCACCAACTTTTTCATTAAAGAAGGAGCACAACGCACCTACATTTGGGAACCAGGTCTAGCATATGATTTTAGAACTCGTATATTCAAAAAATCTCACACATGGAATCTCGGTCTACAAATCACCAACATCCGCCACTTCCTAGTCGAACGCTCTTACTCGCCTAACATCATATTTAACGGCAACTATCGCATCTGTGGCGAAAATAACGACCACCTAAATCTTCTACTTGAAGCCGGATTCCAACCTAGTGGCATATTTCACATCGTTGCCAATTACTATTCATTCTTTTTTAACGTAGGTATCACATGCAAAATCTAAAATACTTAATCCTTATTGCAATAATTGCATTCTTTGCTAGTTGCGACAAATACGACCTTCAAGGTTTTTTTGTATCTCCAAGCAAAGAGCGCATCAACGAACGATTCGAACAATCTATTGCTTATAACGAAAAACATCAAGAAGATACATTAATAATTGCAAACTCTGATGAATACCAATTTTGTGCTGCTGCCGATTTTCATGTAAAAACCACAGCCAACACCTTGTCAAGATACGTAAAATTAACCGCCAACACACCATCCATACTATTCTCTTCAATATTAGGCGATATAACAGACCAAAAAGGTGGATTAGCAATTGCTTTTGATTCCATCAACAACAACAAGGGCAACTCTATCATACGAATATTGGCAGGCAATCACGACTTATACTTCAACCAATGGCACGAATATCACCAACTATTTGGTAGTAGCACATATTTTTTCATAGTAAAAACCCCTAACACAAGCGACTTATTCATAGCCCTCGAATCTACAACTGGTTCATTAGGCAAACTGCAAAAAGAATGGTTAGAAAACATCTTACTCGAAAAACGAAACCAACATCGCTACTGCATAATATTAACCCACACCAACTTCTTCGACACCGAATTAAGTCAATTTCCATCAGGTAATTGTTCACTCGAAGAAACAGCTTTCTTAACTAATTTATTTTCTAAACACAATGTAGATATAATCATAAATGGCCATGACCACACCTACGACTATACCGAACTAAATGGAGTGGAATATCTAACACTAGAAGATGCACAAGATTCAGACTCAAACCCCACTTATTTCTCAATAAACGTAACAAACAAAGAAATAACATACCAAAAAGAAGCTTTATGAATCACCCACTGAAAGCTTTTGAATTCTGCCCAAGATGTGGTTCCAAACAGTTCAACATCAACGACGAACGCAGTCTACACTGCACAAATTGCAACCTAACATACTATGCCAATGCCTCAGCTTCGACTGCCGCAATTATCACCAATTCAAAAGGCGAAGTGCTATTAACCACAAGAGCATTCAACCCCGCCAAAGGCATGCTCGACCTACCTGGTGGATTTGTCGATATGAACGAAACTGCCGAAGAAGCCATCATCAGAGAACTAAAAGAAGAATTAAATATCAACATTCAAAACCCTAAATACCTGTTCTCTCTACCAAACGAATACGAATTCTCAGGCATCACAGTCCACACACTCGACATATTTTTCAAAATAGAAATAGACGACAATACCATCATCAAAACCGACGACGACGTAGCCTCAGCACAATTTTACGACCTAAACAACGTTAATATAGAAAACATAGGCCTTCAATCAATAAAAACAGCAATAGAGAAATTCCGTACAAAATGAAAAAAATACTATTCCTCATCACCTTAGCCCTCTTGTCGGCTAACACTTTCGCACAAAAATCTCGTGCCAACAACAATCCCGAACTCGATTTCCAACAAGGTCGACTCCTTTTCGACCAAAAACAGTATGCCGTAAGTTCGCAATATTTCACACAATATCTCAACCAAACAACCAACCAAGATATGTGCGAACTATGCCAAGAAGCAGAATACTATATCGCCGTAAGCGCCTATAAACTAAAAGACAAAAACACAATCGACATACTCGAAGCATATCTCAAAAAATACCCATATACCCCAATGCGCAGTTACATCAACTTCCTCATTGGGCACACATACTATGGACGCGCAAAATACAACGACGCAATGACTTACTACAACAAAGTCAACGACCTCCATCTATCCGACGAAGATGCCGAAGAATATACATTCACCAAAGGATACGCACACCTCACAAACAAAGAATACAAACAAGCAAGTCGTCTATTCTATTCACTCTCAGGCTTCAACAAAAAATACAACGACGAAGCCGAATACTACTATGCATACTGCGAATTCAGCCAACAAAACTACACCGATGCACTCGAAACATTCATCAACATCCACGACAACAGCAAATTCTACGAAGCATCACAATTCCACACACTACAAATCTACGACCGTTTACAATATCGTGCCCTCGCAGTCGAACTTGGCAAAAAACTCACCCAACAATACCCTAATAGCAAATACAATAGCGAAGCATATCGCATCCTTGGCGAAAACTCATACTTCCAACAAAATTGGCACGACGCAGTCAAATACCTCCAACTATACGCAAAAAACCAACCACAAGTACAACGCGCCGACATGTACATGCTCGGAATATCTAACTACATGATAGCCAACTATCCCGATGCCATCACATCCCTCGGCAAAGTAACAACCGAAAAAGACTCACTCGCACAAAATGCCTACATATTCATCGGGCACGCCAACCTCCAACAACATCAAGCCGACAAAGCACGCATGGCATTCCAAAACGCATCACTCATCGATGCCGATAGCCACCTCAAAGAAGAATCACTCTATAACTACGCCCTCGCCACATACGAAAGCAAAGCCCCATTTGGCGAAACAATCAAAGCCTTCGACCGATTCATCAACGAATACCCAAACTCAACACACCTCAATTCCATCTACGAATTGATGGCAAACGTATTCCTCACCGACAAAAACTATCTCGGAGCAATTCAAGCCATCGACAACATCAAAAAACCAACACAAAAACTCCTACAAGCCAAAGAACAAGCACTATTCAACCTCGGCATCGAAGCATTCAAAAAACGTCGCTATAGCAATGCCATCGACTATTTCGCACAATCAATCCAACTATACAACTCCAAATCATTCTCAAGTCAAGCATACCTCTGGCTCGGCGAAACATACTACATCCAAGAAAACATGCCAGCCGCTCGCGAAAACATAATCAAATTCATCAGCACCCCACAAGGCAAAACAGCCGAACAACTCCAAAAAGCCTACTACCTACTCGGCTACACCTACTTCGGAGCCAAAGACTACAACAACGCCGCAACATACTTCAACACATTCACCACAATCACAGGTGCCGACAAATCACCTGTCTACGACGACGTACTCAACCGCCTAGGCGACAGCTACTTCAACAAACGCGAATTCAATCAAGCACGCAAAACCTACAACCTCGTATCCCCAAAATCCAAAGTAGCCGACTATGCCCAATTCCAAAGCGCATTCATCCTCGGCCTACAAAAACAATACAACACAAAAATCGAACAACTCAACGCACTCATAACCAAATACCCACATAGCGACTACAACGACGACGCAATGTACGAAATCGGTCGCACATACGTACTTCAAGACAAACACCAAGACGCAATCAACGCATACCGCAACCTACAAAAAGCACACCCACAAAGCCGCCTCACACGCAAAGCATCACTCGAAATCGGCATGCAATACGCCAACCTCAACCAAAACGACAACGCCATCAAAGCCTACAAATACGTCATCGAAAACTACCCATCAAGCGAAGAAACACGCATCGCCCTCGAAGGCCTACAAGCACTATACATCGACGCCAACCGCGTCGACGAATACCTCGCATACCGCGAATCAATCGTCGGCACAACCATCTCAACCGTAGCCAAAAGCCACGAAGACTCAATCTCATTCATCGCAGCCGAACGCGCTTATGCACGTGGCAACTACACCGAAGCCATCCCTTCGCTCAACAACTACATCATCAAATACTGCGATAGCCACACACTCAACTGCATCAGCGCACAATACTACCTCGCCGAGTCGCTCTACAAAACCGACGACATCGACCGCGCACTCACCCACTACGACAACCTCACCCGCCTCGACGGCAACGAATACATCGAACCATCACTACTTCGCGCATCATCAATCACCTACGACAAACAAGACTACGAAACAGCCAAACGCTATTTCGACCAACTCCACACCGTAGCAAGCAACAAAAACAACAAAGAAATAGCCCGCCTCGGCATCCTACGCTGCAGCTATTTCACCAACAAATTCCAACCAACAATCACCATCGCAACCGAAATCCTCGACGACATAGCCTCTAACGACGACAACAAATACGAAGCACACTACTGTCGCGCCAAAGCCTACATCGCCACAGGACAAGAAACCTCAGCCGTCAACGACCTCAAAGCCATCGCCAACGACATCTCAATCGAAATGGGCGCCGAAGCCAAATACCTCTACGCCGAATACCAATACAACCAAGGAGAATACCAAAAATCAGAAGACATAATCATGCAATTCATCTCCGAAGGCACAACACACCAATACTGGCTCGCACGCTGCTTCATCCTCCTCGCCGACATCTACATCGCACAAGGCGACGACTTCATGGCAAAACAATACCTCCTCAGCCTACAAGAAAACTATAGCGCCGACGACGACATCGCCACACTCATCAACCTCCGCCTCGAAGCCATCACAGCACGCGAAGCACAAGAAATACTACAATAACCCAATACACACTCACAGTGTGTATCCAACCCCCAAAATTCACCCCACCCCACAGCAACCTTCAAGCAAGGTGCAAGCAAGAAAACGTTCACACACTCACAGTGTGTATTCACAATAAAAACAACAACAAAACAATATGAAAAAAACAATAATCCTAACCCTCATATCACTCCTCGCAGTCACCAACATCGTTGCACAAAACAACGACACAACCATCATCGACCGCAACATCAACATCGAGAAAGAATACATTCCCGAAATCAACGACGCAAAATCACAAAAATTCCAAATCCAAACCCAAGAACCAAACATACCCGAAGCGCAATTCAACTACTCAACCTACGCATCAGGCATACAACCACAATCAAACTTCTACCCACTCGACCCACAAGAACAAGCAAAACAAAAACACAAAAACCTCAAAAAAGGCTTCGCCGAATTCGGATTTGGCTATCCAATCAACTGGACAGCCGAACTCTTCTACCCCATCTACAACAAAAGAAACACAAACTTCGACCTACACATCAACCACGACGGACTATACACCGACAACATAAAACTCATCGAAACAGACCTCGACATCCTACTCAAACAAACCATCAACCGCAACAACCAATTCAACTTCAACATCAACTACAACAACAACCTATACAACTACTACGGCACCGCACCCATCACCCTCGACACCCTACAAATCATCCACCGCGCCCAAGCCCTAATCGGTATCGAATCAACACGACGCACCAACGGATGGGGCTATCGCGCCGACCTACAATACAACGGCATGTTCCTCCAAACAATGCCAACTAACGAACACCGCATCATACTCGATAGCGAAATAAGCAAAATACTCGGCAAAAAACCACTCAACATCGGACTCTTCGCCGACATCAACCTACACACACTCGACACAACCACCACAACCACAGCCATCATCGGGCTCCTCCCATCCTACGACATCATACTCGACAACCTACACTTCCACCTCGGAGCCAAAGCCTACTTCTCAATCGGCAAAGGCCGCATCGTCAACGCAATGCCCGACGTAACAATCAACTACAACGGAGGCAAACACTTCGCAATCTACGCAGGCATCACAGGCGACTACCAAATCCACACCCTCTCATCAACACTCAACCACTGTCGCTACTTCGACCCATACAGCACAGGCCTAGCACTCAACACCTACACCCCAGCCAACTTCTTCGCAGGCTTCCGCCTCAAACCATTCCTCGAAGGCCTCATGCTCGACGCACACGTCAACTACCAATTCGTCTACGATGACTACCTCATACACAACACCCTCGACTCACTCACAAACCAATACACAAACCTCTTCACAGCCACCTACACCAACACACAAATACTCTCAACAGGCGCACGCATCAACTACAACTACAAAAACACCTATATCGCCCACGCAGGACTCAAATACAACCACTACACCCTCGCCGACTCAACCCTCACAATGGTCAACCGCCCATCATGGGAAATCGAAGTAGGCACCGAAATGACCCCAATCCAAGGCCTCTCCATCAACGCCAACTTCTACACAGGCCTCGGTTACAAAGCAATACACCCAATCACAGCAGAAGCAACCCCTATGCCTAACCACTTCGACCTCAACCTCGGCGCAGCCTACACATTCCACGAACAATGCACCGTATTTGCCCGCTTCAACAACATCATCAACAGCAAATACCACTACTATTACGGCTACGAAAACATAGGCTTCAACTGCCTCTTCGGTATCAAAATTACATTCTAAAAAAACTCTTTCAACTTAATAATAAAAAAGTTACAAAAATCTTTGGCCAATCCAAATAAAATTTGTAACTTTGCACCCGAATTCGCACAGAGGTCACTAAGCAGTTCTACCGACAGGTTGTCGGCACCCTCACCTCCCCGTCTAACTAATTAAAACACATTAAATTAAATGTACGCAATCGTAGAAATCCTTGGTCAACAATTCAAGGTAGAAGCAGGACGTAGAGTATACGTTCATCGTATGGAAACTGCAGAACGCGGTTCACAAATCGAACTTGACAAAGTATTGTTAATCGACAACGAAGGCAACATCACTGTTGGTGCTCCAGTTATCGAAGGTGCAAAAGTAGTAGCAGAAGTACTTTCACACGTACGTGGCGAGAAAGTTCTCGTATTCCACAAAAAACGTCGTAAAGGCTACCGCAAACTCAACGGTCACCGTCAAAACTTCACAGAGTTAATGATTAAAGAAATTAAAGCGTAAAACCTATTAAAATCAGAAGAAAATGGCACACAAGAAAGGAGTCGGTAGTTCAAAGAACGGTCGTGAATCAGAAAGCAAACGACTTGGCGTAAAAGTTTTTGGTGGACAATTTGCTAAAGCTGGCAATATCATCGTTCGCCAACGTGGTACAGTGCACAATCCTGGTGAAAACGTAGGTATCGGTAAAGACCATACTTTGTTCGCCCTCATTGATGGCACAGTTGTTTTCCGTAAAAAACGTAACAACAAATCATACGTTTCTGTAGAACCAGTTGCAGCTAACTAATTAGCCGTCACAGTTCAAGGAAAATCTTACAAAAATAGCCGCTTAACTACGTGTTAAGCGGCTATTTGTTTATAGTAGAGTGACATTTATTGTCTGTTTCACATTTCAATATAGATGTAATCACTCTTCTACTACATCGAAATCTTCTTTGCTTACGCCACAAATCGGACAAGTCCAATCTTCAGGCACATCTTCGAATTGTGTACCTGCAGCAACACCATTATCCGGATCGCCTACCTCTGGGTCATACACCCAATGACATACATTGCATTCATACTTTTTCATAATCTTTTTCGCTTTTAAGGTTAAACACTATTTTTTTAATAACAATTTGTCAATCATCTCTTTCAATTTAGGCTTAGGCAAAGCACCTTGCTGAAACATAGGATTCTCGCCCATCGGTATGAATATCAAAGTTGGAACCGAACGCACACCAAAGAAGCGAGCCAATTCCTCTTCATCTTCCACATTCACCTTATAAATATCCACCTCACCCTCATATTCTTTAGCAAGCTCTTCAATCGTAGGCAAAAGCATACGACATGGACCACACCATGAAGCATAAAAGTCAATCAACGCAGGCTTATCGCCCAAAAATTGCCATTCACCCGAAGGAGCATTTTCATAATCCATTACTTTTCGGAGAAATCCGCCCTTAGTTAAATTAATTGCAGACATAGTATTACATTAATTTTAGATTTATATTTTGTTTGTCAACAATTACACCACAAATATAGTGCAAAATTATCACTCTGCCAAATTTACAATTACAAAAATGTCATTTAGGCATATTTTCTTAATAAAGAATAATTATCCGATTGCAAATTCACATTTTTTTAGTAACTTTGCCAAATATAAAATAGTAGATTATGATAGTATTCAACACAACATTCTCGATACACGAATCGGTGACCGACCGATGCTTGAAATATATTCAAACTGAGTACATTCCCAATATGCTCGACGACGGATTCGCCAACCCGCTATTACTAAAAATCCACAACGAATCGACCGATGGTTATCACAACTATGCAGTGCAACTATATGCCCCTTCACTCAAATTCATCCAAAGCTGGCGCGAAAAAATGGAACGCGAATACACTCACGACCTCCGAGCAATGTTTGGCGAACAAGCACTCACGTTTAGCACCGTGATGGAAACCATATAAGTTGAGAGTTGAGAACCGAAGGTCTTTAATCCACTAGGCAATAAAATTGAAAATTGAGAAATGAATAATACAACACCAAAAATAACACCAGAGAGAATAATCTTGGGGATTGACCCGGGCACTACGGTTATGGGCTATGGGGTGATACGCGTGGTGGGCAAGAAGGCAGAACTCGTAACTCTGGGAGTTGTGGATTTACACAAATTGAAGGATCATTATCTTACACTGAAAGAGGTATTTAATGCCGTCACTGCACTGATTGAGAAATACTTGCCCGATGAGATGGCAATTGAAGCACCGTTTTTCGGAAAGAACGTGCAGTCGATGCTTAAACTAGGTCGCGCACAAGGAGTTGCCATTACCGCCGCATTGCTACGCGACATACCTATTACGGAATATGCCCCATTGAAAATAAAGATGGCTATCACGGGAAATGGTGGAGCAAGTAAAGAGCAAGTGGCAAGTATGCTTGAGCGTATGCTGCATATACCTAAAGAGATGATGCCTAAACACTTAGATGCAACAGACGGATTGGCAGCAGCCTATTGTCATTTCTTGCAATCGGGCCGACCTGAGACAACAAAGAAATATTCGAATTGGAAGGACTTCATTGCCAAGAATCCCGATAAGATTGGTTAGTTTTCTGACAAAAGACAAAATATATTAAACAAACCACTAAAAACCACTCGGAGAAAGCATCGTTGCGAAAAACAAAGATAGCAGCATTAAACTAAAATAAATATTGCATATACAAAATAACAGCCTCGAAGATTGCTTCGAGGCTGTTTTTGTATCTACAATATAAATAGATTTATTCAGTGAATTCGATGATAGTACCGGTTACCACCGCAGTGCGTTGACAATATATACCCCAAACTACATGTTTTATAGAAACGGCACTTCTAACATTGATAATAGTTTGGCTACCTGTGAGATTAGCTTTTTCGTACATATCTGATATAGCATTATTCATCAAAGATTTTTGAGAAAAACCGCCAATACCTAATACATAAGTTGCTGACCATTCGCCTTTTGCAATACCTACTACTTTGAAGTTATCCTCCAACAAACGTACCTCTGTGCGAGTTGGAACATAACTTGGATACCATGTTGAATTATATCCAGAATAAACGCCGCAACTTGAGAATAAAACAACTGACAAACAGCAGAAAAGAAAATATTTGAGTTTTTTCATGATATGGTCCCTAATACGTGTCGGGCGCAACTTTTATAGAAATGTATTAATTAAGTAGATACAAAAAAAGCGAGAACTTAACTTTCTCGCTGATAACAGGTATTTGGCGTGACCTTGGACTATACGAACAAGTTAAGCTCACGCTACAACACGTGAGCATTTTTTAACTTATTCTCTCTTAGTCCTAAAATCGCCAAATTTCGTCATCAGAAAGAATTAGCAAAAATGCTATAACTACCCGAGAAGATTCCTCAAGAATATGTGAATGCAAAGGTAGGTATTATTTTTGAATTAAGCAAGAGATTGACAAGTTTTTTTTGCATGTTTGGCATAAGAGTTGCATTTTTAGGTGTGATAATAAACTTTTAGTTATGAAAACCTTAATCTTATTTATTATGTTACAATTTACGTTGCCTCCGTTGCCATATGGGTATGAGGCGTTGAAACCATCATTGAGCGAAGAGACACTTCGCTACCACCACGACAAGCATCACTTGGCATATGTGAATAACCTAAACAAGTTGATAAAAGAGACTGAGTTTGAGGACACAGAGTTGATTGACATTGTGCGCCATGCCAAAGGTGCAATATTCAACAATGCGGCACAGGTGTGGAACCATACGTTCTATTTCGAGCAATTTGGGAATTGGTGCCCTATCAAAGGAAGATTGGCAGAAGAGATTGTGAGAAAATGGGGGTCGATAGATAAATTCAAAGAGGAGTTTGTGGCTACAGGCACATCGCTATTTGGCTCGGGATGGGTGTGGCTCGTGTGCGATAGGAATGGCGAATTGAATATAGTTGCAGAGACAAATGCTGGAAATCCGATTACTCGGAATTACACTCCACTACTGACATTCGATGTGTGGGAACATGCCTATTATATTGATTATCGGAATATGAGGGGAGACTATTTGAATGCGCTTTGGGGTGTGCTGAATTGGCATGTGATTGAGGAGAGATATATCTATTTCTTCGATTTTTAGATGGAATAATGAAATAGTAGTCTAGGTGCAGATTCGGTTATAGTATATTTATCCTATGTTTATAGTATATTTATAGTATATTTATCCTATATTTATAGTATGTTTAGGGTATAGTAAGAGTAGGGGTTGAGTTGAGAGTAAGAAATAGCATAAAAAAAAGGACAACATAAGAGTTGTCCTTTTTTTTATATAGTTGACTGTGTTTGTTTTACTTGCTTAAATTAGCAATTGTAACAAGATGACAAGCTACGACGCCAGCAGTTTCGGTGCGGAGGCGTGCATCGCCAAGTGTGATTGCTTGGAATGAATTACGAAGCGCGAGTTCAACCTCATCTTCAGAAAAGTCGCCTTCGGGACCTACCATTACGACTACATTGCCAGTAGGTTGACATGCATGTAGGAGATGTTGTTTGGGTTGGTCGTAGCAATGAGCGATGAAGAATTGAGAGTTGAGAGTTGAAAGTTGAGAATTACAGACCCCCTCCGCCCCTTGGGCTCGTCCCCCTAACTCAGGGGGACAGTTTTGAGCAATAAACTCTTTTGCTGTAATCATTGGATTGAGGCGTGGCACATAGGCTTTTAGACTTTGCTTTGCCGCAGATACGAGGATTTTCTCAATGCGCTCGGGTTTGATGATTTTACGTTCGGAATAGCGACAGCAGAGAGGTGTGAGTTCGTCGAAACCTATTTCGGTAGCTTTTTCGACAAACCATTCGAAGCGGTCAATATTTTTGGTTGGGGCCACAGCAAGATGTAGTCGGAACGGGCGTCGACCATACTCGTGTTGCTCGCTAAGGATGGCAACCTGTGTGCGTTTAGGGTGAGCCTCAAGGATTTCGGCTTCGTAAAGTCCGCCTACTCCATCAATGATATGAATGCGCTCACCCGCCTTCATACGAAGGACTTTGGCGCAGTGTTGCGACTCTTCTTCGGGAAGAGTGAGAGTTTGGAGTATGTCGGGGGCGTAGAATAGATTCATAATTAAAAAGTTGAAAGTTGAAAATTGAAATGTGAAAGTTGAAAGTTTTTTTAATTCAATACAAATTTCGCATTTCAAATTTACTATTATTTCACCTCAAAAACTGCGAGTGGAGTTTTGCCGTTGTAGAGGGTTACTTTGCCTTTTTCGGCTTTGTAGGCGTTTGCTGCCTCGAGGACTTGAGAGAATTGCATCTCGATTTTGTTAGTAGCTTCGTCGCACATACGGCGAGTCATTGCCATGTTGAGGAATTTAATGCTACCATTTTCGGCTTTGTATTGTCCGAATATTTGATTGCAACCAGAGTGACCATTTACTTTGTTTTCTACATCTGTGAAATTCAAGACAACAGGTTCGTCGGTCATATTGGTAGTATATGCCACACCATTAAGTTCAACTAAATGAAGTGTTTGTCCTGCAAAGTTAAATGCCACTTGATTAGATTTTTTCACTGCACAAGATGAAAGTAATAGAGCAAAAATTGCTGTGATGATAAGATTCTTTTTCATAAAGCGTTGATTTTTTATAGTTAATAAATATATGATGCAAAATTACGAAAAAAAATTGAGTTGAATTGCCGTTTTATTAAAAAAAATGTGTATCTTTGCAACATTGTTGTGAAAATGTGCTGCAAAGAAATTAGTTTTTGAAACATTAGACTTGTAAAAACATAAAAAGTAAAATATCATGAATAATTGGTTTGAATGTAAAGTGACTTATGATCGCACAGGCGAAGATGGTATGATAAAAAAGGTAACTGAACCTTATATGGTTGATGCATTGTCGTTTACTGAAGCAGAATCGCGTATTTGCAAAGAGTGTCAAGCATATGCAACAGGTGAATTTACGGTGTCGGCAGTGAAGCGTTGTAAGATTGCAGAGATGTTTTTTAATGAAGATTTGCAAGAATATAAATGGTTCCGTTGTCGCGTGAATTATGTGTCGGTTGACGAAGAAAAAGGTGTTGAAAAGCGCATTGCTCAAACAATGATGGTGCAAGCGGTAGATTTTCAAGATGCAGTGAAGGCTCTTGTAAAAGGTATGGATAGCAGTGTGTGCGACTATGAGATTGCATCTATTACTGAGACTAAAATAATTGATGTATATAAATACGAACCTGCTGAAGTTAATGCATAATTATTCATTTCGCTCATGATTAAAGAAAATCTAAACGAGATACGTAAAGGGATACCTGAGGGGGTGGAATTGGCATGTGTGTCGAAATTTCATCCTGTAGAGGCAATCGAAGAGGCGTATGCTGCGGGAGAAAGAGTGTTTGCGGAGAGTCGCCCACAAGAGTTTGTGGCTAAAGTTGAGGTGTTGCCAACGGATATCGAATGGCATTTCATTGGTAACTTGCAGACTAACAAAGTGAAGATGGTGGTGCCACATGCTACGTTGATACATAGCATGGCCAATGAGCGATTGTTTGACGAAGTGGAGAAATGTGCCGCTAAAATAGATAAGGTGCAAGATGTGTTGATTGAACTACACGTTGCACAAGAGGAGAGCAAGAGCGGATTTACGCCCGAAGAGGCTATCGAATTGTTGAGCGACGAATTTATTGCGTTGCATCCTCATATCAGAATTTGTGGCGTGATGGGTATGGCATCGTTGACTGATAACGAAACGAAGATACGAGCTGAATTTAAGGCAATTAAAGCGACTTTCGAGCGTTTGAGAGATGAGGTATTTGATGGGTGCGACTACTTTTGCGAGGTGTCGATGGGGATGTCGGGCGACTACCCTATTGCTATCGAAGAAGGGGCTACGATTGTGAGAATTGGCAGTTCGATTTTTGGTAACAGAAATTATTGAAAATTTCTTAACATAAGTACATACATTATTTTTATTTGGCTGATTAATATATTGCTCAATTTTCGAGTTTACATTAGGACTAAACGCTTTTTCTCAAGTACAAGCCTTGTGATTAGAAATAAAATATTAATTTTGTACTTCTGTTTAAAAAATATAAACTAATCTTTAATCATTAAACTAATAACAATGGAAAAATTATTGATGTTGGGCGACGAAGCTATCGCTCAGGCTGCAATTGATGCAGGTCTTTCGGGAGTATTTGCTTATCCTGGTACTCCATCAACTGAAATCACAGAGTTTATCCAAGACTCAAAATTGGCTAAAGAGTTGGGCATCCGCAGCGAATGGTGCGCTAACGAAAAAACAGCTATGGAAGCAGCTCTTGGTATGAGTTATGCAGGCAAACGTGCGTTGTTCTGCTGTAAACACGTGGGTATCAACGTGGCAGCTGACTGTTTCGTAAACTCTGCTATCACAGGTGCTAACGGTGGTTTGATTTATCTTGCTGCCGACGACCCTTCAATGCACTCATCACAAAACGAACAAGACTCTCGCTTCTATGCTGATTTCGCATTCATTCCATGCCTCGAACCATCTAACCAACAAGAGGCTTACGACATGGTTCACTATGGCTATGAATTGTCAGAAAAATTCCATTTGCCAGTGATGATGCGCGTAACAACACGTATGGCTCACTCACGTGCTGGTGTTGCTCG
Organism: Candidatus Aphodosoma sp.; assembly: GCA_045631465.1. Classification (GTDB taxonomy): domain Bacteria; phylum Bacteroidota; class Bacteroidia; order Bacteroidales; family Paludibacteraceae; genus Aphodosoma. The sequence continues at coordinate 16,327 of JAZQUV010000016.1, read as the reverse complement.
TCGTGCTGAAGTTACTCCACAAAACGCGCTTAAAATGCCTGAAAACAAGATGCAATATATCTTGTTGCCAGCAGTAGCTCGTCGTCAATACAACGAACTTTTGGCAAAACAACCAGAATTGATGAAAGAAGCTGAAACTAGCGGTTTCAACAAATATATCGATGGTCCTAACAAAAAACTCGGTATCATCGCTTGCGGTATCTCTTACAACTACTTGATGGAAAACTTCCGCGACTCAGAATGTCCATATCCTGTAGTGAAAATCAGCCAATACCCTATGCCAGAGGCTATGATTAACCGCTTGTATGAAGAATGCGAAGAGGTGCTTATCCTTGAAGAAGGTCAACCACTCTACGAACGCCTCCTCCGCGGCATGCTCAACAAAGGCAAAGCAGTTAAAGGTCGCTTGGATGGCACATTGCCACGCGTAGGCGAACTTTCTCCAAACCTCGTAGGCAAAGCTCTCGGATTGGAAGTTAAAGAAGGTATGCCAATCCCATCACTCGTAGCTCCACGTCCTCCAAAATTGTGCGACGGATGTCCTCACATCGACTCATACACAGCATTGAACGAAGCTATGAAATCGTTCCCTGGTGGTCGTGTATTCTCTGATATCGGTTGCTACACACTCGGTGCATTGCCTCCATTCCAAGCTATCTACTCTACTGTAGATATGGGTGCTTCTATCACAATGGCTAAAGGTGCTTCGGAAGCTGACTTGTTGCCATCAGTAGCAGTTATCGGTGACTCTACATTCACTCACTCAGGTATGACTGGCTTGTTGGATTGCTGCGTTGACAATGCTAACGTAACAGTTATCATCCTCGACAACGGCATCACAGGTATGACAGGTTCACAAAAATCATCGGCTACAGGTCGCATCGAAAGCATCTGTACTGGTCTTGGCGTTGACCCAGCTCACATCCGTGTAATCAATCCACTCAAAAAATACTTCGAAGAAAACGTGGCTATCATGAAAGAAGAAATCGCTTACAAAGGTGTTTCTGTCATCATCCCACGTCGCGAATGTATCGTGGCATTGAACAAACGTCTCAAAGCTGCTAAAAAACAATGAGGAATTAGGAATGAGAAATGAGGAATTTCTCACCAAAATTCACACATAAACAGTTACAAAAAATTATAAACTACACAAAGACAAAGATTACAAGAGCCAAACACAGCGTGTCATCCTGTACTCTTGTCTCAAAAAAAATAAAAAAATCAATATGAAAATAGATATTATCCTTTGTGGCGTAGGCGGTATGGGTGCCTTAAGTTCTGCTGCAATTATCTCAAAAGCTGCCCTCGACATGGGTTGGTATATGAAACAAGCCGAAACTCACGGTATGAGTCAACGTGGTGGCGACGTACAATCTCACCTTCGTATCAGCGACAAACCTATCGCATCTGACCTTATCCCTGAAGGCGAATGCGACATCATCCTTTCAGTTGAACCAATGGAAGCACTTCGCTACCTCCCATTCCTCAGCAAAGATGGTTGGGTAATCACTAACGAAAATCCATTCATCAACATCCCTAACTACCCTGAAAAAGAGGCTATCATCGCCGAAATCAACAAATTGCCACATAGCATCGTGTTCGACGCAGATACTATCGCAAAAGAGGTTCACAACCCAAAAGGCACTAACATGGTTGTTCTTGGTGCTGCTTCTAAATATCTCGGTATCGACATCGAAAAACTCGAAGATGCTGTACGTAGCAACTTCGGTCGCAAAGGCGAAGCTATCGTGAATGCCAACATCGACGCACTCCGTGCTGGTCGTGCCGTTGCCGACAAAATGTAATTAACATCATAAACAATAAAAGTATGACTTGCTGAAAACCTCAGTAAGTCATACTTTATAATAAACAAAATAACAATTATGAAAAAACTACTTCTCCCTATCTGCGTAGCAATTGCAATCATTTGCTTTGCCGCATGTGGCACAACCCAAAGCACTGCTGCACAACTATCAAACCAAACTACCAACACCACAACCCAAAGCGAACTATTCAAAGCTGGCGAACAATTGGGTGCTGCGTTGAAGTTCTTCTCTGACCAAAAAAAGACAAATGGCAAAATCAACTACGAAGACCCAACCACATATCTCCAAATGGCTGTCATCGTACAAAATGCCAAAATTATCAAAGCCACTTATAAAGACAAATCGCAATACAACGTATTTGTCGAAGGCCTAAAAGCCAAATCAGGCGAACTCATCAACGAAGAAAATGCCGATGCAGTAGTGAACACATTGGTCGAAAAAATCGCAAATAGCGATGCCGCACAAAAAACACAATCAGGCATCACCAACACTCAAAATTGGGTGAAAGAAAACCAAGACACAATCGATGCTATCAACGTATTACTCAATACACTTAAATAACAATTTATTCAATAACAAAAGGGTTGCAATCTACCAATTGCAACCCTTTTTCTATATCCATCACAATACCCACTCACAGTGTGTATCAACCACCCAAAATTCACCCTACCCTCACCCTACCTTCAAGCAACCTATGCCGAAGAAAACAGACACACACTCTCAGTGTGTATTTCACAATAAAAAACTACATTACTTCAACATCTCATCAATCTTATCACACAACTCGCCAAACTCCTTCTCGTCGAACTTACGCGTAAGCATCACAATGCGACCCTTCTTGTCAATCAACACATTACGTGTGATACCAGCCGACGAATGTGCATACTTACAAAAAGCCTCACTTGCCACATCATACGCCAATGGATAAGTAATGCCAGTCACCTCACGCAAATAAGTCACCTTGTCGGCACTCTCCTCGCGGTCAATCCCCACAAGCACAAAATCCTTATCATCCTTATGTTTTTGCCAAATATCACTCTCAATAAAAGGCATCTCCCTGCGACAAATACCACACCACGAAGCCGTGAATTGCAACATAACCACCTTACCACGCAACGCCGATAGGTGCAACTTCTCACCATTGTCCATATCCAACTCAAAGTCAGGAGCCATATCCCCCACCTTCACAATATAACCACGAGACTCCGAATCCCAAGTTTTCAACTCACCATTCTCCTCATAAATCAAATACCCTCTGATATCATCATTAGCAGATATCCACTCCTGCGCCTTCTCCAATCCTGCCACCATACAAGCCGTAGCCCAAGCATCGGCAGTCATACAATCAGGCGCAATAATCGTAGCACTCAACAAATTATGCTCAACAGGATAACCCGTGCGAGGGTCAATCGTATGCGAATATTTCTTACCATCCAACTCATAATAGTTGCGATAATTTCCACTCGTAGCCATACCACAATCGGTCAATTCCACCACCTCTTGTATCTCGCTATTGGTGCAAGTCGAATCGTTAACCGGTTTATTTATAGCAATATGCCAATTCACACCCTTCGGATTCTTACCTTTCACCACCAATTCACCACCTATCTCAATGCAATAGTCCGTACAACCATACGCCTCCAAAGTATCTGCCACCACATCGCACGCATACCCCTTAGCAATAGCACCAGCATCGATACGCATCTCGGCAAAGCTCTTACGTATCACACCATTCTCTAACACAGCCTGCTCATAACCCACAAATTGACGAAGACTATCCACCTCCGCATCGGTCACAACCGACTTATTCTTCAATCCAAAACCCCAAAGGTCAACCAACGGAGCCACAGTCATATCAAACGCACCATCGGTTGCACGACTCACCTCTTGCCCCTTCTCCCACACAACTATAAACAACGAGTCCAACACAACAGACTCATTATTATTAACCCTAGCAATCGTACTTTCGGCATTGAACATCGACAACGAATTATTGACAGCATCCAACGCACGACCTATCTCTACCGACAAATCTTGCGCCTCTGGATTAGAATAAGTCACACTATACATCGTGCCAAACACAAAACCATCACGATGGAGATACTCTTTCTTCTCGCCAGCATCATAAAAAAACAGCATAACCAATGCCACAATAGCCAAGAGAAGCGAAATAATACTTTTTTTATTCATAATTTATCCTTATTATTTATATTGATTGCAAAAGTACAATTTTTTTTTCATAAAACTAACAATTCAACTCAACTTTTTTTTGTAAATTTGCACTTGCTTTATAAATACCACCACAAAACTACACCATTAAATTAATTACCCAATACATAGACTATGAACACATTCACTCAATATGACTACAACACAAGCGACATTCCATCGCCATGCTATGTAGTCGAAGAAGAACTCCTACATCGCAATCTCCAATTAGTCAAATCAGTTGCCGACCGAGCAGGTGTCGAAATCATCATGGCATTCAAAGCCTTTGCCATATGGAAACTCTTCGATATCACACGACAATACATCCCCCACTCTACAGCCTCGTCGCTCTCCGAAGCACGATTGGCTTACGAATATCTAGGCTCTAAGGCACACACCTTTGCCCCAGTCTACAAAGACTCCGAAATCGAAACCATAGCCCAATGCTCGTCGCACATCACCTTCAACTCACTAGCTCAATACGAGCGTCATCGAGCTGTAGTCGAACGCTATGGCATCTCATGTGGTGTGCGTATCAACCCCGAGTATTCCGATGTCGAAACCGACCTCTACAACCCATGTGCGCCAGGTTCGCGCTTTGGCATCATTCGCGACCAACTCCCTGCCCAACTCCCAGCTGGCATCGAGGGTCTCCACTTTCACACACTCTGCGAATCAACATCCTACGACCTAGAAAACACACTCCGCGTAGTTGAAGAACGCTTTGCCCCATGGCTCTCACAAGTCAAATGGATCAATATGGGCGGTGGTCACCTCATGACCCGTGCTGGCTACGACACCGAGCACCTCATCCAATTGCTCCAAGGTTTCAAATCGCGCCATCCACATCTCCATGTTATCCTCGAACCAGGTTCGGCACACGTATGGCGCACTGGCGTATTAGTCTCTGAGATACAAGACATTGTCGAAAACCACGGCATCCGCACAGCCATAGTCGACGTCAGCTTTGCATGCCACATGCCCGACTGCCTTGAGATGCCATATCAACCAAAAATCATTGGCGCAACTATTATCGAAGAAGGAGAAGAGCAACTCTCAGCTCACAACTACCGCATGGGAGGCAACAGTTGCCTATCGGGCGACTTCGTAGGCTCATGGGCATTCGACCACGAGTTGAAAGTCGGCGAACGCATTGTGTTTGAAGACATGAACCACTACACCAATGTCAAAACCCACATGTTCAACGGCATAACCCATCCATCCATAGCACTGCGCCGCCTCGATGGCACAATCGAACTACTCCGTCGCTACACATTTGAAGACTACCTCCACCGCATGTGCTAACGTAGCATGAAAAAAAAAACACAACTTTTGTTGCAAAATATACATTTTTTTTCGTAACTTTGCAGTCTCAATAACACATTGAGGCATTATCTTCATTTGATATTACTAACTTACTAATTAATTGATATTTATATGAAAAAATTAGCTTCTGTATTTTCAGGTATGTTGCTCATTGCAACAACCCTTTTTGCTCAAGAACAACCAACTGGCGTGTTGATGAATCTTTTTGCAAAAGACATGGCACAACCAAAAGGTATTTCAGAGAATGGTAAATGGGCTTGTGGTTCTGCATTCTGGACAGGCGCAGAAAACCAAGCAGGTACAATCAACGCATCTAAATGGAATCTCGAAACAGGCGAACGCATCTTCTTGACCGAAGAAGAGGTAATGAGTGACGCTTATTGCATTAGCAACGATGGTTCTTTGGTATGTGGTTCTTTTCTTGGCGAACCAGCCTACAACCTCAACGGTGAATGGATTGCACTCCCAACTCCACGTGGCTACAACGCTGGTGGCGATGTAACAACTATGGCTGTAGTTGGCACCGACACAATCATGATGGGTTATGCAGCAAAAAGCCAAACCGAACAAGTAATCGTACGTTGGGTAAATGGTAAAATCGACAACGACTTCAAACTCCGCGACTATACTCGTTATGCCGAAATCATGGGCGACTCTGTCAAAGGCGAAACAGGTATCGTACGTGGCATGTCAAACGATGGCGAACGCTATCTCGTATCTTTGGACTACAACTTGCTCCCTTCTGCTGGTAGCACCAACTTGCCTACTACATTCGTACAATTCGGTGGCGACGAAAACTACACTACAACTGTTATCGAACGCGAATTCGACATCTACGACCTCGTTTCTTTCGTTGAAGAAGCAACTATGAGCCACAATGGTAAATACGCTTGCGGTCGCATCTATGCAGTGCCACGCACAGGCATCGAAGCACCTGAAGTTCCATCAGTAGCATTCCTCTACGACATCGACAACGACGAATTCAAACACTATACAGCTATCAACAGCACAGGTCGTTATGCTGGTGCTTCTTGCGTCGACAACCAAGGTAACGTATACTTCAAAAGTGTGAATGGTGCTGACCCTCTCGGTCGTCCATACATCAACAAAGATGGCAAATTCATCGAACTCGAAGCATGTCTTTTGGCATACGAAGGCATCACTGCTGCACAGATCGATGCTCTTGCCGAAGAAGTTCCTGGTTCTGACGCTGACGACCTTGGCATCGTATGGTGTGTTTCTGGCGACGGCAAAACTCTCATCGGTGCTGGCGATGCTCTCAAAGGCAACATCTGGTGCGCTAAATTGAGCTGCTCACCATATGAAGTAGAACCAGTCGAACTCACTGCAGTAGAAAATGTAACATACAACAACCTTTCAGCTCACTATGCTAATGGCGAAATCATCCTTTCTGGCAACGCTACTATGGTTGAAGTTTACAGCATCACTGGTGCTAAAGTATTGGCTCACACAGGCGACACTAGCTCACTCAAAGTTAACCTCAACAACGGCATCTACATCGTTAAAGCATATCTTGTCACAAACCATGTAGTTACAAGCAAAGTAGTTGTGAAATAATCTACGAGTTTATTACTCTAACACTCCAAGAATATATAAGTCGAGTTTCAATCCGAAGCTCGACTTTTTTTTATAATTTATGTTTAATATTTAGACATGAAGCCGTGGAATGAGGAATCGAAGGTCTTTGAGCCTTTAGCGAAAAAATGAACCCCTCCGCCTTGCAGGCACTTTGACTTCGTCTTCCTCCTCCTTGCAAGACATAATCAAAGTAAACTTTGTTTCTGCTCTTGCTTCGTTCGTCGGTTCCCCTATAAACAGGGGAGGAGTTTTGGGGATGGCGCATTCTACAACTTTTCCCCTATGAACAGGTGGACAATTTTTTGGGAAATGAACCCCTCCGCCTTGCAGGCACCTCCCCTATAAACAGGGGAGGAGTTTGGGGGAATGGCGCATTCTACAACTATCCCATATGAACAGGGGGAGAATTTTGGGGATGGTGCATTTTATAATTGCTCCCCTGTTTATAGGGGAGCTGTCCGCAGGACTGAGGAGTTTAATTCTGAATCACTATGCCAAGCTCGCTTGGGATATGCCGAGCGATAAGGAGGTCGCCGAAGGCAATGTCCGTAGGACTGAGGGGTTGAATATTTTACTACTTGAAGCTGGTAATGATTAAATTTATTTAATTTGAACCCCCTCGCCCGTTGGGCACTCCCCCTATGAACAGGGGGAGAGTTTTTTGTAGGACTGAGGGAAAAAAAGAGGCAGAGCTCTGTGATGAGTTCTGCCTCTAAGATTTATATAGCTAGCATTCAAGCAAGCTTATCTTTTACACTTACTTAACAGCTACCTTAACTACGTTGAAGTTGCTTGTGTTCGGCAAAAGATAAACGAACTTATCTTTTACACTTACTTAACCGCAACTTTTACAGTTTGACCAGCTACGCGTACGAGTACGATGTTAGTTGGTACTTCGATAGTTGTGAGGTTGTCAGTTGCTTCAGCTGCATAGATGCATTGACCTTGAACAGTGAAGAGTTCAATCATTGTGCCCATTTCAGCTTGTACGTGGATAGCTCCGTTAGTAGAATATACCACAGCAGCAAGAGCCACATTGTCAACACCTACGTCAGTTTTTGTAATGATGTATTGTGCATAAACTTGCTCACTTGCAAATGCAGGGAGGTCATTCACCTTCACTACATTGCCAGCAGCGTCAGTAGCAACAGCAACAGCAATAACAGTAGAAGTTTCAGTAAGTTTGATAGGTTCTGTGTAGAGTTCGTCACCAAAATCAAACTCTTCATCAGATGCTGCATAATTAAGAATAACATCACCTGGTATTACTCCGTAAAGGATGATTGCGTTTTGACGGTCGCAGCTGAGTGTAACAACCACTTCATCTTCATACTCGCCAGCTTCTGGAGAGAATGTAGGGTTAGGCACTACGATGTTGTGAGTGTAAGTAGCAGTTGGATTGTTTTCGCTGCGATATTCTTCGCCATTAGCATCCACAAGACGATTGCCTTCTGCGTCAACCAATACGGCATAAGCAGTCACTGTAGCATCTTTGTATTTAATTACAAATGGAGCAGTATAGAGAGTCTCTTCGCCAGCGTTGATTGTGTAGTAGATAGCAGCACCTTCGGTAGCGCAAGTCATCGACACCTCGATAGAATCAGAATATTCGCCATCGGCAGGAGCAATAACAGGAGCAGCAACAACTCGACGGAGAGTGTAAGTAGCATTAGCAACAGCTTCGTAAGCTTTACCTTCAGCGTTAGTAAGCACACCACCATTGTAGTTCAACAAGCGAGCATAAGCAGTTACAGTAGCAGTTGTGTTAAGCGCAAATGGTTCAGTATAACGTTTTTCAGCCGATACGTTTTCGCCTTCGGTGATTGTGTAGAACAATACAGTGTTAGGAGTTTCGCAAGTGATAGACACCTCGATGCTTTCGCGATATTCACAAGCAGCAGGAGTGAATACAGGAGCAGTAGGGAGAGCAGGTTCTACAGCCACGATTTCGCCTTTCGATACCACGAGAGCACGTTTAGCAGGAGTAGTTGTAGTATTATCCATGCAAGGCATAGCGTATACACGTACCACGTTGTCGCCAGTAACCACAAGGTTGCCAGCATAGTCGAAGTTCATTTGACGGATAGCCGCTGTGATGCCGTGGTTGAAAGAATAGCGGTGGTTGAGCACTGGTTTGTTGCCTTCCCATGTGATGTCGAATACCATGAATTCGGCTGAACCGTTGTTGAGTACCAATACGTTTTCGTCAGGTGTTACGGCAAAACCACCACCATTTGTACCATCGATGAGTTCTTTGTATGGATCTACGGCTGATGAGAATTGCTCTTTGCCATCCCATGAGTAGAATTTGAGCGATGTGTAGCCTGTGTTGTTGTTGCCTGCCGAGCGGTTTTGTGCTACGAATACACCACGTGATGTACCCCATACGTTACCTTCGGTGTTGCCTTGACCTGTGAGAGTCATTACTTGGCTTGGTGCCTCAGCCCATGATGCTTTGAGCGAACCGTCGAGGTTACCGATATTGTAGATTGCAAGACCGTTTTTAGGGAGTGTGCCGCTTGCGTCTTCGTTGTAAACGATGAGTTTAGCATCCATACCACGACCATAGATGTTGATACCAGGATTAGAAGAACCAACAGCCACGCCATTGTTAGAGATAACACCATTACCATCGCGTGAACCATCGAAGAAGTTAGTATAAGTGCCTTCGAGGTCGGCAGGATTTACGCGCCATACACCTGAGTTGCCATCCGACCAGTCAGAGAAATAAACAGTACCATATTGGTCGATAGTAGCGTGAACAGGGTTACCAAAGTCTACACCACCACGATATTGAGTTGTGTTCACTTTGCTATAATCTTGGTTAAATACATACACACCATTATAGATTTTATTAGCCGAAGTAGAAGAACCTTGACGGTCCATCACATAGATACGGCCGAAGAAGTCCGACTCAGGCGAGTTGTCGACAGCATTGAATGCGCGACCATAAGTATGCTCTGTATCTTTGTAGATAACATTCCAGTTAGTCACATTGTCGGCAGCAAGTTGGATAGCCCAAGTAGTAGCTACACCTTCAGCGCCTGGGAGTTCGGCTTCGGCAATAACGATGCTATTTTCGCCTTTCACCACGTTGCTAATTGCTTTACGACCAACCTCTACATCGTTTTGATAGAAGATAATGTTAGCTTCAGTAGCATTTTCGTTAGCATTGAAAGTGAAAGTATAAGCCGATTCAGCTTTAGTCACGTTCAAACCATAAGCATAGATATTAGCAACTTTAGGTTGTTCTACACCTTCGGTAGAGAATGTAGTGATAGTGCCATCAGTGATGAGGCGGATAACGTAGTTGCCTTTCGCTACAGCAATAGTAGCAGCAGCATAAGTAGCTTTTACAGGAGTTTCGAGGTTGGCATTGAGTTTAACAAGTTTAGCATTGTTCAAACCATCAGTAATATCATAGATGCGAACACCAGCCACGAGCGATTCGGCATTGCAATAAGGAGTAGCCATCAACGAACGACCTGCATAGCGCAAATAGTTAGGTTGCATGAAAGCAAGGTTGACAGAATCGCTAACCAAAGAGCCGAGAAGCACGTTGTCGGTATTGTTGGCATTAGCAAGTTCGAATTCAGTAGGGAATGCAAGAGGACCGTCGAAGATGTAGTTAGCCTCGATGTTGCGAGGAGAGAGTTGCAACAAGTTTTGAGTACCGAATTTGAAACCAGTGTAAGGGCTTGTTTCGTTGATAGTGTTCATTGTGAACAATGTAGAAACGATAGCATTATCAACCACTTCGAATTTAGAGAAACGGATACCTTTGGCAGAGCCCGAAGTCATACCAGTAGTGAGGAGCGCGCAGTCGTCGACTTCGCCGCTGATAGCGATAGTCATACCCATATCGGCACGGTAGAAGTTAGCCGAGTGTTGAGAGCTCACCCATTTTACAGGAGCTTCAGCCAAGTTGTTCCAACGATAGAATTGGAGAGAACCACGTTTGTAGCCTTCATCCACTTGGTCAGCACCATATTGGCAACGGATGTAGTTACAACCAACCAATACGCCGTCGCACGACATTGCGATATCAGAAAGAGCGAGGTAGCTACCAAGGTTTTCTGCGTCAACAGGGTCGATGCCTTCAGTTGGGATATTTGCGATTTCGCCTGTTTTGTTGTTTACAAGATAGAGGTGAGCTGTTTTATCATCAGTATGCGAAAGGATGATGATAGAGTCGCCACGTTGGATAGTACGTTTGATAGTACCTTCGATTTCGGCATAAACATTAGCAGTAGGAGCGCCAACAACGATGTTAGAAGGAGCCACTGCACCAGCAGTTGCAGCGTCAGGATAGTCTACATAAGTGATTTTTGGAGGTTCGTATGTCATTGATTCCAAGAAAATCATAGGGTATGTAGTTTCGTTAGCCTTCACTGTGATAGGTTGTTTGTAGTCGTCGAACAAAGGTTTGTAGCCTTCGCAAGTAGCATCGAGAGTATAGTCGTTGCCAGGTTCGAGGTCAGGGAAATAGAAGATACCATTGTAGAGAGTATCCACATTGTATTTAGCCACTTCTACGCCACCTTTGTAGAGAGTAACCACAGCACCATTACATGGCACCCATTGGTCGTTAGATTTAGCAGCATAGTTGTAGAGCGAGTGCGACATTTTTTCGTGCAAGTCTTTCACAGTACCCATGATATAACCTTTAGTTTCAGCCTCTTCGCCAAAATATGCAGCAATACCACGATAGTAGCGAATACCCTCTTGTTTGCAATAGTCAGGGTTGAGCGCACGGTGGCGAGCTGGTTGATAAGTATGGAAATAACCTTCAGAGAGGAAACCAGGCGAACTATGGCTCTTCAACACACCGAGAGTGTAGCCATAGAAGTCGTCGCAACCACGGTTATTCATCTTAGTTTTGCTGTAGTAAGAGTATGGGTCGAGTTTGCTATCCATCAATTCAAAGAGGTATGGCCACATAGTTTCGCACATAGCCTTACTACCATCAATGAAGTCGTCGGCATCGCTACCTTTGTACAACAAGAGAGGATAGTTGGTCGAAGTACCTTCGGTTGCAGCGTTAGAGTGCACCGAGATGAAATAGTCGGCACCAAAAGCCTCTACCTCTTCACAAATCACCGAGAGGACTTTGTTGTATTTTTCGTAGTCAGGGAGGGCTTTGTATGCGTCATAAGTATAATCGGCATAAGGATACTCATATGGCCAAGGACCGCATTGAGTGCGCGAATACATCACAACAGCACCTGCAGCCTCGAGTTTACGACCAAGCTCCATACATTTCCAGAGGTTGGTGTTCGACTCATAGAAACCAAGAGTGTCGGGCATACCAGTAGTCGAGAGGTTTGGATAAGGGATAGTTGCCATAGGGCGGTCGTTAGGACCAAAACTACCGTGACCAGGATTGACATAAACCTTTTTGCCATCCAATTGTGCCATCATAACAGCAGATGTCATGAGAGCAACGATAAATAGTAATATCTTTTTCATAGTTCTGCGTTATTTAATGTTAATAAGGTATGCTTCGCCAGTAGGTGTTGAGCAAACGATTTTTTTGCCATCGGCAGATGCATAAGGATACATAGCCATGATGTTGTCAGATGTGAGCACTTGTTTTTTGCCATCGAGAGTGTAGGCAACGACAGAAGAAGCAGTCACCACATGACCATCGTCGATGTCGTTCATACCCACAACGACGTTGTTGCTGTACCAACGAGGAGCGCGGAAGTTGCCAATACGTTTCACGTTCGAACCATCGATGTTGCAAGTCCACACAGCACCCGACACGTAGTAAACGATTTTTTTGCCATCAGGCGAAAGGCTAGGCCATATATAGCTAAGACCTCGACCGTTAGGCGACAACACTTTGGTAGTAGTACCCACTGTGAGAACGAGTTCACCATTTTGGATAGCCACTTTAGGAGCGATAGCACCACGCACGCGAGCGCGTTGCATGTCGCGAGTAGAAGTCACTATAGTTGACTTTTTAGCAGTAGCAAAGTCGTGGTTAACCAAGGCAGTCATACGAGCGCGGTCGGCAGTATATGTCACTTCGCGATAAGTCACATTTTTCGAGTCTGCCGAGATTTCGACATTATAACCAGCGCCATCGGCTTCGGTTAGAGTAGTCACCTTCTTAGTTGCCAAGTCAAAACATTGCAAACCCTTGTTAGTTTGCGAAGTGATGAGCAAATAAGAACCATCAGGAGCAATGCCTGCAATTTTTGAGTCGGCATTCTGTGGGATGTTAATTTTCTCAACAGAAGCAACTTCCAATACTTGCGCTGATGCCATCATTGACACAAGTGCAACGGCTAAAAGTAAGATTTTTTTCATACTTCTTTTGATTTAATGGTTAATTATTAGTGTTTATTGTTTTGGTATTTAGTGTTTCTACCCTATTGGAGTTCAACCTTTGAGTTTTCCGTCCTCGCAGGTGTAGCATTTGGCAGGAAATTCTTCGATGAATTGCATGTTGTGGGTAGCCATTATCACGGCGGTGCCACTTTGCGCAATGGCGTGAAGGAGTTCCATCAGTTCGCGACCTGTTTGAGGGTCGAGGTTGCCAGTAGGCTCGTCGGCAATAACGAGTTCTGGCGAGTTGAGCAATGCACGAGCTATTACGATGCGTTGTTGTTCGCCACCCGACAATTGGTGCGGCCATTTATACCCCTTCTTTGCCATGCCCACAGTCGAGAGCACGAAATCAATTTGGTCGTCAATCTCTTTCTGCGATTTCCAGCCAGTTGCGCGGAGCACAAATTCGAGGTTGTCGTGCACGCTGCGGTCGCTGAGCAGTTGGAAGTCTTGGAACACGATGCCAATTTTGCGACGGAGCAATGGTATCTGTTTGTTTTTCAACTTAACGAGGTCGTAATCGAATATACGAGCTTCGCCCACTTTCACGGGGATTTCGGCATATAGGGTTTTGAGGAGCGAACTTTTGCCCGAGCCCACTTTACCGCAGAGGTAAACAAATTCGCCTTGTTCAAGCGCAAAATCCACCGCAGAGAGCACCTCTATACCCTCTTGGCAGATATCAACACCTTTATATTCTAGTAGTTTCATATTTTAGTAGTGAGTAGCGAGTAGTGAGTAGTGAGATTTACTCAGCTTCGCTTCGTTTTTGTTTTTTTTAAAGAACGAAAAACAGAATTTTTTGTTATTGTGTTATTATGTCTTTTTTTTAGACATGATAACATGATTTTTTGTTTTTAAAAGACAGAAGAACAGAAGAACATAAAATATAATGAAATAAATTTTGTTATTATGTTATTATGTCTTTTTTAATTTCGTGTCATCGTGTCTTCCTGTATTTTTATTATTGACCGTCGACTATTTCTTGCAAACTTTCACTTTCACGATTCTGATATCTTCCACAGGGCGGTCGCCTCTGCCAGTTTCCACCTCCGATATTTTTTGCAACACATCGAAACCCTCCACCACTTCGCCAAACACAGTGTATTGTCCGTCGAGGTGAGGAGTGCCACCAAAGGTTTTGTAGGCAATGCGTTGTTCCTCAGTGTAGTGGAAAGGTTCGCGCATGCGCAATTGATATGCAATGCGCTTCTCCATTTGGTCCAATTGCTCGTCGGTGAAAGTCTGACCCTGCACGATGTAGAATTGACAACCGCTCGATTTCTTTTCAGGGTTCACCATATCGCCCTGACGTGCAGCAGCAAGAGCACCACGTTTGTGATATAGCTGAGGGAACACAATCTCGGCAGGCACAGTGTAGCCTACCCCACCCGCACCAAGATGCGTGAGCGAATCGGCAGTTTTCGACTCAGGGTCGCCTGCTTGTATCATAAAATCACGTATAACGCGGTGAAAGAGAGTGCCTTCGTAGAACTCCTCTTTCACAAGTTTGAGGAAATTGTCGCGATGAAGCGGAGTTTCATCATAGAGTTTCACTTTGATAGTGCCGAGAGTTGTTTCGATTTTTACCATTTTTTGTCTTTGTTTTTTTGTGCGCTGAGGTTTTGCCGCAATCATACCCACTGCAACAAAACATATTAAAATTGATAATACTATTTTTTTCATATTTCAGTAATGAGAGGCTTTGCCACGTTTGTCTATTAGACCACAAAGGTAGTAATTTTTTTTTGTATAACAAACATAAAGTAACAAAAAAAGTAGAGACGCAAGTATATAAAAATAGAGGCGCAGATATATCGCGTCTCTATCACAATAAGTAAAGCCTCATATATCCCAAAAAGAATTAAGAATTATAGAATCTATAGCAATAATAGAGGCTATAGGATAGATTAGTCAAATAAGACCGATTAGACTGATTAGTCATATTGACTGAAATCGAGTGCAAATTTACAACATTCCGAAACCGCGCTGACGGTTTCTGACGGTTTAAGTCAGTTTTGACTGTTTAATGTTGTTTACTCCCTCTGGTCGTGAACCTCTATCGTTATTCGCTACGCTCATGAAATTGCTTGTACTCGGCAATTGAATAAATTCATTGCTCTCGCTTAATCGCAATTTTCAGCAAAAATACACACTGTGAGTGGGTGTTGTTTTTGACTGTTTGCTTGCTTGCAGGTTGCTTGAGGGTTGCTGTTGGGTAGTACACACTGTGAGTGGGTGTTTGGAATTAAAAATTAACAATTAACAATTAATAATTAAGAACCGAAGGTCTTTGAGCCTTTGGCAATAAAATTGCCATGCGGCGTTATTTTAATTGAGAATTTCTCACTTTCTCACTTTCTCACGGAGAGAAAGTGAATGGGAAAATATAAATTGTTATATATACACCATATATATAAATATTATTAATAAGGTACGCGTATTTTTTTATATATACTAATTTAGTTCATTTTCTTACTTTCTCAAAAAAAAATACCTCTTGAGAATCTGAGAATCTGAGAATCTTAATGCTTATCGTAATTATTACTCCCTTCGGTCGTGATAGTTACTAAGCTCGGCATAATGCATAATTATTCGCCTAACGGCTCATGACCTTCGGTTCATAATTCATAATTTTTTACCTAACGCCTCAAAGACCTTCGGTTCCTCATTCTATGAAACGTGTATACAAATCCGATTTAGCTCGTGCAGCAGGGGTATCTACCTCGACAATGCGACGATGGTGTCGTGAGCATCAGGAGAACCTCTCGCGCCTTTTTACGCCCCCTAGGGCAAAGATTTTGCACCCACTGGCAGTGCGATACCTCTGCGACCATTATTGCATAGAACTACCAGAAAAATAGAGATTAAATAAACCCCTCCCCCCCTGCGGGTAGGGTGCTCAAAATATAGGTCAAAAAAAGGCTATTATTTTTATATTTTTTATAAATAAAATTAGATGTATTTTTTGTCTTTTTTTAGTAAAAAAACAATCTAAAAGTTTGCGTATTTCATTGATTTTTAGTATCTTT
>JAZQUV010000015.1:0-49827 GCA_045631465.1 Candidatus Aphodosoma sp. | reverse complement strand
CCGTATTCATTCGCATATCCAACTGACCCTCAAAGCGAAACGAAAAACCACGAGTCTCATCATCCAAGTGATGCGAACTAACCCCCAAGTCTGCCAATATGCCATCCACTTTCTCCACACCATGATATTTCAAAAAGTTCTTCAAGTATCTAAAATTACTTCTCACAAACGTAAATCGCTCATCATCAAACGCATTCCTCATAGCATCAAGGTCTTGGTCAAACGAATACAAATGACCACCCTCACCCAATCGCTCCAATATCGCACGCGAGTGCCCACCACCACCAAACGTTACATCCACATAAACCCCATTAGACTTAATATTCAACCCCTCTAAACACTCCTCCAACATCACCGGAACATGATATGTATTTAATTCAGTATTCATAATAAACAATTTATAATTAAACAATAATTCCTCATTCCTAATTTCTCATTCCTAATTTCTTCAGTTTTTCCGAAAGTTTCTCTTTCATCGCAAACTGTTCTTCATACATAGACTTACTCCACAACGCAATTCTATCAACCATACCCACAAAAATCAACTCGCTATCACTCCCCAATCTCGCCTGCAATCGTTTAGGCAACAACACACGTCCTTGACTATCAAAATCCAAAATCTCCGCATCGCCCACAAATTGCATCAACAACATCTGGTCCTCTGGGTCCCACTCGTTCAATTTCGACTGCAAATCCAAAACTTGCTTATTCCAAACACTCTCAGGATACACCACAAGATACTTTTCATCAGCCTCCATACGCACCACAACGCGCTCCCTATCCTCTTCCGAGAACACTTTTCGAAACACAGATGGCACAAACACACGACCCTTCACGTCTATCTTCGCTTCTATTTTACCAAGAAATGTTTTCATAACTATATATCCATTAACGTTAATTATCAATTATTTACACTCTCAAAATCACCTCTCAATTCTCAATTCTCAACTCTCAATTCTCAACTCTCACCTTTGCCCTCTTCCTCCTAACTGCCGGCATCTTCATCGGCGCAATATGGGCAAATGTCTCATGGGGTCGCTATTGGGGTTGGGACCCTAAAGAGGTGTGGGCACTCATTACCATGCTCATCTACTCACTACCACTCCATCGTGCTTCACTAAAAATATTCCAAAACCCACGATTCCTCAACTGGTATTACATCTTTGCATTTCTATCTGTTGTAATAACCTACTTCGGCGTCAACTTCATACTCGGAGGTATGCATTCTTACGCATAAATTACTAAAAACATATCGACAAATTTTTCGCTACACTGTAATCCAAACAAGTTTGGGTAGTTTATCGACAAATTTTTCGCTATGCTCAAGCTTTGTCTCACGTTCGGCAAGGCAAGTACGCAATGAAAAAGTATTATTCGTACCGAATAATATATATATAAAAACAACAATGCCACCAATTTCAAACAAGTTTGATTGGTGGCATTGCTGTTTTTTATATTATTTGTTTCACAAATCTACTTTTTCATTGCTCGTAGTCTTGCTCTCAACTTATCGACAAACTCATAATTCTTCACTCCCCAGTCTGGCGCAAGTAGCATATTTTTAGGACTTTGCGATATAAAACGCTCTATACCTATCTCAGGTTTCAATCGTTGTAAAAAGCGCACACACAAATCTATATACTCATCCATTGTGTATAACTTCACAATACTCGGATCTTCCAACCACTGCCGTGCCAACGTAGTCCCCTTAACTATCTGCAACTGATGCAACTTTAACATATCAAGAGGCAATTCATTCAACCTATCAGCATGCGAAAGACAATCCTCATCGCTCTCACCTGGCAAACCAAGAATGATATGTGCCCCCGTATGAATCCCTCGCTTAGCAGTCTCTTTTATAGCCCACTCACTCTCTGCATACGTATGACCACGATTTATGCGTTCAAGAGTTCTATCAAGCGTACTCTCTACCCCATATTCAAGCATAACATAATGCTTATCCGACAACTCAGCAAAATAATCAAGCATCCGCTCGTCCACACAATCGGGACGAGTTCCTACAACCAATCCTACCACCTTATCCATATTCAACACCGGTTCATACAATCTGCGCAACTCATCAAGCGGAGCATAAGTATTAGTATAAGCTTGAAAATAAGCTAAATATATCTGCCCTTCATAGCGACGAAAAAAATATATCCCCTCCTCCATCTGTTGCACAACCGACTTCGTAGGCTGACAATACTCAGGGAAAAAAGTCTGATTATTACAAAAAGTACAACCACCCCACCCCTTCACACCATTACGATTAGGACAAGTAAACCCAGCATTTATCGAGATTTTTTGCACCCTCGCACCAAACTGTTCTCGCAATATTTGATTATAATTGGTATACATCTAAATTAAGTAAACAAAATAAATATAGCACATTTACTATACAACATAAAAAACTTTTGACATTGCAAAGTTAATATTTTTTTTTGAGATAATAAGATATAAATCAGAAAATTAGAAAAAAAATATAAAGTTTTTGATAATTATAACACGTTTTTATCCATTTTTTATTTTTTATTTTGTATCTTTGCAGATTATTAGCACCTTACGAATAAATAACGACTACTTAATAAAAATACTTATGAAACAACAAATTATCGACTTAATCAATCGCGAGGTTATACCTGCTATTGGATGTACCGAACCTATCGCTGTAGCACTTTGCACAGCTAAAGCTGCAGAACTTCTTGGTACAAAACCTGAGAAAATCGAACTCTTTCTCAGTGGTAATATCATCAAAAATGCTATGGGCGTAGGTATCCCTGGCACTGGCGGTATGATTGGTCTACCAATCGCAGTTGCCCTTGGTGCCCTCATCGGCAAAAGCGAATACCAACTAGAAGTGCTCCGCGATTGTAACACCGAAGCAGTAGAATTAGGAAAACAATATATCGATGAACGCCGCATAAACATATCACTCAAAGAGACTGACGAAAAACTCTATATTGAAGTTATATGTTCTGCTAACGACAAAAAATCAGTTGCCATCATCGCAGGTAATCACACCAACTTCATCCACCTCGAATCTAATGGAGAAGTGCTCCACCATCAAGAGTTAGGAGCATCACAAGAAGGAGAAACTAATACAGATCCTCAACTCACACTACGTCAAGTATGGGATTTTGCAATGGAAACTCCAGTAGAAGACCTTCGTTTCATTCTCAAAACCAAAGAATTGAACGATGCACTCTCTAAAGAATCACTCCAAAATCATTTCGGACACGAAGTAGGTTGCACTATCCGCGACTCTGTGAAAAAATATCAAATGTTTGGCGACTACACCTATATGCACATCCTTTCGCGTACAGCTGCTGCTTGCGATGCTCGTATGGCAGGTTGCCCTATGGCAGCAATGTCAAACTCAGGTTCGGGCAATCAAGGTATCTCTGCCACTATGCCAGTTGTAGTATATGCCGAAGACCACAATGCCACTGAAGAACAAATGATTCGTGCATTGACACTCTCTCACCTCACAGTGATTTATATCAAACAAAGCCTTGGTCGTCTTTGTGCTCTCTGTGGTTGCGTAGTTGCAGCTACTGGCTCAGCTTGTGGTATCACTTACCTCATGGGCGGCACTTACCAACAAGCCGAATATGCAGTTAAAAACATGGCAGCTACACTCACTGGTATGCTCTGCGATGGTGCGAAACCTTCATGCTCACTCAAAGTTGCATCAGGCGTATCTACTGCAGTTATGTGTGCTATGTTGGCAATGGAAAACAAATCGGTTACTGCTGTCGAAGGCATCATCGACGACTCGGTTGACCAATCAATCCGCAACATGACCAAAATCGGTAAAGATGGTATGATGACAACCGACCGTCTTGTGCTCGACATCATGACAAATAAATAAATATTTTATTTTCAACATAAGTACATATTGAATTTTTTGTAGTCTCTAAACATACAATCACAACTTTTGACTATCAAGGGAGACTAACTTTTTTCAAGTACAAGCCATAAATCATAATTTTATATGAAGGCTTGTACTTAAAAATATGTATGAACAAACCAAACTTTCAAATAACCATATTTTCTTCACCTCCCAAAACAAAAAATTTTGTACTTTTGTTAAAAGACAAAAATGAATTTAAAAAAACAAACCACTATATCGCTCATTTGGAACGGACTGAATAAAGTCGGTTATCAAGTAATAGCATTGTTGGTAGGGATTGTGACAGCTCGTCTGCTCACCCCTACCGACTTTGGTTATATTGCTGCACTTGCAATGTTTACTATGCTAAGTAATTTATTTGTTGAAAGTGGTTTTACAGCAGCCCTTGTTCGTCGCGAAAACAACACTCAATCCGACTACTCAACTGCCTTCTACTTTAATGTTGCTATAAGTCTTGTTTTCTATGCAATACTATTTATTGCAGCTCCAACGATAGCCGACTATTTCAATATGCCTCCGCTTATAAATCTTGCGCGAGTTATATTCTTGGCTATAATCATAAATTCACTATTCATAATACCAAATATCATACTCACCAAAGCCCTAAGATTCAAAGAGATTGCTATTGCCGAATTAACAGGTATGATAGTGAGCGCTATCATAACAGTATGGATGGCGATGGCGGGTTTTGGATATTGGGCTATTGCAGCGCAACAAATATCGCAATTAGTTGTAAAAGTGGTTATTATATGGGGATTGTGTCGTTGGCGTCCTTCATTAGATTTTCATTTCGGTTTATTAAAAGAGATATTCTCTTTTAGTTTTTTACTTATCATTTCTTCCCTCATATCAACTATCACGCGATATATCTACAACTTCTTTATCGGTCCACGTTACTCTGCTCAAGACCTTGGATATTACGGACAAGCATTCAAATTTCATCAAATACCATACAACGTAATAACTTCGACCATCACTGGTGTATCTTACCCAGTATTCTCATCGCTCAACAACGATAAAGAACGACAAATGCTTTATATACAAAAGATTATGCGTATAACAGCATTTATCACATTTCCTGTAATGATTGGTCTATATTGCATAGTGCCAAATTTTATATCTGTCATTCTCACAGACAAATGGATGCCTATGCTCCCTTATTTCAAAATATTGATACTCGCAGGTATTGCTATGCCATTTATCAGTTTGAATCTCAACATTTTCAATGCAATAGGCAAACCTCGTATATATTTTTCAATGGAATTTTTGCGCAATGGACTTATCATTGCATTACTCTTTATACTAAATAGCAGTATCGAAGTGATGCTATATGGTTATTTGATTGCCACCTATACCACACTTATCATAAGCGGTATTCAACTACAACGTCATATTAACTACAACGTTATGGAGCAAACTGCTCATATCTTGCCTTCGCTAATTTTGGCCATAGTTATGGGCACAACAGTATCAACCATAGAAGACAAACTAATAATGAGTGACACTATGCAATTAATATTGCAACTAGGCATAGGAGGTTTTACATACATTGCTCTATCATGGGGGCTCCGCCTAGAAATCATGAACGATGTAATAGAAATGATAACAAAAAAGTTGAAAACTAAATAGTTTTCAACTTTTTTTATTATTACGTGGATGATGATTTATAACTTCTTCACGTAAATAATTAAGGTCAAGATGAGTATATATCTCTGTTGTCACAAGATTTTCATGCCCAAGCATCATTTGAATAGCCCGTAAATTGGCCCCACCTTCGAGCAGATGTGTTGCGAAAGAATGGCGAAATGTGTGCGGACTAATGTTCTTCTTAATGCCTGCTCGCTCGGCAAGGTCTTTCACGATGATGAGTATCATCACACGAGTGAGTTTTGAGCCACGACGATTAAGAAATAGATAATCCTCATTGCCTGGTTTAATTGGCAAATGACAACGGTCTTGCATCCAAAAACCTATCTCTTTAATAGCCTCTTCGCTTAGTGGTACGAGGCGTTGTTTACTTCCCTTCCCTTCAACCAACATATAACCTTCGTCTACATGCACATTACTAAGTTTAAGGTTGATAAGTTCGCTTACACGCAAACCAGAACCATAAAGCACCTCAATAATGGCAAGATTGCGTTGTCCTTCGTTAGTCGATAGATCAATAACATCCTCCATGCGTTCAATTTCGCTAAGAGTAAGCACTTCTGGCAATTTGCGTGCTACCTTTGGAGTTTCTAGCATGAGGGTTGGATCTGTTTCTATCTTATCGGTAAATAATAGGAAACGATAGAACGATTTTACTCCTGATATGACACGACCTTGAGATGTAGCAGATAGTCCAAGTTCGCCTAATTCTATGACAAAATCAATCAAATTATTGAGTTTTACTTGGAATGGATTAATTCCTTGCGCATTTAGGTAGTCAAGCAAAAGATTGAGGTCATGCATATAGGCTTCCTTAGAGTTTTCCGACAACCCTTTCTCTAATTTCAACCAATTGGTATATTTGCGTATTATATCTAGTCTATCAAATTCCATATTAAAGATACTATATCTTTTTTTTTAATAAAAAGTGGCGAACTAAACGATAGTCCGCCACTCTTTTTTATTTATACATCAATGATTATTTGTTCAAACGGAAACGTTCGTTACCTTCTTTGATGTAGCCAACGATTTGGTTAGCAGCAGCAAGACCAGCGTTGATGTTAGCTTCAGCTGTTTGAGCACCCATTTTCTTAGGAGTACCGAAATAGCGAGCACCGAATTTTTCAGCCAATTCAGCAGCGTTAGCAGGAGCTACGTCAGTAACATATTTGAAGTCAGCACGATCTTCCATCAATTTAGCAAGACCTTCTTCGTCGATAACTTCTTTACGAGCAGTGTTAACAAGAGTTGCGCCTTTAGGCATTTTGTTAAGGAGTTCGTAGTTGATAGATTTTTTAGTTTGCTCAGTTGCAGGGATGTGCAATGAGATATAGTCAGAAGTTGAGTAAAGTTCGTCGATAGAAGCAACTGCTTTAACGCCGTCTTTTTCGATAGCTTCAGCTGGAACGAATGGGTCGAATGCTTGAACATTCATACCGAAGCCTTTAGCGATTTTAGCAACGCGAAGACCTACGTTACCGTAAGCGTGGATACCGAGAGTTTTGCCTTTCAATTCAGTACCAGTAGCACCTGAGAATTGAACGCGAGCAGCGTAAACCATCATACCGAGAGCCAATTCAGCTACAGCATCAGAGTTTTGACCTGGAGTGTTCATAGCTACTACGTTGTGAGCTGTACAAGCTTCGAGGTCGAGGTTGTCGAAACCAGCACCTGCGCGAACAACGATTTTGAGGTTTTTAGCGTGTTCGATAACTTCTTTAGTAACTTTGTCAGAACGAACGATAAGAGCGTCTACATCAGCAACTGCTGCATAGAATTGTTCTACTTCTGTGTATTTTTCGAGAAGAACTACTTCTCCACCAGCAGCTTCTACAATTGATTTGATACCATCTACAGCTGCTTTAGCAAATGGTTTTTCTGTTGCTACAAGAACTTTCATAGTAATTTGATTATTATTAAATGTGTTAATAGTTTGCTTTATTAGACCAAAGAGTATGAATTATAGATTATAAACTATCCCATACCACAATTTTGTGCAAAGGTACAACATTTTTCTCACACCCACAAACTTTTTGTAATAAATAAAAATTTATTTCTTATTCTTCTCTTTTAACCATTTGCGAAGAGCGACATGATATTTAGCAGCATTGCGGTTGTGCTCGGCAAGTGTTACAGCAAAATTGTGAGTGCCGTTGAAATCGGGATGCGCACACATATATATATAGTTGTGTTTTTCGGCATTGAGCACAGCATCGATTGTAGCTATACTTGGGAGACGGATTGGCCCTGGAGGGAGTCCGGCATAGACATATGTGTTGTATGGGTCATCGACTTTGAGGTGTTCGAAGAGGATTCGATTTAGTTTAAAATCTTTGAGAGCATATTTGACAGTTGGGTCGCTTTGGAGGCGAATGCCTTTGCGAAGGCGGTTGAGATAAAGACCTGCTACGCGTGATTTTTCGGGTTGATGGTTTGTTTCTTCCTCTACGATACTAGCAAGCGTGATAACTTCAGGGATGGTCAATCCAAGTTTTTGAGCTTTTGCACGACGGTCGTTGGCATTCCAAAAGGCATCATTTTCTTTTTTTAGACGTTGCATGAGTTTTTCAACAGATACGGTCCACCATACCTCATAGGTATTGCGAATAACAAGAGCAAATAGATGTTCGGGTGCATAACCTAACTCTGCCATGCGCTCTTTGTCGGTGATATAGTTCATTATTTCGGCCGAATCGAGCATAAGTTGATGAGATACCTTTGAAGCAAATTGCTCAGGTAGGCGCATATAGTTGATTGTGAGTTTGACAGGCACCTGTTCGCCTCGTTGCACGCGTTGGATTAGTTGCAAGTGAGTCATTTCGGGAAAGACGGGATAGCAACCTGGAGGGAGAATGGTTGTAGGTTTAAGACCTAGTGCGCGACAAGCAAAGATGAATGTTTTGGGTTTACAAATGATACTGTCAGCCTCTAGATTTGAGATAAAATCGGCAAGATTTTGGTTTTTATCGACGTAAACGCGCATTTCTTCACCCTCTTTAGTGGTCAGTTTAGCAGCAAAAACCTCGCTCCAAATGACAAAAAGAGCGATAATGCCCACTAAAACAACAACAAAAGCGGAGATTAGATATTTTTTCCAGTTTTTTTGTTTGCTCATAATCAAATATTTAATAATAAAAGGTTAGTTTTAACGAATGAGATACAAAGATAATGAAAATATTTTAATGAAAAAATTTTGTGTATTCAAATATTTGTTGTACCTTTGCACTGCTTTTGAAGAAAAGCAGTTTAGTTCGACTAAACACCCTTGGAAGTGTGGGTGAGTGGCTGAAACCACCAGTTTGCTAAACTGACGTACGGGTAACCGTACCGGGGGTTCGAATCCCCCCGCTTCCGCATCAAAGTCAATTACTCGCAAGGTAATTGACTTTTTTGTTTTTGGGGGTATATGTATTGTGAATGGGTGGCAGTCTTCTTCGGCATAGGTTGCTTGAAGGTTGCTTGAGGGTAGGGTTATCCTATGAAGAAGGTTGCTGTTGGCTAGGGATAAATATAAAAAAGAATACACACTTGTGGGTGTGTATTCTTTTGTTGTTTTATTTGAGGTAGTCTTCAAAATAGTCGGTGACTTTTTGCATGAGATGGACGCGGTCTTTGCCCATGACATTGTGTTCGGCGCGGGGGTAGATGAAATAGTCGACCGGAATGTTGTTGGTGATGCAAGCGTCGAGAAAATTGAGTGAGTGCTGATAGAGGACAACGTTGTCGATGAGACCTTGACAAATGAGGAGTTTGCCTTTGAGATTAGTTGCTTTATTGATTAGTGACACAGCTTCTAGACCTTCGGCATTGGTGTCGGGGGTCTCCATATAACGTTCGCCATACATGACTTCATACCATTTCCAGTCGATAACCGGTCCGCCTGCTACACCGACTTTGAATATGTCGGGATAGGTGGTCATGAGGGATATGGTCATAAATCCGCCATAGGACCAACCATGAACTCCAATGCGGTCATTATCAATCCATGGTTGCGACATAAGCCAATTGATACCAACCATTTGGTCTTGCATCTCCACTACCCCACACTGACGATGGATGGCACGAGCGTAATCGGCTCCGTGGTTAGGTGTGCCTCGATTGTCCATAACAAAAACTACATATCCGCGTTGTGCCATATACATTTCCCAACGACGGAGATGGGCTTGATATGTATTGCGAACTAATTGAGTATGAGGACCGCCATAGACGTATAATATAAGTGGATATTGCTTTGCTGAGTCAAAATCTAGTGGTTTAATAAGACGATAGTGATTATTGTATTTGCCATCGGCACTAGGGAGTGTGCCTAATTCGATTGGGGCATAGTTGTGATTGCGACAAGGGTCGTCGGCACGGAATACGTCGCGATAGAAGCGGCCATCGGTTGAACCAACTGCCACCACACGAGGAACATTGAGCGATGAGTAGTTGTCGGCGAAATGGCGTTTATCTGGCGAAAGTTGGCATGTGTGCCAGCCTTCGGCATGTGTAAGACGAGTTGTTTTACCTGTTGCGATATTCACACGGAAAAGATGACGTTCGGCTGGAGAGATTTCGAAGGAGTAATAGTAGACGTGTTGAGCGTCGTGGATGAGGTACTCGACATCGGCATTGACACGTGTAAGGCGTGTGAGTGTGTTGGTTTTGAGCGAATAGAGGTAGAGATTATAAAAACCATCGCGATTGTCGGTTGTGTAGATGAATCGGTGGTTGTCGAGGAAGATGATTGGTTGGTTTGGTTCAAGGAAGTGAGGGTTGGTCTCAGAGAGGAGTGTGGCTTTGAATTCGCCTGTGATGGCATCGTAGGCGTTGAGATTCAAGGCTTTTTGCTCACGATTCATGACTTGGATATAGATAGTTTTGCTATCGGGCGACCAAGCAGGATTGGTGAGATAGCGTTCGGGAGTAAAGTCGGTGATGTTGAGATAGATGGTCTTGTTTTGTGCTACATCGTATACGCCGAATTTGAGACGTTCGGATGGCATACCAATCATTGGGTATTTGATGTTGCGGGCGGTACCAGTGCGAGTTGTGATGTCGAGGAGAGGGAAGGTGGTGACACGAGTTTCGTCTTTGACATAGAAGGCGATGCGACTATTGTCGGGCGACGGGAAGATGCCTGTCATACAACCAAACTCGTTGCGCGAAACGGCTTGTCCGCAGACAATGTTGGTGTCGGCGAATTGAGTGATAGGAATTTCGATGCTATCGGCTGTGAGCCAAGAGATGTTGTTGCCTTTTAGGATGGCATGTGGGGTGTGTTGTTTTGAAGTTGCGGGGATAGCAACTTGGCGTTGTCGGCCTGTGCGGATGTTGATGGCATAGGTAATTGAATCCTCTTGATGAAGATATTCGTTTGGGTAGTCGCTACTCCATCGCACTTGGTAGTTTTGAGGGATAAGTTCGCGACTGAGGATTGCCTCTTCCATAGTGAGAAGACGACGATCTTGGGCACATGCAATAGATGCAATGCATAACAGGCTAATCAAAGACAACAATATTCTCTTCATAATTGTACGTTATTTTAACTATAAATTATTATATTTTTTCTTTAACGTAAATTATCGTAAATCAATCATTAATTATTTACGGATAATTTATGCTAATTTGCGTTCAAAAAAGTTAGAGTTTTTCGCCAAAGGCTAGGTCGCCACAGTCGCCAAGGCCTGGGACGATATATTTGTGTGAGTTGAGTTCGGGATCAAGGACTGCAGTATAGATATCGCAATCGGGCATGACTTTTGAGATATAATCTACGGCATATTGGGTGGATACGATGCTGCAAACAATAATACGAGCAGGAGTGCCGTGGGTCAATAATGCTTTGTATGCCAACTCCATAGACGAACCTGTGGCCAACATTGGGTCGCAGAGGATGACAGTTTTGCCTTCGAGGGATGGAGCTGCGATGTATTCGACATGGATGTCGAAATGGGTTTCGTCAGTATATTTGCGATAGGCAGATACAAAACAATTCTCGGCTCCATCGAAAAAGTCTAAGACACCATTATGCATAGCAAGACCTGCACGAAGGATTGATGCTACGACAATTTTGTCGGCAACAACGTTGGTTGGTGCTATGCCGAGCGGAGTTTGTATAGGTTCGGTTTCGTAGTTGAGCGATTTACTGATTTCGTAGCACATGACTTGGGCGATGCGCTCGATATTGCGGCGGAAGCGCATTGAATCACGTTGAATATCGACAGAACGGATTTCTTTGATGAAATTGCCGAGGATAGAATTTTGTTTGTCTAAAATGTGTAGCATGAGAAAGTTGAAAGTTGAAAGTTGAAATTTGAAAGTTGAAATTTGAAAGTTTCTTGTTTCGCTAAAGAGCCCTACAATGCCATTCTACAAAAATTAAACAAACTTATCTTTGCCCACTTTTTTTGGGAGGTTTTCTTGCTTGCAGGTTGCTTGAGGGTTGCTATTGGTATTCTATAATTTAATGTTGCTTATATTATAAAAAAGAGGCGCAAAATGATTTGCGCCTCTTCATATTATATATTAAGCATTTTTGATTGCTGCTTGAGCCGCTGCCAAACGTGCGATAGGCACACGGAATGGAGAGCAAGATACGTAGTTGAGACCAACTTTGTGGCAGAATTCAACTGATGATGGTTCGCCACCGTGTTCACCACAGATACCACATTTGAGGTCTGGGCGCACTGAACGACCTTTTTCAGTAGCCATTTGCACGAGTTGACCAACACCATTTTGATCGAGGACTTGGAATGGGTCGTTTTTCAAAATCTTCATATCGAGGTATGCAGGCAAGAACGAAGCAATATCGTCGCGAGAATAACCGAATGTCATTTGAGTCAAGTCGTTAGTACCGAATGAGAAGAATTCAGCTTTAGAAGCGATACGGTTAGCAGTAAGAGCTGCACGTGGAATTTCAATCATAGTACCAACTTTGAAATCGATAGAAGCACCGCGTTCTTCGAACAATTTAGCAGCAGTAGCGCGGATAACTTGTTCTTGGTTAGCGAACTCGTAGAGGATACCTGTGAGAGGAACCATGATTTCAGGAACAGCTACGATGCCTTCTTCTTGAAGGTCGAGAGCAGCACCAAGGATAGCGCGAGTTTGCATTTCAGTGATTTCTGGGTAAGTATTACCAAGACGGCAACCGCGGTGACCCAACATAGGGTTAGCTTCATGAAGTGAGTTAACACGTTTGCGGATGTAGTCGTAAGTTACGCCCATGATTTCAGCCAATTCGCGTTGTTCTTTTTCTTGGTGAGGTACGAATTCGTGCAAAGGTGGGTCGAGGAGACGAACAGTCACTGGGCAACCTTCCATTGCTTTGAAGATACCTTTGAAGTCGTTTTGTTGGTAAGGGAGGATTTTTTTCAATGCAGCACGACGACCTTCAGCTGTTTCAGCGAGGATCATTTCGCGCATAGCACGGATTTTTTCACCTTCGAAGAACATGTGTTCTGTACGGCAAAGACCGATACCGATAGCTCCGAATTTGCGAGCAACAGCAGCATCGTGTGGAGTATCAGCGTTAGTACGAACGCGGAGGTGAGTATATTTGTCAGCCAATTCCATCAATTCTATGAAATTAGCATCTGGTTCAGGAACGATAGTTGCAACTTCACCTTGGTAAACTTCGCCAGTAGAACCGTTGATAGAGATGAAATCGCCTTCGTTGAGAGTTACATCAGCAACTTTGAGTGTTTTAGTAGCATAATCGATAACAAGAGCACCAGCACCTGATACGCAGCATTTACCCATACCACGAGCAACTACGGCAGCGTGAGAAGTCATACCACCACGAGCAGTGAGGATACCTTGAGCAGCCTCCATACCAGCGAGGTCTTCTGGAGATGTTTCGATACGAACCATAACCACTTTTTCGCCTTTAGATGCCCACAAAGCAGCATCTTCTGCGTTGAAGACGATTTTACCGCAAGCAGCACCTGGAGAAGCTGCAAGACCTTTTGTCAATACAACAGCTTTCTTTTGAGCTTCTTTGTCGAATACTGGGTGGAGAAGTTCGTCGAGTTTGTTAGGTTCAACGCGAAGGATAGCCTCTTTTTCAGTAATCATACCTTGGTGGAGCATATCCATAGCGATTTTCACCATAGCAGCACCTGTACGTTTACCATTACGTGTTTGGAGGAACCAAAGTTTGCCTTCTTGAACAGTGAACTCCATATCTTGCATATCACGATAGTGATTTTCGAGTTTAGTTTGGAGAGCATCGAGTTCGGCATAGATTTCTGGCATAGCCTCTTCCATTGAAGGATATTTAGCAACGCGTTCTTCTTCGCTGATGTCAGCAAGTTTAGCCCAACGTTGTGAACCGATTTTAGTGATTTGTTGTGGAGTACGGATACCTGCTACTACGTCTTCACCTTGAGCGTTGATGAGGTATTCACCATTGAAGAGGTCTTCACCTGTAGCAGCGTCGCGGCTGAAGCATACACCTGTAGCAGAAGTTTCGCCCATGTTACCGAACACCATTGCTTGAACGTTAACAGCAGTACCCCATTCAGCAGGAATACCTTCCATTTTACGATAAAGGATAGCACGTTCATTCATCCAAGAGTCGAATACTGCGCATACAGCACCCCAAAGTTGTTCGTAAGCAGATTCTGGGAAGTCGTGACCTGTTTGAGCTTTAACAGCAGCTTTGAATTTAGCTACGAGAGTTTGAAGGTCTTCAACTGTCAATTCAGTGTCAAGTTTAACACCTTTAGCCTCTTTAACTTCTTCGATGATAGCTTCGAATGGGTCGATGTCGTTTTTGTTAACTGGTTTCATACCGAGAACTACGTCGCCATACATTTGCACGAAACGACGGTAAGAGTCCCATACGAAACGAGGATTGTTAGTTTTACGAACCAAACCTTCTACCACTTTGTCGTTAAGACCGAGGTTAAGAATTGTATCCATCATACCCGGCATAGAAGCGCGAGCACCTGAACGTACAGAAACAAGAAGTGGATTTTCGATATCGCCGAATTTTGAGTTCATCAATTTTTCGACATTAGCAAGAGCTGCTTCTACGTCAGCTTTAAGTATTTCTACAACTTTCTCTTTACCAAATTCGAAATACTCGTTACAAACATCAGTGATGATAGTGAAACCTGGAGGACATGGCACTCCGATGAGGTTCATTTCGGCAAGGTTAGCACCTTTACCACCAAGCAGATTTCTCATATCTGCTTTACCTTCAGCTTGTCCGTTACCGAAGGTATAAACACGTTTTTTGTTTTCCATAAAAAAAACTAATATATATTCTAATAGTGTAATATACTGAATAATATATGATACATAGAAAGTTAGCACTAAACGCCCTACTTATTGTACCTTATACATTTCAAGAGTGCAAAGTTACAATTTTTTTACGATTTTTGCAATAGTTAATATACATTTTTTTAAACGAAAATAAACTATTTTATATCGTCGGCAAACTCATACCATTGATTTTGCGATATAAATCAAGAGCATAAACATCGGTCATACCGCTTATATAATCCAATATGCTTTGCACTTTTTCGTAGTCGCTCTCTGCCGCTACATTATATTGTTGAGGAATGCGACTAAGGAATTGTTTGGAATATGCTTTTTCTGGCTCAAATACTGCCTGCATCAACACATCGAGCAGTTCGCTAATAATCTTATAACCAGCCAACTCTATATCGAGCACCATCTGCGCACGATATATCTTCTTGACCGAGACCTTCGAGCTATGCTTGTATGCCTCGCGCAACTCATCAGGCAAATGGTCGATCAATGCGCCTTGAAATTCGCCATTCAATATTGCCTCTTCATTATCTACAAACACTTTGCTTACGCCATCAATCAACACCCCTACGACCGAACTGCGCAAGTAAGAAATCTGTTCATTCTCATCCGACACCATCTTGAATACCTCATTTTCGGCACGTTCTCTGCGCTTTTGAGGTAAGTATTTCATCAACAAATCTTTGGTTTCGTCATACGTCAATAGGCGCAATTTATACGCATCCTCGATGTCCATCATTTGATAGCAAATATCATCTGCCGCCTCCACCAAATAGACCAATGGATAGCGGGCATATCTATCCTCGTTATACGGATTGCGGATTATGCCTAAATCTTCGGCTATGCGCTCGTACGACTTAACTTCCGACTGAAAAAATCCGAATTTCTGTTTCTTTGCATCAGCGAACCTTGATTCATATGGATATTTTACTATTGAAGCTAAAGTAGGATATGTGAGTACAAAACCACCAGCACGACGTCCTTCGAACTGATGAGTCAGTATGCGAAAAGCATTTGCGTTGCCTTCGAAAGTAGTTAAATCAGCCCACTGCTCTGCGGTGATATTCAATCTATCGCGATACTCTACCCCTTTGCCTTCGGAGAAGAATGTGCCAATAGCATTCTCGCCCGAATGTCCAAAAGGCGGATTGCCAAGGTCGTGAGCCAAACATGCCGCCGCTACGATAGCACCTATTTCGTTCAATTCGACAACCAAATCGGGATGACGCTTCGACAACTCGCGACCTACATTATTGCCAATAGAACGGCCCACGCACGACACCTCGAGACTGTGAGTCAATCGGTTGTGCACAAACACACTACCAGGCAACGGGAATACCTGCGTCTTATTCTGCAAACGACGAAACGCAGGAGAGAAGATTAGTCGATCATAGTCGCGTTGATATTCGGTGCGCCCATCATGGTTGCCTTGATAATAGTTTTCCATGCCGAAACGCTTAGTCGTCAATAATTTATTCCATTTCATACTTTAACCAATTTACCTTTTTTTGCATACAAAATATAACCTTGAGTAGCATACCCCATTTGGGTCAATAGTTTAACATACCCTTCGACCTGAGTTTTATACTTGTTTTGTTCGATAAACCCAAATTTGTAATCAAGAACTATCGCCTGCTTAGAATCGTCGTCGATCATTATACGGTCGGGACGGCATAACTCGTCGTTCTCAACATCAAATATTTCTGTTTCGTTGAGCACACGCCATCGACTATCGAACATTTGCTCAACCTCTGGAATATCGAATATCTCAGAGATAGTTTTGCCAAGTTGATATTTTTCGCTATCAACAATATAACCTTCGTCTAACAAGATAGCAAGTGCAGAATCGATATCTTGCTTTGTCTTTATCAATTCAAACAATCGGTGCATTTTGATACCATACAATAGAGTTGACAAATCCAAACTCTCGTCGGAATATTTGAATCGGATTTGAGCACGTTCGGCTATTAGTTCTTTCGTTGGTTGATTTTCGGGATATAGAGTCAAAACAACACTCTCTACTTTAGGTTCATCTTTCTTTTCTTTGTCTTTCTTGTCAATTATATATTCATTAGAACCCTTCTCGTAGAAATCTTCATCTGGTTTGTCGGCCAACAAGACTTGACGAATCATAGTTGCAACATAAATATTATTCAATTGCTTTTTCTCATTTTTATCTTTTTTCTCATCTTTTTGAGATTTTGGTTCGGCACAAGAGATATAGAGCTGTTGAGAAGCACGAGTAGTTGCCACATATAGCACATTCATCACATCGAGGCAAGTGTATAGAAACTCTTGAATAATTTCTTCACTAAAATGACTGCTCAAAAGTTGTTGAGAACCGAGAGTATTGATAGGAATAATCGAAACATCATCGATAAAGAGATGATTGTCGCGAGTTTTCTTATCGGTTTTTGCTAATTGAATCGAACCTTTGCCAGACTCAAACCCAAAGACCCAATCCATAAATGGAATAAATACAATTCCAAATTCGAGCCCTTTGGATGTATGGATAGTCATTATCTTCACAGCATTGCCATCGCTCGGCATAGAGATGAAAGTTTTTGCTCCAAATTCATGCCAATATTCAAGCAAAGCGCGCACATCTAATATGCCATCGATAGCAAACTTCTGAACCTTATCGATAAACGCTTGGATATATGGTGCATTGACACCATTGTTGATAGTATTGAGACTGAATAGCGAAACAATGGACTGTATGACCTCTTGCAACGATTGATGCTTGATTTGAGAGAATTGTTGTGCAACAGACTCTGATTCGAATAATAGATGTTCCCATTCGCCATAATTGGACTCTTGATATGAAAGCAATTGATAGTCGCGAGCATCTATATTTCTATCATTCAACAGTTGGCGATAGAGGGCTACGAAATTGGCTCGATAGAGAGATTCGTGAGGTTGAGACAGATATTCCAACACAGCAACTATGAATCGGACAGCAAGATTGGTTGCAACACACAAAGCTTCGGACGAATAGAAAGGAATTTTCTCTTCTTGCAATCGTGCAGCCACTTTCTGAGCCTCTTTTTTCTCGCGAACCAAAACAGCCATTTCGCCATAACATTGTAGGCGTTTCATTTCTGCCACCATGTTGTCAAGACTTTGGATATCCCATGTTTTGTCGGGATTTTCGGCATCGTCTTTCAAAAAATCTACGCGAACATAACCCTTAGGTTTGTCGGGGTTGCCTATGTGTTGGTAGGCATCGGCATATACACTTCTAAAATACTTATCAATAGGCACGTTGGGCAAAGACAACTGCGCGTTGAGTTGCTTATCCAAATAGTAAGGCAAAGCCTTTATTGTCTCTTCTTCTTCATCCTCACCTACTTGATATAGTTGATTATTAAACTTGATAACATTAGCACTACTACGATAGTTCTCTGCCAATGGTTTTTCGACAACATCGTCTTTGCGAGGAAATTTTTCTTTTATGCCTTTGTGCAAAATCTCCCAATCGCCATTACGCCAACGGTAGATGCTTTGTTTGACATCGCCAACAATCATTGATTCATTACCATTGTCGACAGTTTCTCTCAAAAGAGGGAGAAAATTGGACCACTGCAAACGCGATGTATCTTGAAACTCATCAATCATGAAATGATTGGTTGTCACGCCAACTTTTTCGTAGATAAAAGGAGTGTCGGAGTTATCTATAATTTTGTTGATAAAATCGGCTGTCGATGATATAAGCAAACTATCGCTCTCGCGACAAACTTGCATAGCATGCTCGTCGATTTCGTTGAGAATGC
The DNA here is from genome assembly GCA_045631465.1 of Candidatus Aphodosoma sp. GTDB lineage: Bacteria > Bacteroidota > Bacteroidia > Bacteroidales > Paludibacteraceae > Aphodosoma. The sequence continues at coordinate 31,233 of JAZQUV010000015.1, read as the reverse complement.
CTAATATATATAGGTGAGAGATGATTATTTTCGCTGTTCGATATTCTTTGGCACGATTACCCTCTGGAGAGCAGATATCGACCAATGCAGATGCATAGTGGTGGAGTTGTTCGGCTATGGTTGATAGACTCTGATTTTTCTTATGCTTTCCTTTGAACCAATGATCCACCGACGATGTTTTGGCACCATCTGAGAACATTGTACTAAGCTCAAATTTTTTCTCTTTCAAATAGTCGAACTTAAAAAACGATATTTTTCTATTGTCGAACATATCGTTCACATCGAGTGTCGACAATAGAGTTTGTGCGTTATTACAAACAAGTTCGGCAGCGTCTTCGTATTTTTTCATAATATCACGAAGATGACGCTTATATTCATTAAGAGTTTTTATATCGAAACCAAATTTCTTTTTTTGAGATACATACTCTTCGGTGGTGATTAGTTTTGCCAAAGCGAGAATACTATTTCGAGGATTCCACGATTTGTCGCCATCGACTTGTTCGCTTGCAAACTCGGTCAACCAGTTCAACAAATGTTTTTTGTTGTCATCGCCAAGTGTGGTGAGCATATTGTCGACCGCCATTTCCAATATGCGGTCGATTTCTAATTCGACTTTATACTGATTGTTAAGATTGAGTTCGCGCGCAAAAGAACGCACTATTTGTTGGAAAAATCCGTCGATAGTAGAAACACGGAATTGTGTGTAATCTTGCAATATGTCGGTGAGCAATCGCATTGCAATTTGAGCAATTTTCTCATCGGTAGTTTGTTGCAATTCGGCCACATCGCGACGAAGGAAAGAGAGATATTTCTTCTCATCGCAGATAGAGAGTTTGTATAACGATTTGATAATGCGCTCCTTCATTTCGGCTGTTGCTTTGTTGGTGAAAGTAACTGCCAAAATGTTGCGATGCAGATTGAGAGAATATTCGGTAGATTGAGAATTTGCAAGCCATGCTTCGTATAGATAGCGAATATACTCATAAACCAATGTGTAGGTCTTGCCCGAACCTGCTGATGCTTTATATACTTTTATTGCCATAATTTACATATATATATATATTATCTGCAAAGATACTATTTTTTTTTGACAAAAAAAAGAATGATCCGATAGAATCATTCTTTTTTTAATTAATTATCTTCGAGCATTGCTTGAGTGCTGCTAAGATTGAGTTCGTCTCCATTTTTATCGACAAAACGATACTGCAAAAATCCGAGGTCTTGCACGGGCAAAATGCGAATACCAAAGCCATACTTCATTTTCCAACGCAAGAGTTGAGATGGGAATCCACTCTTGATATATGCAGCCACGTATGGATGTAGGTGGATTGTGAAACGTGAAGTTTTATATACGTCTTTGATTAGTTCGAATTTCTCTTCCAACTGATCGGTAAACAATATTGAAGGTTTGGCTTTGCCAGTGCCAAAACAAGTAGGACAAGTCTCTAAAGTGTCGACTTCGAGAGCAGGGCGCACGCGTTGACGTGTGATTTGCATAAGTCCAAACTTACTGAGTGGCAATATATTGTGACGAGCACGGTCGGCACTCATCAATTTTTGCATATGTTCGAATAGCTGATTGCGATTGACGCCATCATTCATATCAATAAAGTCAATCACAATGATTCCACCCATATCGCGCAAACGGAGTTGGCGAGCAATTTCGGTGGCAGCAGCCATATTTACCTCAATGGCATTTTCTTCTTGAGTTTGAGTTGCTTTGGTTCGAGCACCGCTATTGACGTCGATAACGTGCATAGCTTCGGCCTTATCCATAATGAGGTAGGCACCGCGTTTGAATGATACGGTACGACCAAAGAGTGATTTTATTTGCTTGGTAATAGCAAAATTATCGAATATAGGCAATTCGCCAGTATAGAGTTTGACAATGTCTTTACGTTCTGGAGCAATCATCTCGACATACGACACGACTTCTTCGTATATAGATGGAGAATTGACATAAACAGCTTCAAATTCGGGGGTAAAGATATCGCGCAATATCGATACAGTTCGGCTACTCTCTTCCATCAACAACGAGATACCTTTGGCACGACGGAGTTCGTTTATAACTTTAATCCAGCGTTTCTCCATCATTTTTAGTTCGCTATCAAGTTCGGCCACACGTTTTTCCTCTGCCACTGTGCGAATAATGACGCCATAAGATGGCGATTTGATGCTTTGAACGAGTTTGCGTAGGCGCACGCGTTCTTCGCTTGATTTAATTTTTTGAGATACAGAGACTTTGTCGCCTAATGGCAGTAGCACCATGTTGCGTCCTGCGATGCTAATTTCGCCTGTAAGGCGTGGACCTTTGGTGTTGATTGGTTCTTTAACAATCTGAACCATAATAAATTGCCCTTGTTGCAACACATCTTTGATTTGACCATCTTTGGGCAGATCGGGCATTCGTTTGATTTTTGGTTCGTGCTTACGGTCGTCGAGGATTTGGCGCACGTAGTTGTTGAATGTTAAGAATTGGATTCCGAGGTCGTGATAGTGGATAAAAGCCTCTTTTTCAGAACCTATATCGATAAATGCAGCATTGAGTCCTGGCATGAGTTTTTTGACACGGCCAAGGTATATATTGCCCACTACGAAGGAGTGTTGCAATGTATCTTTATTGAGTTCGACCAAATTTTTGTCTTCGAGGAGTGCTATTGATATTTGGTCGTTTTGTGCATTTATTACTAATTCTTTTTGCATAGTGTTTTTTTAGTTGAATATTCCAGCCTTTCTAGAAAACCCAGATATACTAGACACAACCGTTTCAAAAAAAAAATAAAAAAAACAAATTTAAAGCACTGGCATTAGAGTGCCAAGTTTCTTTAAATTTGTTTTTATCGCTTTTAAAGACTAAAAAGATTATTTTTTCTTTTTATGACGGTCTTTTCTTAGTCTTTTTTTACGCTTGTGCGTAGACATTTTATGTCTTTTACGTTTTTTTCCGCTTGGCATAGTTATTTGTATTAAATGATTAATAAAAACTTTCGTTCAAAAAATTAATTATCCAACAAGATTATTTTACTTTAGCAGTAAATTCTTTTGAAGGTTTGAAAGAAGGGATGTTGTGAGCTGGGATTTTGATAGTTACGTTTTTAGAAATATTACGAGCTGTTTTTTCTGCACGTTGTTTAACGATGAAGCTACCGAAACCTCTCAAATAAACGTTTTCATTTTTTGCCAATGAGTCTTTTACACAATCCATGAAAGCCTCAACTGTTTTCAACACATCATCTTTTTGAATACCTGTGTTTTTTGAAATCTCATTTACAATGTCTGCTTTAGTCATTTTTGTAAAATTTTTAAGTAATACAATTATATTTTTGATTATTATTCACTTACGATTTTCGAATCGTCGCAATCGGAGTGCAAAATTACAACTTTTTTTTTGATTGACAAAACATTAGCCATTATTTTTTTGTTTTTTTTCAAAAAAAATAGTTTTTTCGACTTTAATAATCGGATAATCAATAGTTTAGAAAAATAGTTTTAACTTTTTGTATGAAAAATTTGGTAGTTTGAAAAAAAATATGTTACTTTGAGGCGTTTTTACAACTTAAATTTATACACTATGTCAGTAAACAAAGTAATTTTAATTGGTAACGTAGGAAAAGACCCAGATGTACGTTACTTGGAGAACAATGTAAGAGTAGCAAACTTTCCGTTAGCAACAACCGAACGTGGTTACACAATGTCGAACGGCACACAGGTGCCCGACCGCACAGAATGGCACACAATCGTAGTTTGGCGTGGATTGGCCGAGGTGGCAGAAAAATATGTCCGCAAAGGTGCACGCGTATATATTGAAGGTAAAATCAAGTCTCGCACATATGAAGATAAGACTGGTAATCGCCGTTATATTACTGAGATTTATGCAGAAGATATGCAAGTTTTGACTCGTCCACAAACACAAGATGGTCAACAACCTGCGCAAAATCAACAACAATATGGGGCTAACCAATATGCTGCTCCTGCTGCACAATCGTATGCTCAACCAGTGGCTCCTGTGGCTCAACAACCTGCTGTGCAAACTGTCGAAGAGCCTGTGGCTCAACCGTTCATCGGTGCTCCTTCGAGCATGGATGGCGACCTTCCTTTTTAATATAAAAACTGAGGTTTAAGAATTTATATTGGCGATTAACCTGTGTGGGTTAATCGCTTTTTTTTGTGCGTATGAATGGTTGGTGAATGTGTTATTGACTAGGTGCCGATTGCTGTATAGTATGTTTATAGTATATTTATCCTATATTTATAGTATATTTATCCTATATTTATAGTATGTTGATGATTGGGATATGTGTGGGTGAAGTTTTGCTTGTGTTTGAATTTTAAGAAAGTGTGTATTTTATTTTTGTTTATGTGAGTTTTTTTGCGTATATTTGCACTTTATATTTTATGAAGGTGTAACCTTACGATTGTTTAACTAAATTTTTATCAACTTGGACCCTAACTCCTTTCTATTATCTAGCATTGTTCAACCATTCAGTATCAATGCGTTGATTGCGCTTATTCCTACTTTAATCTGCCTTTTTGTGTCGGCATTTGTGTCGGCTTCAGAAGTGGCATTCTTTTCTCTCTCGCCCAAAGATTTCGAGCAAATGGAGAACGAGAATCATCCGTCGGACGAGAAAATCAAGTTGCTATTGCAAAAACCTGAGCATCTACTTGCTACTATCTTGATCACAAACAACTTGGTGAATGTGTCTATCATCGTTCTCTCGTCGTATATCATCAATCAGACACTGAATTTCAGTGCATTCCCTATCCTTGGTTTCATTTTCGAAACTATTCTCATCACGTTTATCATATTGCTTGTGAGCGAAATTATGCCTAAAACTTTTGCTCAACAACATGGTTTACGCATGGCGCGTTTGGGGGCTAGTGCGCTCAAAATGTTGCGCAGCATACTGAAACCGTTCATCTGGATTTTGGTTAGTTCTACTTCGGTTGTGAATAAGAGACTTGCAAAGCACAAACATGGCGCCAATTTGTCGATGGACGAACTCTCGCAAGCGCTCGAACTTACGTCTGACAACATACAAGAGGATGCTGATATTCTAAAGGGTATCGTAAATTTTGGCAACCTTACGGCTGCGGGGGTGATGACGTCGCGATTGGACATGGTGACGATCAATTTTTCGGCTACTTTCGATGAAGTTATCGATTGTATTGTTGAACACGAATATTCGCGCATTCCGGTGCTACAAGGGTCGATTGACAATGTGAGAGGGGTGCTTTATGCCAAGGATTTGATTCCGCATATCAACAAAGGTCCTTTTTTCAAATGGCAAACGCTCATTCGTCAACCTTATTTCGTGCCCGAAACGATGAAATTGGACGACCTTTTGCAAGAGTTCCAGAAAAATAAAATTCATATCGCAGTTGTAGTCGATGAGTTTGGTGGCACATCGGGCATGGTGACTATGGAAGATGTGTTAGAAGAGGTGGTTGGCGAAATTAGCGACGAATACGACGTAGACGATTCGCTCTATACGAAGCAAAATGATGGTTCGTATGTGTTCGAGGCTAAGATTATGCTCACCGATTTTTTCCGTGCTACGGATATCGAACCCGATGATTTCGAAGATGTTACCGAAGAGGTGGATACTTTGGCTGGTTTGTTGCTAGAGTTGAAGGGCGATTTTCCTAAACAAAACGAAGAAATCACATACAAAAACTACAAATTCAAGGTGGTTGCTATCAATGCACGCCGCATCTTGAAAGTAAAATTTAGTATAATTCATGAATAAATATATAATCACATTATTGGGGTGCATTGCTATTTTGGCTGGATGCGGCAAGAAGGCGCAACCTAAGCCTTATGGTTATTTTCGCATAGATTTGCCTGAGCGAGAATATGTTGTCGATTCGGAGTTGGGTCCGTATAGCATCGAACGCAGTGTGCATAGCCATCTCGACAAGTCGGACAATACGCATGCTACCGATGCCGATGAGTGGATAAATGTGGTATATCCTTCGATTAATGCCAAGATACACTTAAGTTATAAACGCATTAATAAATCTACATTCCAAAAAGTGGTGGAAGAATGCCACTCGTTGGCATACAAACACACCGTGCGCGCCGATGCTATCCAAGAGAGCTATTATGGCAACGACACTACCCGCGTCTATGGCATTCTATACGAGATGAAGGGTAATGCCGCTTCGCCATCGCAGTTCTATGTCACCGATAGTGTGCGCAATTTTTTGCGTGGTTCGCTCTACTTCAACCACACACCTAATGCCGACTCTATCGCCCCTGCCGCAAATTATGTATTGCAAGATATGATACATATGATCGAAACGCTTGAGTGGAATGAGGAATGAGGAATGAGGAATAATAAAGAAATTTAAACCAACAAAATACAAAATACTATGCTAATCGAAAAACACACCTACGATAATGGTCTGTCGGTTGCCTTATGGGACATTGCCGAAACCGAAGAACAACTTATGTCGCTTCTTGACAACGATGCCGTTGTGGCAGAGGAGATTGTACCTTTTACTAGCACCAAACGTCGTCTTGAGTACCTCGCGTCGCGTTGTACGTTGAACGAGTTGGTTGGATCAGAACAACATGTGTGCTACCACCCTAATGGCGCGCCTTATTTGGCTAATAACTCACTAAACATCAGCATTTCGCACACAGGTCACTACGCATTGGTGGCTATCCACCCTACCGACAAAGTGGGCATCGATATCGAGCGCATTGGCGACAAAGTGGGTCGTGTGCGCCACAAATTCTTGAGCCGCGAGGAGTTGGATGCTGTTGATGCTCGTTCAGAGAAGATTCATCTCACCATCCTTTGGGCTGCCAAAGAGGCTATGTACAAAGTAATGGGCGTGGAGACTGTGGAGTTCACCGAACAAATTCGCATCGAGCCTTTCACTCCTTATATGGAAGGCGAAATCGTTGCACACGAAACTGCTTCGACTGAAAAGAAAACTTATAAACTACAATACAAAGTCTACCCTGAGTTTGTTATTGTACACACAATCTAAGATATCAAACGCAAATTTCCGTAAAAAAAGCATTGACAATTTACGACCAAATATTAGCCAACAAAACTGCAGGACGCAAGATGTTTGCCCTGCTTATCGACCCCGAAAAGTGTTCGGAAGAATGGTTGTGTCAAGTGATGTCAACAGTCAATTTTTGCGATAAGCGAGAGCAGAACCAGACTTGTTTGAGTTATGCCGAGCAAAGCAAAAATCTTGAGCGAAGCGAAAAACAGTCGGCACTCAGCAACCAACTTTTCATCTTCGTCGGTGGCAGTCAACTCAAAGATTCGGTCTGCACCACGGTGGCGCGCATCAAGCAACTCACCTCGCTGCCTGTAGTGATGTTTCCAGGCGATGCGTCGCAATTTGCCGACAATGCCGATGCGCTACTCTTTCTCTCGCTAGTGTCGGGTCGTAATGCCAAATATCTCATCGAACAACATATCGAGGCATCGCGTGCCATCAAATCATCGGGCGTTGAATGCATCTCTACGGGCTATATCCTCGTTGATGGAGGCAAACTCACTGCCGTTGAGCGCGTTAGTCACACATCGCCCTACCCCACCACCAACCCGCAACTCATTGCCGACACAGCTTTGGCGAGCCAACTCCTTGGTCATAAAATGGTGTATCTCGAGGCAGGTAGCGGTGCCAATCGTCCTGTGCCACAAAACATTATATCCGAAACGCGCAAAGCTATCGACATCCCCCTCATCATAGGAGGTGGCATCAAAACTCCCCAACAGATGATGGATGCCTTCAGCGCTGGTGCCGACCTCGTAGTCGTAGGCAACCACATTGAAAGTCACCCCGAAGATTTAACTAAAATATTAAACACTTTAACATAACATAAAGTCTTTTTTTTATAAACATAAATTATCATAAATTAATCGTAAATTATTACATCTATGAATTAATGGATAATTTATGATAATTTGCGTTCAAAATAAACAATTTATGTTCTTATGTCATTATGTCTTTTAAATCCAAAAATCAAGAATATGAAAATTAAATTCTTATCAATTATGGCACTTGCTGCTGCACTCGTCGGATGCTCGAACACGGCTCGCATCGACGAATCGAGCGACCCTAACTACATCGGTCGCCATCAGATGACCATCACCGACGGACGCGTGTCGCCTGAGGTGCTTATGGCATTCGGTCGCCTTGGCGACGTACAAGTTTCGCCCGACCAAACCAAAATCCTCTATGGCGTTGGCTACTACAGCGTTGAGCAAAACAAAAGCAACCGCGAACTCTTCGTTATGAATGCCGATGGCTCTGACAATCAACAAATCACCTCTACTCTCAAAAGCGAATCGGCTGCGCGTTGGGTGAAAGATGGCAAAAAAATCGCCTTCCTCTCGGCTCAATCAGGCTCTATGCAATTATGGGAAATGAATCCCGATGGCACAGGTCGCATCCAAATTTCTAACCGCGAAGGTGGTATCTCCGACTTCCTCTACTCACCTGATGGCAAACAAGTTATCCTCATTGCCAACGTGAAATGGGGCGAACGCACCACCGACCGCTACCCTGACCTCGACAAAACTTCGGGCATCATCGTCGAAGACCTTATGTACAAACATTGGGACGAATGGGTGACCACCGTGCCTCATCCTTTCCTCTACGACTACGATGGCAAAACTCTTAGCAACGAGCGCGATATCATCGAAGGCGAACCTTTTGAGTGCCCACTCAAACCTTTTGGTGGCGCCGAACAATTGGCTTTCTCGCCCGACGGCAAACTCATTGCATACACTTGCAAAAAACTCTCTGGTCAAGCCTATGCATTGTCAACCAACACCGACATCTATCTCTACGATGTGGCTGAAGGTAAGACAGTTGCCAATCTCTCAAAAGACATGATGGGCTACGACATCAACCCTACATTCTCGCCTGATGGCACTAAACTTGCGTGGGAAAGCATGGAGCACGATGGCTACGAAAGCGACAAAAATCGTCTCTTTGTCATCGACCTCGCCACTCGCACTCGCACTTATATCACTGCCGATTTCGACCAAAATGCCAACTCTTTGCAATGGGATGCCGAAGGCAAACACATCTATTTCATCAGTTGCTGGCATGGTTGCACTCAAGTGTATAAAGCCAATATCGAAACAAAAGAGATTCGCCAACTCACAGAAGGTCAACACGATTACGAACAAATCGCCCTTTGTGGCAACAAAATCATCGGTGTGCGTCACTCTATGTCGATGCCTAACGAAGTGTATAGCATCAACCCTGAAAATGGCGAACAAGCTCAAATCACATTCGAAAACAAACACCTCCTCGACCAACTCCAAATGGGCAAAGTAGAGCCTCGCTGGGTGCCTACTACCGATGGCAAAGAGATGCTCGTGTGGGTCATCTATCCTGCTAACTTCGACCCTGCTAAGAAATATCCAACCCTCCTCTATTGCCAAGGCGGACCACAAAGTCCTGTAAGTCAATTCTGGAGCTATCGTTGGAATTTCCAAATCATGGTATCTAACGACTATATCATCGTAGCCCCTAACCGTCGCGGCCTCGTTGGTTTCGGACAAGAGTGGCTCGAAGCCATCTCTAAAGACTATGGCGGACAATGTATGCGCGACTACTTCTCGGCTATCGACCACGTAGCGCAAGAGCCATTTGTTGACAAAGACCGTCTCGGATGCGTTGGAGCATCGTTCGGAGGCTATTCGGTTTATTGGATGGCAGGTCACCACGAGGGCCGTTTCAAAGCCTTCATTGCCCACGATGGTATGTTCAATCTCGAGCAACAATACCTCGAAACCGAAGAGATGTTCTTCGTCAATTGGGACCTTGGTGGTCCATATTGGGATGCTAAAAACGCAGAAACATACGCCAACTCACCACACCATTTCGTCGACAAATGGGACACACCAATTATGGTTATCCATGGCGAGACCGACTATCGTATTCTCGCATCTCAAGGCATGAGTGCCTACAACGCTGCCAAACTCCGTGGCATACCAGCCGAGTTGTTGATTTTCCCTGACGAAAACCACTGGGTGCTTCAACCACAAAACAGCGTCCTCTGGCAACGCCGTTTCTTCAACTGGCTCGACCGCTGGTTGAAATAATCTTGCAATAAGACGCACACTATAAAAACAAACTCCCCTTGTTCGCACGAACTTGGGGAGTTTTTTATTTTAATCACACACCATTCACACACCGCAAATCCGAAATTACTACCCTTCGGGAGTGACCTTTAGTTCGTGGGCTCGCCCTCGTCATCGGACTCTATCGCATCGAAGCATAAACACGAACTTTGCCAACTTTGCCAACTTTGCCAGCACCTATTTTCATGGCAAAGTTGTAATAAAAGAAAAATACTATACTATAGTATATATACGCGTACCTTATTAATAATATTTATGTATAATGTATATATATAAAAATTTATAAATTTCAGTTATTTTTTTACTCCCCTTTTTTTCAAATGACAAAGTGACAATCTTGGCAATCTTGGCAATCTTGGAGAATTCTCAATTCTTAATTAAAATAACGACGCATGGCAATTTTATCGACAAAGGCTCAAAGACCTTCGGTTCTTAATTCCAAAATATCCACTCACAGTGTGTACTAATTTTGGAGGTTTACTTGCTTGCAGGTTGCTTGAAGCTTGCTGTTGGGTAGTACACAATGAGAGTGTGTGTTCATGCATAATAAAACAACAATCCGCCCCAAAATTCTGGAGCGGATTTTTCTTTTCTGCAACCCTTGCAGAAATTTGCGCAACTTGAAAAAATTTACTACATTTGTCCAATTAAACAAAAAAAAAGCGAGGAAAATATGAAAATATTTTCCTTTTTGTCATAAGTTGTCAAAATGGAGTTGTATCTTTGCAGCGTAAAATAGAATATTAATAACTAATAAATACAATATTATGAAAAATTTTACAAATCTTTATTCTCTTTCAAAAACATTACGTTTTGAATTAAAACCCATAGGTAATACTTTAGAGAATATGGCACATATTATTGAGCAAGACGAGCATCGTGCAGAAAGTTATAAATTAGTAAAAAAGATAATAGACCAATATCACAGACAATTTATTGAATTTGCATTGTCGCATTGTCAATTCACAGAACGTGACAAGCAAGGCAATGAGCGCGACCTTTTGCAAGAATATTATGACCTATATACCACAAAACGAGATGACAGACAGGAGAAAGCATTTGAGGACATTCAAGCCAGATTGCGTAAAGCTGTGGTGATAACATTCAAAGCAGAAGACCAATTCAAACGATTGGATAAAAAAGAGTTGATACAAAACGATTTGGGTGATTTTGTAGAGTCAGAGGGTGATAAAATTTTGATTTCGGAATTTACTAATTTCACTACATATTTCACTGGTTATAATCAAAACAGAATGAATATGTATTCGGATGAAGCAAAAAGCACATCGATAGCCAATCGCTTGATTACACAAAACTTGCCACGCTTCATTGATAACATTGCTGTTTTCGAAAAAGTGAAAGATGTATTGGCTGATAATATTAAGACCCTAGAGGAAGAATTTGGTTATTCAATTTGTGACTTTTTCCAACTCGGTACATATAGCAAAGTGTTGAGTCAAAAAGATATTACAATTTATAACACTATTATAGGAGGTCGAACAGAGGATGTTGGTGTCAAAAAAATACAAGGTTTGAACGAATATATCAACCTTTATAATCAGCAAGTGTCGCGACAAGAGCGTTTGCCTAAATTTACAATTCTCTATAAACAAATACTTAGTGATAGAGTGACAGTCTCGTTTTTACCTGAAAAATTTGGTTCTGATAGTGAAATGGTGAAAGCAATAAACGACTACTATTTGCACCTACAAGAGACCACATTTGAAAAACTAAAAGGATTGTTGATTAGCATTGACACTTATGATGTGTCAAAAATATATTTGAAAGCCGACGACTTGACTACGATTTCACAACGCATATTCAATGACTATGGCAGAATTGCTCATTTTATCAAAAATGATTATATGAGTAAAAATCCAAAGGGTAAAAGGATGCCGGATGAAAAATATGCTGAACACGTAAACAACTGGTACAAAAAACAATATTTTTCATTAGCAGAGATTAACGCTGCATGTGGTGTACCTCAAGCAATGGAAAACTATTTTGCCCAATTAGGAGCAATTAATACAGAGGAAAAACAGGCAATCGACTATTTGTCTGCTATAGCAAATGCTTATACCGATGTGAAATCGCTCTTGACAAGCGAAATTGCCTACACACGCAATCTATCGCAAGAGAAGGATAATGTATCAAAAATTAAGGTATTGTTAGATGAATTGAAAAATCTACAACACTTTGTAAAACCATTGTTGATTGACTCGTCGGTAGCGGAAATTGACTTCAACTTCTATGGTGAGGTGCGTGGTCTATATGGCGAATTAAGCGAATTGACAAAACTTTATGACAAAGTACGCAACCATTTAACTCGCAAGCCTTATTCGGAAGAAAAGGTTAAATTGAATTTTCAGAATTCAACATTATTAGATGGTTGGGATGTAAATAAAGAGACAGCTAATACTGCAGTTCTTTTGTTGCGAGAAGGATTGTATTATCTCGCTATTATGGATAAAAAACATAATAGAGTTTTTGAAGGAAATCACTCTAATGGTAGCGAATTTTATCAAAAAGTTGAGTATAAATTACTACCTGGTGCGAATAAAATGTTGCCAAAGGTATTTTTTTCGGAAAAGGGATTGCCAATATATAAACCATCAAAAGAATTATTAGAAAAATATCAACGAGGTACACATAAAAAGGGCGATTTATTTAATATTGAAGATTGTCATAATTTGATAGATTTCTTCAAACAATCTATTGAAAATCACGAAGATTGGAAGAAATTTAATTTTGTTTTTTCTGATACAAAAACATATAAAGATTTGAGTGATTTTTATCGCGAGGTAGAAAGTCAAGGTTATAAAATAACATATCGTAATATTTCGTGTGAATATATTGATGAGTTGGTACGTGATGGTAAGATTTATTTATTCCAAATTTATAATAAAGATTTTTCACAAAGTAGTAAGGGGCGACCAAATCTTCATACTATGTATTGGAAAATGTTGTTTGATGAGTCGAACTTGAAAGATGTTGTTTACAAACTTAATGGACAAGCCGAAATATTTTTCCGCAAGTCAAGTATCAAATATCATGTAACGCATCCTGCTAATGTGCCTATCAAAAATAAAAATATTCATACTCCTAAAAAGGAAAGTGTATTTGAATATGATTTATTGAAAGACCGCCGTTATATGTACGATAAATTTACATTTCATGTGCCTATTACGATGAATTTTAAATCTAATGGAAATGATTATATCAACAGAGATGTTAACGAATATATAGCTAAAACTACAGATGATATTCATGTGATTGGGGTCGACCGTGGCGAACGCCATCTTTTATATTTTACAGTAGTTAATCAGCGAGGCGAGATTGTGGAACAATATTCGATGAACACCATCACCAATCATTGGAATGGCGTTGACTATGTGACTGACTATCATCAAAAGCTCGAGGAAAAGAATGTAGAGCGAACCAAAGCTCGCCAAGACTGGCAAACTATTGAGAATATTAAAGAGTTAAAAGAGGGTTATTTGAGTCAAGTAGTGCACAAAGTGGCTCAATTGATGGAAAAATATAATGCTATTCTTGTGCTTGAGGACCTCAATAGTGGATTTAAGCGTGGTCGTATTAAAGTGGAACACCAAGTGTATCAACGATTTGAAAAACAATTAATAGAAAAACTTAATTATTTAGTGTTCAAAGATAAAGATGCCAATGCACCAGGTGGTTTGCTTCGTGCATATCAATGGGCATCGAAATTCGAGTCGTTCGAACGATTGGGTAAACAATGTGGTTTCATCTACTATATACCAGCATGGAACACAAGTAAGATAGACCCGATAACAGGTTTTGTAAACTTGTTAGATACTCGTTACGAAACCAAAGATATATCGAAATTGTTCTTTGGAAAATTTGATATTATTCGTTATAATGCCGAAAAAGATTGGTTTGAATTTACTTTCGATTATGACAAATTCCATAAACGAGCAGAGGGTACACGTACTATATGGACTTTATGTTCGGTAGGAAAACGCATAGAGACCTATCGTAGTGCAGATGCTCAAAATCATTTTGATAGTCGCGAGGTGGACTTAACGGCAGAATTTAAGGCTCTATTTGCAACATACAATATTGATATCAATGGCAATCTTAAGCAATCGATAATAGAACAAGATGACAAGAAATTCTTTGAGTCATTATATCGTCTATTGCGATTGACATTGCAGATGCGTAATAGCAAAACAAACAGCGAGGTGGATTATCTCATATCGCCAGTGGCAGATGTTCAAGGCAATTTCTATAATAGTGATGCTGAAAAATCGAGAGGTAAAGATGCTTATGGCAATTGGGTCAGCAAGTTGCCTGTTGATGCCGATGCCAATGGGGCATATAACATTGCTCGCAAAGGGTTGATGTTGATTCGTCAATTGAAAGAAACAGGCGAAATAAAAACTATAACAAACAAAGATTGGCTCAATTTTGTTCAACAATTTTGCGTTTGATTTTTCATTGATTATATATTTTAAGATTGTTCTTTGACTTATTAGTGGGATTTTTATAGAATATTAAAAAAAATAATATTTGTATCTAAATGATTGTGTATTAAAATATTTTTTGTATCTTTGTATCATGGAAAGTCTAATTTCCCTTTTTAATTTCTACTATTGTAGATAAGCATTGATTACGTCTGCTTCTGATAGTCTAATTTCTCTTTTTAATTTCTACTATTGTAGATTTATATAAGTGTAGACGCGTATCTTTTGTCTAATTTCCTTTTTTAATTTCTACTATTGTAGATAAATATTGAACTACCGATTTGGATGAGTGGAGTCTAATTTCCCTTTTTAATTTCTACTATTGTAGATAGTGGCGACGTAAGAGTAGATAATAGTGTCTAATTTCCTTTTTTAATTTCTACTATTGTAGATACACTTATGAAACGACTTTTTATTGCAAGTCTAATTTCCTTTTTTAATTTCTACTATTGTAGATACACTTATGAAACGACTTTTTATTGCAAGTCTAATTTCCTTTTTTAATTTCTACTATTGTAGATATGTCGCGAGTACCTGCGATAAGGATAGTCTAATTTCCTTTTTTAATTTCTACTATTGTAGATTAGCTGATAGGCGACGACACAGAGAATCGGTCTAATTCTCCTTTTTAATTTCTACTATTGTAGATCTGCACAACTGCACACGAAAACGGAAACGTCTAATTTCTCTTTTTAATTTCTACTATTGTAGATGCTGGCGTTGTGAGCGCATTGAGAGTTCGTCTAATTTTCTTTTTTAATTTCTACTATTGTAGATCCGCAACAACATAATGGGTTGAATGTTGTGTCTAATTTCTCTTTTTAATTTCTACTATTGTAGATATATTGTCTCAGACTATTTATAGCGATGATCTAATTTCCTTTTTTAATTTCTACTATTGTAGATAAGTATCGCTCAGCCCAATCAATGATAGTCTAATTTCCTTTTTAATTTCTACTATTGTAGATTTGAGTAAATAATATGGATAGAGTTTTTGTCTAATTTCTCTTTTTAATTTCTACTATTGTAGATAATCTAAAATTAGCTCAAAGCAAGACCAAGTCTAATTTCCCTCTTTAATTTCTACTATTGTAGATCGCAAGGCGAGAGGGGCAACCTTCTCGGTCTAATTTCTCTTTTTATTTTTTATTATTGAAGAGAGTGTTAATTTGTCAGACAAAGAAAGAAGCCATAGAACGTATAGGTGCGAATTGTCGTTTCCCGAAATTAGCTCTTGGGCTTCGTTTGTATATTTTTACCGCCATCTCACACGAGCTGTGAGGTGGCGGTTTTGCATGTGACTTTTCTCTCTATTTATTTGGTTATTAGAGGATTTTTTTGTATCTTTGCACTTGAGATTCGATATCGTCTATTCGATAATTTGCATTTATTTATAAAACAAAAACGGAATATGAATTTAGATAATCAAATAGTTATATACCAAACCGAAGACGGACAAACGCAGATTGATGTTCGTATGGAGAATGATACTGTGTGGTTAACGCAAGCTCAAATTGCGGAATTATTTGGTACAAAACGACCAGCAATTACGAAGCATCTAAAAAACATATATTCTTCAGAGGAATTAGATGAAAAAAGCACATGTTCCATTTTGGAACATATGGGTAATGATGGGAAACAAATATATAACACAAAGTATTATAATTTGGATGCTATTTTGTCAATTGGTTATCGTGTAAATAGTAAGAATGCAACAAGATTTCGTCAATGGGCAAATGGGGTGTTGAAGCAATATCTCTTAAAAGGTTATGCTGTGAATGAGCGACTTAGACGTGAGCAGATTGGAGAATTGCGACAGCTAGTACAATTGGTGGGGCGTACTTTGCAAAACGATGAAATGGCAACAAGCGCAGAGACTCAGGATTTGCTAGATGTAGTGGTTGATTATGCTTATGCTCTCGATACTTTGGATAATTATGACTATGAACGTCTTACGATTGAAAAAACTACAAAAGAAGAACCATTCCATGCAACCTATGAGGGCGCAATGGCTGAGATAGCTCGTTTGCGCGATAAATTTGGAGGTTCGACTCTATTCGGAAACGAAAAAGACGAATCGTTTAAAAGTAGTATCGGACAAATATATCAAACATTTGGAGGCGAAGAACTCTATCCTAGTGTAGAGGAAAAAGCGGCTATGTTGCTATATCTTGTCACAAAAAACCATTCGTTTAGCGACGGAAACAAGCGCATTGCTGCCACATTGTTTCTTTGGTTTCTCAACGGCAACCGAGTGCTTTATCATCCTAATGGCACTAAGCGCATTGCCGATAGTACACTTGTAGCCCTAACACTGATGATAGCCGAAAGTCGTACAGAAGAAAAAGATGTAATGGTAAAAGTCGTAATCAATCTAATAAATAAAAACAACTACGAATAACAACAAACCATACAATCGCAATTATCAAAATATACTACAATACACGCCATCTCACACCCCCTGTGAGGTGGCGTTTTTATACTTATACTACAAATACAACCGAAGGTCTTTAAGCCTTTGGCTATAAAAAGTCGCAAGTATTAAGACGATGCCGAATGGTTCTTACTTCTTACTTCTTACGACTTACTACTTATTACTATAAATAAACAACATTAAAGCGTCAAAACTGACTTAAACAGTCTGAAACAGTCAACGCACTTTCTAAATGTTGTAACTTTGCAAAAAATTTCAGTCGGAAGGGGAACGATAGTCAATAATCGGTAATTAGGGAGAGGGGAAACTACACACGCAAATTTCATTGTTTTGTAACGCCTTTGTAACAGTTTTGTAACATCTATTGCGTAATTTTGCAACGTAAAAATTTATTTGTTTAACTGAAACAATCAAATTATGAATTTTGGTATTCTTGATGTTTTGCAACTTGTTGGTGCTCTTGGTCTTTTCCTTTTTGGTATGACCATGATGAGCGAGGCGCTACAAAAGGTGGCAGGTAATAAAATGCGCGCTATATTGGCGTCGATGACAAAAAATCGTGTGCTCGGTGTGTTGACCGGCGTTATCGTTACTTCGATTATCCAATCGTCGTCGGCAACGACGGTGATGGTGGTGAGCTTCGTGAATGCGGGATTGCTCACACTTGCTGAATCGATCTCGGTGATTATGGGTGCTAATATTGGTACTACGGTGACGGCGTGGCTCGTGTCGCTCATAGGTTTCAAATTCTCTATCGCCGACATTGCTATACCTATGATTGGCTTTGCGCTGATTTTTATTTTCTCGAAAAACGACCGCCGCAAGTCGATTGGCGAGGTGATGATTGGTTTTGCTCTGCTTTTCATCGGTTTGGAATACTTGAAAAATAGCGTGCCTGACATAAAGGCTAACCCTGAAATGCTACACTCCCTCACCGAATACACCAACATGGGATATGGCTCTATCATACTCTTCTTGTTGATTGGTACGATTCTGACCGTTATCGTGCAATCGTCGTCGGCTACGATGGCTATCACGTTGGTGATGTTGAGTCAGGGTTGGATTACGTTCGAAATTGGTGCTGCTATGGTGTTGGGCGAAAACATTGGTACTACCATCACTGCCAATATTGCTGGTCTTACAGCCAAAACAAATGCTCGCCGCGCGGCTTTGTCGCATACGATGTTCAACGTGTTTGGTGTGGTGTGGATGCTCGTGGTGTTCTATCCATTTATGAATTTGGTGGAATGGATGGTGGGCGGCAATGCTACGGATGGAGCTAATGCGCTATATGCGCTATCGATGTTCCACACAATGTTCAACGTAACGAACACATTCATCATGATATGGTTGATCAAACCTCTTGAAAAAATTGTGTGCAAAATACTCCCTGAGAAAAAAGAGGAGAACGAGTTTGCCCTCAAATTTATATCAACTGGCATGTTGGCGACTGGCGAATTGTCGCTCATCGAGGCTGAAAAGGAGATTGAACTCTACACCGAACGCACTCACCGCATGTTCGACGAGGCTCGCAAACTTACTCTTGCTACCTACGACGACCGCAATGCGCAAAAATATGCCGAGCGTGTGGCTCACTACGAATCGGCGAGCGACCAAACCGAAGGGGCTATTGCCGACTACCTCTACGACATTGATGCTACGCCAATCTCGACCGACTTGAAAAACCGCATACGCAACTACTTGTATCTCACAACCGAGATTGAGAGCGTGGCTGACCGTTGCTACAATATTTCGCGCTCGGTGGTGCGCCGCAATAGCGAAAATATCAACTTCACCGAGGCGCAAAATGCGAAACTCTCTGAGATGTTTGACTTGATTGACAAACACATCGTGGCGCTCGAACGTTGCGTGAAATCGAACTTCACCGACGAGGCTGCTCGCAAAGAGATTTTCACTATCGAAGAGCAAGTCAACGAGTTGCGCTACGCACTCAAAGTCTACAACATCGACCAAGTGAACAAAGAGGCTCACTCCTACTCATCGGGCATCCACTTTATGGACATCATCGAGGAGTGTGAATCGCTCAGCGATGCTATCACCAAAATTGCTCGCGAAGTGAAACTATAACGTATTCTCAGTTTTTTTTAAGGTATTATATTGTTGAAAGTCGCAAGTTTTTGTTCGCTTGCGGCTTTTTTTGTGGCTTTGTGTTTGTCATATCAAATAAATTTACTACCTTTGTGCTCGTAATAATAACCAAGCGAAATATGCGTTACTACTCGCTACTCGCTACTAAAAATCTAGTGTTATGTCAGAAGAAAAAGATTTCATCGAAGTGGATGATACTGAATGTATCAAATTTATCCTCAACTATTTGCCTACCGAATTGAAAGAAAAAGTAACCGACGATGATGTGCAATATGTGCTTGACTTGATTTGCGAATACTACTCGGCTAACGACCTCATCGAAGAAGATACTGTAGAAGAGGCTACTATTGCCGAAGAAGATATGTTCAACTTCATCTGGGCTGCTATTCGCAAAGAAAAATTGGTAGAGATGGACGAATATACCCTCGAAGCTATCCTTGATGGCGAATTCGAATACGGCAAAACCATCGGTATCTACACTGAAGAAGAATAATCAAATCTAAAAAAATAGATAGACCAAAGTCGTAAGACAATAATTATATTGTCTCTCGACTTTGTGCTTATATAATAAGGCAAATGTTATATCTTATTCTCAGATATTTAGTGCGCTATAGACTAAAGGTTGTTAGAGAAAATATCGCCCGCTCGTTTCCCGAAAAATCAAAGTCGGAACGCGAAATGATAGTCAACAACTTTTACCGCCACTTTGTGCGCCAAAACATTGAGAGTTTGAGATTTGCCTTTATCTCGGAAAAAGAAATCAAACGCCGACTTGTGTTCGACAACATCGAATTACTAGAAGATATTGCTAGCAAAGGACAAAACATCTCGCTCGTTTTCGGACACTATGGCACATGGGATTGGATTGCTTCGATACCGCTATGGAGCGACAAACTCGCATTTGGCACACTCTACAAACAGATAAAAAACAGAGTGCTCGACAGGTTATTCCTAAGAATTAGAAGCCGTTTTGGCGCATTGTGCATCGAACGCAAACAGGTGCTACGAAAACTCATAGAACTGAACAAAAACAACAAACCTCATCTCATAGCATATATTGCCGACCAAAGCACTACGATAAAGAATGTGCACTATTGGATTGATTTTCTCAATCAACCCACGGCTATGCAATCGGGATGGACTACCCTCGCCCGAAAATTCAACACTGCCGTGGTTTACCTCAAAATTACTCCGACAAAACCGGGATACTACACGGCTCGCTTCGAAACGATAACCGACAACCCTCAGTCGATGAGCGAACTGCAACTCCTCGAAGAATATATGTGCCGACTCGAACGAGATATACGCGAAAAACCAGAATATTGGCTCTGGTCGCACAAACGTTGGAAACACAAAAAGAATTGAAAATTAAGCCCCGAAAGTCTTTGAGCCTTCGACTATTGACTTTCGACTATTGACTATATGATGAATTTGAATAATGTTTCAGTTGTTATACTCAACTTCAACGGACTAAAGTTGATGCAAAAATATCTGCCTATGGTAATAGAAAACACCATGGGCGCAGAGATTGTGGTGGCTGACAATGGCTCAACCGACGGATCGGTGGAATGGCTACGAAAAGAGTATCCCTACACCCGATTGATTGCTCTCGACAAAAACTATGGTTTTGCCGAAGGATATAACCAAGCTCTAAAAAAAATTGATAATGAGTATTATGTGCTACTAAACTCTGATGTGCGCACCCCTATGGACTGGCTCTATCCGCTTGTGGAATATATGGAGCAACACCCCGAATGTGCAGCTTGTCAGCCTAAAATACTCTCGGAGCACGAACCTGAAAAATTTGAATATGCTGGTGCTGCTGGCGGGTTTATCGACTCGTATGGATACCCTTTCTGTCGCGGTAGAGTGATGAGCAACATAGAAACCGACAATGGTCAATACGACTCGATACAAGAGATTTTTTGGGCTACAGGGGCTTGCCTTGTCATCCGTAGTAAAGCCTATTGGGAGGCAGGCGGATTGGATGGCAGATTCTTCGCACACCAAGAGGAAATCGACCTATGCTGGCGATTGAAGGCTCGTGGTGCATCGATTGCATGCGTACCTCAATCGGCTGTGTATCACGTTGGTGGTGGTTCATTGGGCTATGAATCACCATTCAAAACATGTCTCAACTTCCGCAACAATGCCCTACTACTCTATAAAAACCTATCATCCGACCGATATTGGTGGACCTACTTGTTTCGCCTAGCTCTCGACTGGGTGGCTGCACTACAAATGCTCGCACAGGGCAAACCTCGCAACGCTTGGGCTGTGATAGAGGCTCAAATAGAATTTATCAAAATGTTCAGCCAATTTACTGCCGACCGCAAACAAAATCTTGCCCTCACAAAAGAAAAAAAACCTAAGGGCTTATTAAACTTTTGGCTCATTTGGCAAGTCTATATCAACAAAAAGAAAAAATATTCAGATTTCTGAAAAAAAAATCTCTTTTTAGAGATACCATATCACTTTTTTTTGTAACTTTGTATTCTAATAAATACACAACAACTTAATAAACTAAAATCAATAAAAAATGAAAAAGCTTTTATTATTCGTAATGGCCATTTTTATGGCATTCTCAGTTTCTGCGCAAGAACAACAACCTCAAATTATTGAAATCGCAGAAAAAACTTATGACTTCGGCACAATCAAAGAAGAAGATGGTCGCGTGTCTCACGTTTTCACATTCAAAAACGTAACTGAAGGTGTTTTGACAATCAAAAACGTACGCGCATCTTGCGGTTGTACTACTCCTGCATGGAGCAAAGAACCTATCGCTCCACAAGGCGAAGCTCAAATCACTGTTACATACAACGCTTCTGGTCGTCCAGGTGCATTCCACAAATCGGTTACTGTAACTCTCAGCGATGGCACACAAGACTTCACTCAAGTGCTCTTCATCAAAGGTAAAGTTACTCCAAAACAAGTTGCCCCTGTTGCTGAAGAAAACACTACTGCTGCTCCTGTAGTTCAACAATAATTTATTTATTTTACACAAATAAGACACTTGAGGTCGGGCATGTCGGACAAGTCCAGACAAGTCTGACCTCTTTTTCACTAACAAATACTTGATGCGAGACAAGTGATACAATACATCTAGCTACTATAAAACCAGAAAACATGATGCAGAATAGCAGTCTCGCTACTCGCTACTAGTTACTAAAAGTCTAATAATATGTCACACATTGAAAATAGCGAAGAATACAAAGGCCTAGCTGTCAATCAAGGCGTAGAACAACCTCCTATAGTTAACCCATACCTCACCCGTAGAGTAAAACGTCGTCAACTCTCGGTAAACGACTATGTTGAAGGTATCCTTGCAGGCAATCGTTCGATACTCAGTCAAGCTGTTACTTTGGTCGAAAGTCTTCTACCTGAGCATCATACAATTGCTCAAGAGGTGATTGAGAAATGCTTGCCCCATGCTGGCAAATCTATCCGCTTGGGTATCACAGGTGTGCCTGGCGCGGGTAAATCGACTTTCATCGAAGCACTCGGTACATATCTCTGCAAAGAACAAAACCATAAACTCGCAGTATTGGCTATCGACCCAAGTTCTGAGCGCTCGAAAGGCTCTATCCTTGGCGACAAAACTCGTATGGAGGAACTCTCTATTGCCGAGAATGCCTTTATTCGCCCTTCGCCATCGGCAGGTTCGCTCGGCGGTGTGGCTCGTAAAACTCGCGAAAGCATCATCCTCTGCGAAGCGGCTGGTTTCGACACTATTTTCGTTGAAACTGTGGGTGTTGGTCAATCGGAAACTGCTATGCACTCGATGGTCGACTTCTTCCTACTCATTCAACTTGCAGGTACTGGCGACGAACTTCAAGGCATCAAACGTGGTATTATGGAGATGGCTGATGGTATCACTATCAACAAATGCGATGGCAACAACATCGAAAAAGCGCAATTGGCTAAACGTCAATTCCAAAACGCACTCCACCTATTCCCTATGCCTGAATCGGGATGGGCTCCACAGGTGACTACTTGCTCGGCTTTCGAACATATCAACATACCTGAGGTATGGAAAATGGTGACTGACTATGTAGCATTCACCAACAAGAACGGATATTTCGACTACCGTCGCAACCAACAAAGCAAATATTGGATGTACGAAACTATCGACGAATATCTACGCACAAGTTTCTACAACAATCCAACTATCGAAACATTGCTCAAACAATACGAAACAATGGTAAACAGCAACGAAATGACCTCGTTTGCTGCTGCTCACAAATTGCTCGATACATACAACAACCTAAAATAATCAGAGCAAAGAGTAATTATATATGTATCAAATAATCAAGCGCGAGAAATACATTCTAATCCTATTTGCTGTGGTGTTTATCATGGCAATAGGATTTTTGCTTATGTATGGTAAAATTGAGTCGCACATGATGCTCAATGCCTATCACGCCCCTTTGCTTGATACATTCTTCAAATATTTCACTCAAATTGGGGGGTGGGTGCCATGCGCTGTTGCGGGCATATTGCTCGTGTTCAAGAAATGGCGTGTGGCTGTGGTAATACTTGCAGCTCAGTTGATTGCCACCCTCATTACATCACCTATCAAACGCATAATTCGTGCTCCTCGACCATCGGTCGTACTATCGGAAATGGGCATCCAATTCCCTACTGTCGAAGGCGTCGACCTACACTCTACCCTCTCATTCCCATCGGGACACACCTCTGCGGCTTTTGCATTTTGCATCGCATTGGCTATCTTTTGTCCGAAGACATGGCAGAAAACACTTTTACTTATCCTTGCCATAATGGGCGGATACTCACGCATATATCTGTCGCAACATTTCATAGAGGACGTACTCGCAGGTGCTATCATCGGAATTTTTTCGGCCTACATAGGATACCTCGTCCTACGCAAATACATAATACGCACGACCTAATTAACAAAAGAAATAGAATCGTAATAACTAAAAATTATTCTCTAACATAATGGCTAAAAAGAAGAATACCAAACAAACATCACCATTGACTTCAAAACAAAAACGCACTTTTCTACTTGCTTTTTGGGGTATGGTTTTAGTTGGCATATTGTCAGTTACACTTGTCTTTGTGCTCATTGCCAATGGAGCAATTGGTTATTTGCCTCCTCTCGAAGAGTTGCAAAACCCTAAAAACAAATTCGCATCAGAGATTATCTCATCCGATGGCGAACGTATTGGCACATTCTTCACAGCCAAGGACAACCGTATCTTTACAACCTACAACGAGATATCGCCTAACGTAATCAATGCTCTCATTGCTACCGAAGATGCTCGCTTCTATTCGCATTCGGGCATAGATGGACAAGCATTGTTGCGCGTACTCGTCAAACGTGGCATACTCCAACAATCGGGTGCAGGTGGTGGTTCTACTATCACTCAGCAATTGGCAAAACAACTCTACTCGCCTACTGCATCGAATATATTTGAGCGTGCATTGCAAAAACCTATCGAATGGGTAATTGCCACAAAGCTCGAAAAACTCTATACCAAAGAAGAGATTATCACCATGTATCTCAATAAGTTCGACTTCCTCAACAACGCCGTAGGTATCGAAACTGCTGCTCGCGTATACTTTGGTGTCGAACCATCAGAACTCAATATCGAGCAAGCTGCTACTCTCGTTGGTATGTGCAAAAACCCATCGTTATTCAACCCAGCATCTGAACGTCGCCGACCTAAATGCCAAGAACGTCGCAACGTAGTGCTTGGACAAATGCTCAAAGCCGACCTAATCTCTGAAGCTGAATGCGATTCGCTCAAACAACTCCCTATCGAACTTAACTACCACCGAGTTGACCACAAACTCGGCATTGCTCCATACTTCCGCGAATACCTCCGCAAAACCCTCCAAGCCAAAGAGCCAAAACGTAAAAACTACGCCTCTTGGCAACTCAAACCTTACGGACAATACTACCTCGACTCTCTCGAATGGGAAAACAACCCTCTTTATGGTTGGATTGAGAAAAACCCTAAGAGCGATGGCACTAAATACGACATATACCACGATGGATTGAAAATCTATACCACCATCGACTCACGCATGCAGCGTTATGCCGAAAAGACAGTAAATGAACACTTTGTGGATATGCAAGCAAAATTCATGAAGACACTCAAACACAAAAAAAATCCGCCTTTTGCCAACAATACATCGCAAGAAGATGTTGACCGCTCTCTCAATCAGGCAATGCGCCAATGCGACCGCTATCGCAACCTTAAAAAACAAAAACTAACAGATGACGAAATAAAAGAAATCTTCAACACACCTGTTGAAATGAACATATTCTCATACCAAGGTCAGATTGACACGGTGATGACTCCAATGGACTCTATTCGCTATCATAAAGCTTTTGCACGTTGCGGTATGATGTCTATCGACCCTATCACAGGTCACGTGAAAGCATACGTAGGTGGACCTGATTTCACCTATTTCCAATACGATATGGTCAATCAAGGTCGTCGTCAGGTGGGCTCTACTATCAAACCATATCTCTACTCACTTGCTATGAGCGAAGGTTATTGGCCATGCGACACAACTGTAAATAAGCCAATTACCCTCTACGATAAACTAGGTCGCGAATTCACTCCTCGCAACGACTCACAAAAGCAACTCGGCGAGACTGTCACTCTACGTTGGGGGCTTCAAAATTCTAACAACTGGATTACGGCATACCTCATGTCGCTCCTCACACCAGAGCAATTGGTCAACCTCATGCGCTCATTTGGTATCAAAGGGTTCCTCGACCCAGTGATTTCCATTTGCCTTGGAGCATCAGAAGTAACTGTAGCAGAGATGGTTGACGCCTACACCGTGTTTCCTAACCATGGCATCCGCACCGAAGCCCTCTACGTTACACACATCGAGGACAATCTTGGCAACGTGATAGCACAATTCACTCCTGCCACCGAAGAGGTGCTCAACGAAGAATCGACCTACAAAATGCTTGATATGTTGCAAGCCGTGGTGAATGAAGGTACAGGTGGTCGCATTCGTTGGCGTCATAAATTCGACTCGCCAGCAGGTGGCAAAACAGGTACTACCAACGAGAATGCCGACGGATGGTTCATCGGTTTCACACCCGAATTGGTTACAGGCATCTGGGTAGGTTGGGAAGACCGCACAGTGCACTTCACCAACATGGCAGACGGACAAGGTGCATCGATGGCACTCCCAGTGTGGGGCAACTACATGAAAGCTGTGTACGACGATACCGAAATTGGCTACGACAAAGCAAAAGGATTCGACATTCCAAGTTGGTTCAATCCTAACGCAGGTTGTAACTAATTGCTAATCCTATAAGGTATAACAATTTAGTTTATTTTTAAGCACACGCTATATATTACATACTGAATTTGTTTCTCTACAAAATAAAAACGCATAGATATCAAAAATCTATGCGTTTTTTCTATTCTTCATAATAGAGGCGCAACTCTTGCTGCGCCTCTATTATTAGAATTATCTTAGAATTTATAAAGTATTGTCAACACAGCATTGTGATGTACTGTTTTCACTCTTGCAATATTATGCGGTGTACCACCAAGATACATTTTATATGGATCTTTTTCACCAAAATAGCCATTACCTAGAAGTTCCGCATTTGGTTGGAATGGTTGATAGAAATAATCTTGTCGACTATAAGCATAAGTAATATCAATACCAAAACCATTATAACGATAACCAAAACCACCAGCAGCATACCACATACCGCGGTCAGTAAATATCTCCATATCGGTGCGTGTGGTGTTGTCCATCAAAGTGCGTGGTGCTAATGCATCAAGCGATGGAGTGCGATATGCAGCACCTGCACGGAATGAGAATTGCGATGCGATACGAAATTCGGCACCTGCTTTGAGCATATGAGTTGAGAGAGCATATTGCTTAATTTCGTTGTTTTCATAAACAAATTCTGGCTCAGCCCATACCGAACTTGATTCTTCGCCTTTGAGGCGCATACCTTTGTGGTGAGTATAAAGATAATCAACATTAATAAGAGCTACTTTACCCAACACAAAGCCTACAGAAGCTTGAGCTTTGAGAGGCGAATTAAAGCCATAATGACTGCTTGATGATGGCGTTGTGTATTCGACCACAGCTATGCCTTGAGCAGTGCCTTCACCTACGATTTTACCATAATAACTATCTGTGAGCGAATACCATGTAGGCGATTGGAATGATGCACCAATACGCATCCATGACACAGGACGTGCTATGATACCAAAGCGAAGATTAGTGCCTATACCACTCGTATTAAAAACATTTTTTAATGTCATCATAGCTGTATTATCGTAAATTTCGCCCATCTCAGACACAAGTTGATAGTCGAGAGTTTGGATGCCAATACCTGCTCCAATATAGAGATAGTGACCTATATTGGCAGCATAAGAAAAGTTGTATTCGTCGACACGACCACTCTCTTCACCAAGATATCTCATATGAGCAGCACGGTCGGCATAAGGCGAATAGAACATCGAATCTGCCATTGGGTCCATCAAATAACCTTCGTAGCCAAGAATAGAAAGGTATGGCACATATAGGTTATCTTTATGCAAGTCAGAAGGATAGAACCCAGAAGAGAAATCGGCAATCATAGAAGTGATAGACTGTGTATTAGATTCAGCCACACGTGTTTTGCGATGAAAGTCTTTCAAACGATTGTAAGAAAACGAGAAATTGCTAGATACGAAGCCTTTGTCCTTTCCACTTTGTAACGACACGATATAACTCAACTGATTGAAGTTAAAAAAGAAGTCGTTAGCTTTCATTTGATCAGTTGGCGAACACGAACGTGAGACCGAAGGTGTAGCATTAAGAGTAAAACTAAATTCCGACGAACGATAGATACCCAATGCAGCAGGATTGTCGAATATGGCAGAAGGGTCGCCACCAAGAGCACCCATAGAGCCAGCCATCGACATATAGCGCGCAGTACCCATAATATCGGTATTCGCCATACGCGATGCATCCATTAAACCTTGAGAAAAAGCACAATGCACAATGCACAATGCACAATTTAAAAATATAATTATTCTTTTCATATCTATTATAGGTTATCTGTAATCTGTTAATCTATTATCTACGGCGAGTGCTTGATGATGAAGAACCACCAGAACGACCACCACCAAACGAACTACCTCCACTAAAGC
Source organism: Candidatus Aphodosoma sp. (assembly GCA_045631465.1). GTDB lineage: Bacteria > Bacteroidota > Bacteroidia > Bacteroidales > Paludibacteraceae > Aphodosoma. The sequence goes on along the minus strand of JAZQUV010000015.1, from coordinate 2,906 downwards.
CTCCCGACGAACGAGTAGTTGTAGAAGTTGAACGAACTGTAGATGTACTACGAGTTGTAGTAGATGTGCTACGCACAGTTGACGAAGAGCGCGTTGATGAAGTTGACGGACGTGATGTTGACGTTGACGTAGATGTTGGGCGCGCTGTAGTTGTGGTAGTTGAAGTAGCAGTGCTACGAGTAGACATATTAGTAGGACGTGCAGGTAATGCAGTAGTAGTTGTTGTAGTCTTACGACGTTGAGTAGAGACAGATGTAGATTGTGCAGTTGACGAACCTCTAGAGGTAGAGACAGATGTTGTGCGGTCGGCAGCTCGACGCACTTGAGCAGGTGTAGATGCAGTAGTGCGAGTTGACGAAGCCACATTAGTTGCCAAGCGAGCAGTGCTATTCACACGGCGACGTTCATTTTCATTACCACGAGTATAATCGCTCCAATCTGGTTTTGGATGATGTGAACCACTACCATAATGAGGATAATAGCCATGATGGTGGTGGTGGTGACCATAATAATGACAATGGTGATGATGTCCCCAATATGGGTCGTAATAACATCCGGTGTAGCCCCAATAAGAAGGATAGAATGGGTCGTACCAAGGATTGTAGAAACCATAGAAATAAGGGGCATAATATCCTACCGACCAACCATAACCACCATAATAAGAACCATACCAACCATACATGCTACGATTCCAATAGTAGCTTGATGTATATGGTCCATAATAGTAAGGATTGTTCCAATAGGCATTGCTCCAATCCATATATGGGTAGTTGTAGTTTTCGGTTATCTCGATATTATTGCCATCAACATCTACAACATATTGACCATCGGTAAGTACGAATACATTAGTTGTATAATTAGGGTCGGCAATATGCGCAAGACGTTGTTGAGTTGAGTCCTCAGTGCGATGGAACATATTGATACGCGCAGTGTATGACATTCCATCATCAGAATAGCCCACCTCAGCAGTAGGAGCAACTTTTTCTTCTACCTCCACTTTCGGAGTTTCAACAACCACAGGTTTAATATCTTTTTTCGGATTGAAATAGATATCATCATAATCATAACGTTGTGCGAATGCACTACTAACAATGCAAAATGCACAAATATATAACATTAATCGTTTCATAATTACATCCTCCTTTGTTTTTTTAGACCCACATTATATATAATAGTTTAAAACAATTGGAATATAAAATATATTGCAAATGATACACACATAATCAGTTTAATGCCGATACTAAGCATAGTGCCTACGAAAGTGGCGAGACCACTGCGAAGGGCTTTATCGCCAGATGCACCTCCTACGAGTTCGCCGATGATTGCACCAAGAAGCGTACCGAGAATCATACCTATAGGGGTAAATATGATACCTACGACCATACCTATGATGCTACCATTGATGCCAGCTTTCGAACCACCGACCTTTTTAGTTGTCCAAATAGGTAGATAGTAGTCAAGTATCGTCACCGCCAATGTAGCCACACCCCATCCCACAAGAAACGAGGTAGAGAACTGCACCTTATCGGTCAGTTGCAATAACAATAGTCCCACATAGCCCAATGGCGGACCAGGCAATGCAGGCACTACTGCGCCAATAATCCCCACAATAATCAACAACGCAGAAAGAATAAATAAGAAAATTTCCATAATTTAATAGATTACAGAGTACAGAGTACAGAGTACAGAGTACAGAGTACAGAGTACAGATAACAGAGGACAGATTACAGATAACAGAGGACAGATAATAGTTTATAAATTATTTTTTTTGTTTGAGCGTTTTTATTGATGCTGCCAATAATGAAGATATTTCTTTTAAATCAGATGACAAAGAATTAAACATATCTTCTGTTATTATTTCACTTTCAACAAAAAGTTCAAGCCAATATGCTGTTTCATCAGCTTCTTTCAAAGCTATTTGTAGTTTATGAATAAAATCAGCATTACTTTGAGCAGAATAACTTTCACGAACATTTGCGCCTATACTTGTTCCACTTCGTAAAATTTGTTTTGCAAGAACAAACTCTTTCTTATCTTGCGTAAGATATTTATAAAATTTAATAATCCTAACTGCAAAAGCCTTAGTTTTTATATGCGTAACACTATTATTCATATCTGTTATCTATAATCTGTTATCTAAACTTTTTGGTATTTGTAGCCGAGGCGATAGAGTTCGCAACTTGCACCGATGCGGAACATCACTTTAGTGGTGCGAGCAAAGACGTGGAATGCCATTTCGCTTTGTGGTTCAATCTCTTCGTGACGAATTTGTGCCAATGCAGTTTGCGAGAGTGAGCGCATGAGGTTTTCGAAACCTTGAGCAGTTTTGCTATCGAGCAAATAGCCCATCACGCCTTCGATGATATACTCGTCCATCTCATCAAAACCACGAGGGTCGCGCAACGAAGCATATACATCTTCGCGACGAAGCACCTCGTCCCAATCCTTATCCCAAAGATGAGCAAGAGCCATGCCAATATAACCAGCCCATGCAATAGCCACAGTTGGATATTGAGCAATTTCGGGCACTGCATCCACCATGTATTGTGGTGCAATCTTATGCCACATCTCTTCTAAATCCTCAGTATGATAGAGTTGCTCTGCTCCACAACGCAAATCGTGAGCCTGACGGAGCAGTTTTTGTGTCAACTCCTCTTCGTATTTTTGTAAATACTCCTTATCTATTTCCATTTTTTTTTATTTTTTCAGACATGAAGACATGAGAACATGATATTTTTCTTGTATTCATGTCTTCTTGTCTTTTATTTTAGGTTCAAGACAACTTTAGCGGAAAAATTCTAAAGTTGTAAATTAGTAATTTATAAATATCTTTTTCTTTATTATTATATCTAAATTCACACTCTTTTAAGTGCAAATAAAACGTTGATTTATTAATACCTCTAAAC
>JAZQUV010000014.1:0-32768 GCA_045631465.1 Candidatus Aphodosoma sp. | reverse complement strand
GAACTTCGGCTGTACCTGTGATTTCCTCTTTGATTTCGGGAGCAAGCATACCTGCCATTGCATCTTTAACCTCTTCGAGTGCTTTATAGATGACTGAGTAGAGACGAATTTCAACACCATCATGCTCTGCAGCACGACGCGCAGCTGCTGAAGGACGCACTTGGAAGCCGATGATGATAGCATCAGAAGCCGCAGCAAGTACAACGTCGCTTTCAGAGATAGCACCCACAGCTTTGTGGATAACGTTTACTTGGATTTCTTCGGTTGAGAGTTTGAGAAGTGAGTCAGACAATGCTTCGATTGAACCATCCACGTCACCCTTAACGATGATGTTAAGTTCGTGGAAGTTGCCAAGAGCACGACGACGAGCAATTTCTTCAAGTGTAAGAGTCTTAGCAGTACGGTCGCGTTGTTCGCGTTGCAATTGTTCGCGTTTTGTTGCGATTTCGCGAGCTTCTTGGTCTGAATCCATAATGTTGAATGTATCACCTGCTGTAGGAGCTCCATTAAGACCGAGAATCAATGCTGGAGTTGCAGGCCCTGCCTCGGTGATGCGTTGATTACGCTCATTGAACATCGCTTTAACTTTACCATAGTGAGTTCCGGCGAGGATAGTGTCGCCAACTTTGAGTGTACCATTTTGAACGAGTACAGTTGCTACATAACCACGACCTTTGTCGAGAGAAGATTCAATGATTGAACCCACTGCTTTGCGATTAGGGTTGGCTTTGAGTTCGAGCATTTCGGCTTCAAGTAGCACTTTTTCCATCAATTCATCTACGCCGATACCTTTTTTAGCAGAGATGTCTTGAGATTGGTATTTACCACCCCACTCTTCTACGAGATAGTTCATCGCAGCGAGCGATTCTTTAATCTTATCTGGGTTGGCACTTGGTTTATCTACTTTGTTGATAGCAAACACGATAGGCACACCAGCAGCAGATGCGTGGTTGATAGCCTCGACGGTTTGAGGCATGACATTGTCGTCGGCAGCTACGATGATGATAGCGATATCGGTAACTTGAGCACCACGAGCACGCATAGCGGTGAAGGCTTCGTGACCTGGAGTATCGAGGAATGTGATATGACGACCATCTTCGAGCGTTACGTTGTAGGCACCAATGTGCTGAGTGATACCACCAGCTTCACCTGCAATAACATTTGATTTACGGATATAGTCGAGCAACGATGTTTTACCATGGTCAACGTGACCCATCACTGTTACGATTGGTGGACGTGGAAGGAGGTCTTCTTCGTTATCTTCTTCTTCTTGAATAGCATTGACAACATCGGCAGAAACAAACTCTGTTTGGAATCCAAATTCGTCAGCAACGATATTGATAGTTTCGGCATCGAGACGTTGGTTGATAGAAACGAACAAGCCAAGATTGAAGCAAGTTTGGATAATTTGAGTAACGTTGACATTCATCATGGCAGCCAACTCGTTAGCCGTAACAAACTCGGTAAGTTTGAGGATTTTTGACTCGAGTTGTTCCATTTCTTGCTCGTTTTGCAAGCGTTGAGCATTGGCCTCACGTTTCTCTTTACGATACTTAGCACCTTTTTTAACGCCTTTATTACCTTCGGTAAGACGCGCCAATGTTTCTTTTACTTGACGTGCTACGTCCTCTTCGCTAACTTGTGGAGCTTGAATTGTTTTTTGATGTTTATTCTTTTTCTTTCCTTCTTTTTGACCTCCACCTTGTTGTTGTGGTTGAGCTCCATTTTGCACTGCTTTACTTACATCAACACGCTCGCCACCTATACGTTTACGTTTTTTCTTATCGCCTTTTTCGCCTGCTTTATTTTCAACATTTACATCATCTTTTGATGCATTAGAACGATTTGCTTCTTTTTGTGATTTACGACGAGCTTCTGCAGCTTGACGATCTTTTGCAATACGTTCTTTACGCAACTCTTCTTTTGATTTTTTTGCAGGGCGAGTGCTATTATTGATAGCAGAAAGATCGATTTTATCAAGAACTTTAATGTCGCTCTTGAACTCAACTTTACGGAAAGTAAAAATCTCGTCTTCTTTCTTCTCTACAATAGGTTCTTCTACTTTTTTAGGCTCAACATCTGCTTTCACAGCAGGTTTTTCTGTATTATTTTCTTTGGCAAGATTTTCTTTTTTGATTGGTTCTGGATCTTTTTTAACTTCTACTTTTTGAGGTTTTGGTTCTACTTTTTTCTCCTCTTTTTTAGGTTCAACAGGTGCTGGAGCAACCACTTTTTTAGGTTCTTCAACCTTTTTAGGTTCCTCTTTTTTTGGTTCCACCTTAACTTCTGGCTCTGCTTTTTTCTCAACTTTTGGTCTATTCAACGCTTCTAAATCGATTTTATCAACAACCTTAATGCCAGAAGTTTTCACCTCTTTTACTGGCTCTACCTTTGGAGTTTCAACCACTTTAGGTTTTTCTTCTTTCTTAGGTTCTTCTACTTTAACCTTTTTAGGTTCTTTCTTTTGTGCTTCGAATTCTGCTAACATATCAGGCGTAGCAAACTCCTTCAAGAGAAGAGCTTCTTGTTCGCCTGTAAGTTTTGAATTAAAGTCTTCTTCTACACTATGACCTTTTGATTTCAAAAAATCTGTAGCTGTACCAATACCAATCTTTAATGTTTTTACTAATTTGCCTAATCTTGCCATATATTTTTAGTTATTAGTGTATAGTTATAGTTTTTTAATGGCATAATCCACACGACTAAACCACAATTTAAAATAAAAGAGTTATTAATCTTCAAATTCAGCTTTTAAAACAGCCAATACCTCATCAATAGTTTCCTCTTCAAGGTCAGAACGTTGAATCAACTCTTCACGAGAAAGAGCTAATACACTTTTAGCTGTATCGCAACCAATACCTTTTAATACATCAATAATCCAAGCATCGATTTCGTCGCTAAATTCATCTAGATAAATATCTTCTTCATCAACCTCAACATCATTACGGAACACATCAATAGTATAACCAGTAAGCATAGTTGCTAATTTGATATTATTACCATTCTTACCAATTGCAAGAGAAATCTCTTCTGGACGAAGATATACATTTGCTTTTTTGTTTTCTTCATCAAGCTCAATAGTTTGCACTTTTGCAGGACTAAGTGCACGAGCTATATAAAGACTTGCATTGCTTGTGTAGTTGATAACATCAATATTTTCATTACGAAGTTCGCGAACAATACCATGAATACGAGCACCTTTCATACCAACACATGCTCCTACTGGATCGATGCGATCATCGAATGATTCAACAGCTACTTTAGCACGCTCGCCTGGAATACGAACTACTTTCTTAATAGTAATCAAACCATCATGTATTTCGGGAACTTCTTGTTCAATAAGACGCTCCAAGAACAATGGAGAAGTACGTGAAAGATAAATTTTTGGATTATTATTTTTATTATCAACACGAAGTACAACTGCACGCACAGACTCACCTTTACGATAAAAATCTGTCGGAATTTGCTCTTGTTTTGGAAGAAGCATTTCATTTTTATCTTCATCAAGAATAAGTACCTCTTTTTTCCACACTTGATAGATATCACCAGTCACAACTTGACCTATAATATCAGCATATTTTTCATAGAGAGCCTCTTTTTGAAGTTCAAGGATACGAGATGCTAATGTTTGACGCAAATTAAGCACTGCACGACGACCAAAGCTCAAAAATTCTACTTTATCAACAACCTCTTCTCCAACTTCATAATCCTCATCTATCTGTTGAGCCGCACTAAGTGCAATCTCCATACTTTCATTTTCCAACTCATCATCTTCAACAATTGTACGCGTACGAAGAATCTCACAGTCCCCTGTCTCAGGATTGATAATTACATCATAATTTTCATCTGTTCCGTACATTTTTGCAATCACACTACGGAATGAATCTTCCAAAATATTAATCAATGTTGCGCGATCAATCGCTTTTAAATCTTTGAACTCTGAGAAAGTTTCAATAAGATTTACTTTTTCTTTTTTAGCCATTACTTAAAGTTTATTATGTATTTAGTATATTTTATTTCATTGTATTTAAATTCAACTCGCTCAGTATAAGCTTTCTTTCTCTTATCACCTTCCTTACGCATCATCTTTGTTTCTTCAATTACAAAAGTCTCGTCATGCACTTCTACCAATACTCCCTCATGCTTTATTCCATTAGTTTCAAGAACTTCAACATCTTTGTTAAGATTCTTTTCATACTGACGACGAACTTTAAATGGAGATGTAAGACCTGCAGAACCAACCTCAAGTTCATAATCTTCTACTTCACGATCAAAATTTGCCTCTATAAAGCGATTCAATTCAACACAAAAATCAATATCAACCCCATCTTCTGCATCTATTTCCACTTTTATAACATTGTCAGCTGAGACCGTAACATCAACCAAAAAATATCTAGTATCAGTTAATTTACTGATTACCAAATTAGTAATTATATCCTTCTGTATCATATTCAATTTATACTACAAAACGAGGGGACTACTCGTCCCCTCAATTCATTAATTCGATGCAAAGTTACAAATTATTTTGTTAACTACCAAATTATTAGCAATATTTTTTATATTTTTTTCAATTTACACTCAACGAATTTCCACAAAAATCACTTCCCATTGGAGATTGGAATACACGAAGACCAAAAGTTGGCAACATTGCAAATACATGCTCAAAAACCTCCGCTTGCAACTTTTCGTAAGGAATCCAATCTGTACCATCTGAGAAAAAATACAATTCTAATGGCAAACCTTGTGCTGTTGGTTGCAACTGTCGCACCATAATAATCATATTCTGATTGACATACGAGTGACTGCGTAAATACTTATCCAAATAATTACGAAATATATGTAAATTAACTGGAAAATTATCCTCACGTTCTACACCTTCCAACCAACCTTTTTGTTCAAATTCAGCCATTTGCGCTGTTGTACAAAAATTAATAGAACGCATGTCTATATATATCGAACGCTTCACACGACGGCCCCCACTCTCTTGCATCCCTCGCCAATTTTGAAACGAATCACTCACCAATGCATATGGTGGAATTGTCGTAATTGTCTTATCCCAATTTTGAACCTTTATGGTTGTCAAACCCACCTCTATTACATCTCCATCTGCGCCATATTTAGGTACTGAAATCCAATCGCCAGGTCGCAACATATCATTAGCCGACAATTGCACACCTGCAACCAAACCTACTATCATATCCTTAAAAACTAACATTAAGACTGCTGCCGAAGCTCCTAATGCAGTCAAAATATAACCTGGATTTTTATTAATTAAGATACTAACAATAATAATAAGGGCTATACAAACAATGAGCACCTTCAACATCTGAAATACACCTTGTAACGAATGATTCTTAAGACGTTCGTTGTGAGATGACAATTCATAAATTGCAGACAAAAGCGAACAAAGCAATTTTGTAACAACCGCAACTATATAAATGTAATTTACCCTTAACAACAAATCCAACAATGAGTCATCCTTTGAAAAAGCAATAGGCAATAAAATAGCTAAAAGGATTGGAGGTATAAGTCGAGAAATATCACTCAATAATTGATTTGACAATAAAATATCATCCCACGAAAAACGTGTTTTTAATGCTATCTTCTTTATCCCAGGTATAAATAATTTCGAAAAAATAAGATGAACAAGATATATTAAAACAAATATACTAGACAATGTAATGACCCAATAAAGCCAATGCTGAGTATCAACAGAAATACCAATGCTTTCGAACCAATTAAAAATAGCAACATTCATAAATAACAAATTTAGATACTGCAAAGATACAATTTATTTTTTTAATATCAAAAAAAGAAAGGGTAATTCTTTTGAACTACCCTTATCTTTTATTTACACATCGACAGAATTATCTATCGTTGCATTAATTGATAGCATCAGTAATATCATCAATATCTGTAACATTACGGCTAGCTTCACTCATACGTTGGTACTCTTCACGAGAAGCAACAAACAAATGATCATACTCACGAAGACCTGTACCTGCTGGGATTTTATGACCAACAATAACGTTTTCTTTCATACCTGCAAGATAATCAACTTTACCATTGATAGCAGCCTCGTTCAATACTTTTGGAGTTTCTTGGAACGATGCAGCAGACATAAACGACTGTGTTTGAAGAGCTGCACGTGTGATACCTTGAAGCATTTGAAGCGAAGTAGCAGGCATTGCATCTCGAGTTTCTACTGGACGCATATCACGACGTTTGAGTGCCGAGTTTTCATCACGAAGTTTACGTGCTGTTACGATCTGACCTGCCATGTAATTAGTTGAGTCACCTGCATCAGTAACAACTTTTTTACCCCAAAGACGATCGTTTTCTTCCATGAACTCAATCTTATCAACAACTTGACCTTCAAGGAAACGAGTATCACCTGCATCAGCAATTTGCACTTTACGCATCATTTGACGCACAATTACTTCAAAGTGTTTATCGTTGATTTTCACACCTTGGAGACGATAAACGTCTTGTACTTCATTCACGATATACTCTTGAACTGCAGTAGGACCCTTAATTGCCAAAATGTCAGAAGGAGTGATTGCACCATCAGAAAGAGGTGTACCTGCACGCACATAGTCGCCATCTTGAACAAGAATTTGTTTTGACAATTGTACAAGGTATTTTTTCTCTTCGCCAGTACGTGATGTAAGGATAATTTCACGGTTACCACGTTTGATTTTACCGAATGAGATTTCACCATCAATTTCGGCAACAACTGCTGGGTTAGATGGATTACGAGCCTCAAACAATTCTGTAACACGTGGAAGACCACCGGTGATGTCACCAGTTTTTCCTACAGCACGTGGAATCTTAACAATCAAATCACCAGGTTTAACTTTTTGTTTTGCATCAATTACCAAGTGAGCACCTACTGGGAGGTTGTATGTTTTAAGAACATTACCAGCTTTATCTACAATTTGAGCCGCAGGAGCTTTAGTTTTGTCTTTAGACTCGATAATGATTTTTTCCAAAAGACCTGTTGTTTCGTCCGATTCTACTTTGTAAGTAGAGTTCTCTACCATTGATTCGAATTGAACTGTACCGGCAACCTCTGAAACGATTACAGCGTTGAATGGGTCCCATTCACAAATCTTATCACCTTTCTTAACATCAGATCCAGCAGGGATAAAGAGTTTCGAACCATAAGGGATATTTTGTGTTGTAAGAGCAATACCAGTGTTATGATCGATAATACGAGCCTCAGCCAAACGACCTACAACAACTTGATATTTATTTCCGGCTGCATCTTCAGCATCAACTGTACGAAGTTCGTCTATTTCAAGACGACCATCATATTTAGATGTGATACCATTGTCAACAGCAATATTCGAAGCCACACCACCGACGTGGAATGTACGAAGTGTCAACTGAGTACCTGGTTCACCGATTGATTGTGCTGCAATAACACCAACAGCTTCACCTTTGTTGACCATACGACCAGTAGCGAGGTTACGTCCATAACATTTAGCACAAACACCATGACGAGATTCGCAAGTGAGCACTGAACGTATTTCTACGCGTTCGATTGGTGATTTTTCGATACGTTTAGCTGCTGATTCAACGATTTCTTCACCTGCAGCAACAATAAGGTCGCCTGTAAGTGGATCAATTACATCATGAACAGACACACGACCAAGAATACGTTCGTAAAGAGAAGCAACAACCTCTTCGTTATTTTTAATTTCAGTTGCCACAAGACCACGCAATGTACCACAGTCCTCTTCATTAATGATAACATCGTGAGATACGTCAACCAAGCGACGAGTAAGATAACCCGCATCGGCTGTTTTCAACGCCGTATCGGCAAGACCTTTACGCGCACCGTGAGTAGAGATAAAGTACTCCAACACGCTAAGACCTTCTTTAAAGTTAGCCAAGATAGGGTTTTCGATAATTTGACCGCCTTCTGCACCGGCTTTTTGAGGTTTAGCCATCAAACCACGCATACCTGACAACTGACGAATCTGCTCACGCGAACCACGGGCACCAGAATCCAACATCATATACACTGAGTTGAAACCTTGATTGTCGCCCGAAAGTTGTTTCATTACGACATTTGTCAACTCGCTATTGACACGAGTCCAAGTATCAATAATTTGATTATAACGTTCGTTATTAGTGATATAACCCATGTTATAATCATTCATAATATTTTCTACCTCTTCGTAACCCGAATTAACAAGTGCAGCTTTTTCTTCTGGGATAATAACGTCGGCCAAGTTGAAAGACAAACCTCCACGGAATGCCATTTGATAACCTAAGTTTTTAATATCATCCAAGAATTTTGCAGTACGTGCTACACCACAAGTTTCGATAACATGACCGATAACATTACGAAGTGATTTTTTAGAAAGCAATTCATTGAGATAACCACACTCTTTTGGTACAAATTTATTAACAATAACACGACCAACAGTAGTTTTCTCGATCAAACGAGTCACATAATTACCTTCTGCATCAACATCATGAGTACGAACAGAGATAATTGCATGGATATCAACTGCACCTTCGTTATAAGCAATTTCAACCTCCTCTGGAGAATAGAACTTAAGACCTTCACCTTTCACACCCTCACGAGCCTTAGTGATATAGTAAAGACCAAGCACCATATCTTGAGAAGGAACCGTAATTGGCGAACCATTGGCTGGGTTGAGAATGTTATGCGAAGCAAGCATAAGCATTTGAGCTTCGAGTACTGCCTCATTACCAAGTGGAAGGTGAACCGCCATCTGGTCACCATCGAAGTCGGCATTGAACGCAGTACATGAAAGTGGGTGAAGTTGGATTGCTTTACCCTCAATCATCTTTGGTTGGAATGCTTGAATACCAAGACGGTGAAGTGTCGGAGCACGGTTGAGAAGCACTGGGTGACCTTTCATCACGTGTTCAAGAATATCCCAAACAACAGGATCTTTACGATCAATAAATTTCTTAGCCGACTTAACTGTTTTTACAATACCACGTTCAATGAGTTTACGAATAATAAATGGTTTGTAAAGCTCTGCCGCCATATCTTTAGGAAGACCGCATTCGTGCATTTGTAATTCTGGACCAACAACAATAACCGAACGTGCTGAATAGTCGACACGTTTACCGAGAAGGTTTTGACGGAAACGACCTTGTTTACCTTTCAAACTATCTGTCAACGATTTCAAAGGACGATTCGAGTCTGTCTTCATTGCGTTAGACTTGCGAGAGTTGTCAATCAAAGAGTCAACTGCCTCTTGCAACATACGCTTTTCATTTCGAAGAATAACCTCTGGAGCCTTAATTTCGATGAGACGTTTAAGACGGTTATTACGGATAATAACACGACGATACAAGTCATTGATATCTGATGTCGCAAAACGACCACCATCAAGTGGAACCAACGGACGCAATTCTGGTGGAATTACAGGCAACGTTTTAAGAATCATCCACTCTGGGCGATTGCGATGACGAGCAGCACGGAAAGATTCAATCACATTCAAACGTTTTAATGCTTCTGCTTTACGTTGTTGCGATGTATCTGTGTTTGCTTTATCACGCAATTCATATGAAAGTTTATCCAAATCAAGGTTACGAAGCATATCATAAATAGCTTCAGCACCCATTTTACAAATAAACTTATTTGGATCTGTATCTTCGAGCAAATGGTTATTACGATCTTTTTCGTACAACATATCCATCAACTCCATATAACGATTCTCTTCAATCAACTCGCCAACTTGAACACCTTCTACGCCTTCAAGAATACCTGCTTGGAGGATAATATATTTTTCGTAATAAATGATTGCATCTAATTTCTTAGATGGCATACCAAGAAGGTAACCAATTTTGTTTGGTGTAGAACGAAAATACCAAATATGTGCCACAGGTACAACAAGTTGAATGTGACCTGAACGTTCGCGACGAACTTTCTTTTCAGTAACTTCCACACCACAACGATCGCAGACAATACCTTTGTAACGGATACGTTTGTATTTACCGCAATGGCATTCATAGTCACGTGTTGGACCAAATATGCGCTCGCAGAACAAACCATCGCGTTCTGGTTTGTATGTACGATAGTTGATAGTTTCTGGCTTCAACACCTCACCATAAGATGCTTCAAGAATTTCTTCTGGTGAAGCCAATCCTATAGTGATTTTGCTGAAATTAGTTTTTACTTTATTATCTCTTCTAAAAGCCATAGTCTTTTATATGATAAGTGCAAATAAATGCGCAATTAATATTAAATTCCTCTAATGAGTGGTATTACTCTAATTTAACACTAAGAGCAAGACCTTCTAATTCGTGCAACAATACGTTGAGCGATTCAGGGATACCTGCTTGAGGCATAGGTTCGCCCTTAACAATAGCTTCGTAAGCACGAGCACGACCCATAACATCGTCAGATTTAACAGTCAAAATTTCTTGAAGAATGCTTGATGCACCAAATGCCTCAAGTGCCCAAACCTCCATCTCACCAAAACGTTGACCACCAAACTGAGCTTTACCACCCAATGGTTGTTGAGTAATAAGTGAGTAAGGACCAATAGAACGAGCGTGCATTTTGTCATCAACCATGTGACCAAGTTTCAAGAAGTAAGTCACACCTACTGTTGCAGGTTGGTCAAAACGTTCACCTGTACCACCATCATAAAGATAAGTTTTACCATAACGAGGTACACCAGCTTTATCACACCATTCGTTCAAGTCGTCGATATCTGCACCATCAAAGATAGGAGTAGCGAATTTAACGCCTAGCTCTTTACCTGCCCAACCAAGAACAGCTTCGAAAATCTGACCAAGGTTCATACGTGAAGGCACACCAAGTGGGTTCAAACAGATATCTACTGGAGTACCATCAGCAAGGAATGGCATATCTTCTTGACGAACAACTTTAGAAACGATACCTTTGTTACCGTGACGACCCGCCATTTTGTCACCTACGCGGATTTTACGTTTTTTAGCAACATAAACTTTCGCAAGTTGAACAATACCCGATGGAAGTTCATCGCCAATAGTAAGGTTGAATTTAGCACGTTTAAGTTGAGCATCAAGTTCTTTAACTTTGCGCAAATAGTTTTTGATAATATCACGAATCATATCATTACGGTGAGCATCTGTTGTCCATTTTGTCAACTGTACCGTATTGAAATCGATTTCGTTCAACACTTTTTGTGTGAATTTATTACCACGTGGGATAATATCAACACCCATAAAGTCTTTAACACCTTGCGATGTTTTACCATTGATTGTAGCAACCAATTTTTCAATCAACAAAGCTTTCAATGCTGCAACTTCTTGTTTGAAGTTTTCATCCATACGATCAAGGATCTCTTTGTCAGCAATACGATCTTTACGTGTTTTGATAGCTTTGCAATACAACTCTTTGCCGATAATTACACCGCGAAGAGATGGTGATGCCTTGAGAGACGCATCCTTAACATCACCCGCTTTATCACCGAAAATAGCACGAAGAAGTTTTTCTTCTGGAGTTGGGTCTGTTTCTCCTTTTGGAGTGATCTTACCAATAAGAATATCACCAGGAACAACATGTGCTCCAATGCGGATAATACCATTTTCGTCAAGGTTGCGAGTTGCATCTTCACTTACGTTTGGAATATCCGATGTAAGTTCTTCTGCTCCACGTTTTGTCTCACGAACTTCGAGAGAGTATTCACTAACGTGTACCGAAGTAAAGATGTCTTCACGAACAATACGTTCGTTAAGCACAATAGCATCCTCATAGTTATAACCTTTCCATGGAATATATGCCACTTTAAGGTTGCGACCAAGCGCCAACTCACCATTTTGAGTTGAATAACCCTCTGTGAGAATTTGACCTTTAGTCACTTTATCGCCTTTACGCACAATCGGACGAAGGTCAATTGTAGTATCTTGGTTAGTACGCATAAATTTAGGCAATTTATACTCTTTAACCGAATCTACAAAACTTACAAATTCTTCATCATCTGTACGATCATAATTAATACGAATAACCGAAGCGTCAACAAATTCAACAACACCTTCACCCTCTGCCATAATTTGAGTACGAGAGTCGCGAATCATCTGACCTTCAATACCTGTACCCACAATAGGAGCTTCCGAACGAAGCAATGGAACTGCCTGACGCATCATGTTAGATCCCATCAACGCACGGTTCGCGTCATCGTGTTCAAGGAATGGAATCAATGCAGCTGCAATAGACGCAATTTGTTGTGGAGCTACGTCCATCATATTCACCTCTGTTGGAGCTACAAGTGGGAAGTCTGCCTCAAGACGTGCTTTAACTTTGTTACGGATAAATGTACCATCTGGATTCAAAGGAGCATTACCTTGAGCTACTACAAGATCTTCTTCTTCTTCCGCAGTAAGATAAACAACATCATCATTGTTCAAATTCACTCTACCATCTTCTACCTTACGATAAGGAGTAGAGATAAAACCAAGTTCATTGATTTTTGCGTAAATACACAAAGAAGAGATAAGACCAATGTTTGGCCCCTCTGGAGTTTCAATAGGACAAAGACGACCATAGTGAGTATAGTGAACGTCACGAACCTCGAAACCAGCGCGGTCACGCGAAAGACCACCAGGACCAAGTGCCGACAAACGGCGTTTATGTGTGATTTCTGCCAATGGGTTAGTTTGGTCCATGAATTGCGACAACGCATTAGTACCAAAATAAGTATTGATGACAGAAGATATTGTTTTAGCATTGATAAGGTCTACTGGTGTGAAAACCTCATTATCGCGAACATTCATACGCTCACGAATAGTACGAGACATACGAGCAAGACCTACACCAAATTGATTATATAATTGTTCTCCAACAGTACGTACACGACGATTACTCAAGTGGTCAATATCGTCGACCGTAACTTTAGAGTTAATAAGTTCGATAAGATATTTGATAATCTCAATGATGTCCTCGCGAGTAAGCACGCGAACATCCATATCTGTAGTGAGATTAAGTTTTTTATTGATACGATAGCGACCCACTTCGCCCAAATCATAACGCTTTTCTGAGAAGAACAAACCATTGATAACCTCACGAGCAGTTTGGTCATCTGCTGGTTCTGCATTACGAAGTTGACGATAGATATGCAATACCGCTTCACGCTCTGTATTTGAAGGGTCTTTTTGAAGAGTATTATAAATAATTTGATACTCTGTCATATTTTGCTCTTCTTTGTGAAGAAGAATTGTTTGACTACCCGAATCAATAATAGGTTGAATGTGAGCTTTAGTCAATTCTGTTTCACGTTCAATAATAACTTCTGTACGCTCAACAGTAACAACCTCACCTGTAGCTTCATCAACAAAGTCCTCGATACGTGGTTTCACTACACGAGCAGCAAGTTGACGACCAACAACACGATTAAGGTTAGTTTTATTAACTTTAACTTCTTCTGCAAGACCAAAAGTTTCAAGGATGTCTTTATCTGTTTCGTAACCAATTGCACGCAACAAAGTAGTTACTGGCAATTTTTTCTTACGGTCGATATAAGCATACATAACATTATTGATGTCAGTTGCAAATTCGATCCATGAACCACGAAATGGAATAATACGAGCAGAATAAAGTTTAGTACCATTTGTATGTACACTTTGACCAAAGAACACACCTGGCGAACGGTGCAATTGCGAAACAATAACACGTTCAGCACCATTTATGACAAAAGTACCCTTATCTGTCATATATGGGATAGGTCCCAAAAATACATCTTGGATAACAGGTTCAAATTCTTCGTGATCTGGGTCTGTACAATAAAGTTTAAGTTTAGCCTTCAAAGGCACACTATAAGTAAGACCACGACGAAGACACTCCTCGATTGTATAACGAGGTGGTTCTATATAATAGTCGAGAAATTCTAGTACGAAATTATTGCGGGTATCTGCAATTGGGAAGTTTTCAGCAAAAACTTTATACATACCCTCATTCTTCCTATGCTCGGTAGCTGTATCGAGTTGGAAGAAATCCCTAAACGATTTGAGTTGAACCTCGAGAAAGTCAGGATAAGGCAATTGACTTTTCACCGAAGCAAAACTAACTCTTTGATTGTTAGTATTTAAAGACATGAGTATAAGAATATTTGTTGAACTTAGTGAATTATACGTAAAAAGGTTTAGAGTCCCTTTTTATCGGGAATCTAAACCATATTTCCTGACTGAACAGGAGTAAAGTCTTACTTAAGTTCAACTTCAGCACCTGCTTCAGCAAGTTGTTTTTTAAGAGCTTCAGCTTCGTCTTTAGAAACACCTTCTTTAAGGTTAGAAGGAGCGCCGTCAACGATATCTTTAGCTTCTTTCAAGCCAAGACCAGTAAGTTCTTTCACCAATTTAACTACAGCGAGTTTGTTTGCACCAGCTGATTTCAAGATTACATCGAATGAAGTTTTTTCTTCAGCCGCTGCTTCAGCACCAGCAGCAGGAGCAGCAACAGCAACAGCTGCAGCAGCAGGTTCGATACCATATTCGTTTTTCAAGATTTCGGCCAACTCGTTAACCTCTTTAACGGTCAAGTTTACCAATTGTTCTGCAAAAGCTTTCAAATCTGCCATTGTAATAAATATTTATTTGTTTGTATTAATTTAATTAGAAAATAAAGATTATCTTTCAGAGAGTGTTTTAAGTACTCCATGAATTGTATTTCCTCCAGATTGGAGTGCAGAGATAACGTTCTTAGCAGGCGATTGGAGCAAGCCAATAACTTCGCCGATAAGTTCGTTTTTGCTCTTAATGTTAGCAAGAGCTTCAATTTGGTTTTCACCAATATAGAACGATTCTTCAACGTAAGCAGCTTTAAGAACTGGTTTCATGTTCTTTTTGTTGAAGTCTTTGATAAGTTTAGCAGGAGCATTGCCTACGTTTGAGAACAATACTGCTGTGTTAGCTTTCAAAGAATCGTAGAGTGGAGAGAAATCTCCTTCGAGTGACTCGAGTGCTTTAATCATCAACTTGTTTTTAACAACAAGCATTTTGATGTCATTTTTGTAGCATTCTCTACGAAGTTCGCTTACTTGCTCAGCATTCATACCTTGTGTTTCTGTAAGGTAGAAGTGAGAATATGAAGAAATAACTTCTTTAATTTGATCAATTACTATGCTTTTATCTTCCTTTTTCATACTTTCAGATTATTAGTTTTCATCAATAGATTTGGTGTCAACTTTAACACCTTTACTCATAGTTGTAGAAAGATAAATGCTCTTAACGTAAGTACCTTTAGCAGTTGAAGGTTTCAATTTCATGATAGTTGCCATGAATTCGCGCGCATTTTCTACGATTTTTTGTTCGTCAAACGATACTTTACCGATAGAAGTGTGAACGATACCATATTTATCAACTTTGAAATCGATTTTACCTTGTTTCACTTCACGTACTGCGCTTGCAACGTCCATAGTCACTGTACCACTTTTTGGGTTTGGCATAAGTCCACGAGGACCCAAAACGCGACCGAGAGCACCGATTTTACCCATGATAGCAGGCATTGTGATGATAACATCAACATCTGTCCAACCACCTTTGATTTTTTCGATATACTCATCAAGACCAACGTAATCAGCGCCAGCAGCTTTAGCTTCAGCTTCTTTATCAGGAGTACATAATGCAAGAACTCTTACTTGTTTACCTGTACCATTTGGCAATGATACCACGCCACGAACCATTTGGTTTGCTTTACGTGGGTCAACACCCAAGCGTACATCGATATCAACAGAGGCATCGAATTTGGTAGTAGTAATTTCTTTTACCAATTTTGCAGCTTCTTTGAGTGTATAAGCCTTTCCTGCTTCAATTTTTTCTAAAGCCAACTTTTGATTTTTTGTTAGTTTTCCCATTTCAATTGAAGTTTTAATAATTAACAATTAGGAAATTCGCCTTTAACAGCGATACCCATACTTCTCGCAGTTCCTGCTACCATTTTCATAGCAGCCCCAATTTCAAAGCAGTTCAAGTCAGGCATTTTATCTTCAGCGATAGCACGAACTTGTTCCCAAGTGATTTCAGCCACTTTTTTACGGTTAGGTTCTGCGCTACCAGATTTTTGTTTTGAAACTTCCAAAAGTTGAATTGCAACTGGAGGAGTTTTTACAACAAAAGTGAAAGATTTGTCTGCGTAGTAAGTAATTACTACAGGCAACACTTTACCAGCTTTGTCTTGAGTTCTGGCATTAAACTGCTTACAGAATTCCATTATATTGATACCTTTAGAACCAAGAGCAGGTCCTACAGGAGGTGATGGATTTGCTGCACCACCTTTAATTTGCAATTTAATAAATCCAGCAATTTCTTTTGCCATAATTCTTTTAATTTTTTTTGTTTTAACAAAAGGGAACTTCACTGAGATCCCCGATTCTTAAATAGCTAGAGCAATCAAATTCGTAACAAAATGAATTACTCTTTTTCTACTTGTGTAAAACCAAGCTCTACTGGAGTTTGACGTCCAAAGATTTTGACCATTACTTTTAGTTTCTTCTGCTCGTTGTTAACTTCTTCGATTACTCCCGAGAATCCATTAAAAGGATCAGAAATAACTTTCACATTGTCGCCAACATAAAAAGGAGTCAAAATCACCTCTTCTTCAGTTTCTGCGATTTCATCGAATAGGCCTAATATACGTTTCACTTCAGAGTCTCTAAGTGGTTCCGGTTGTTTTCCTACAGAAGCACCTAAAAAGCCAATGACATTTGGAACGTTATCACGCAAGTGACCAGTCACCTCACCATTCAATGCTGCCTCAACGAGGACATATCCAGGAAGATAACTGCGTTCTTTAACAACTTTCTTGCCATTACGTACAGAATACACTTTTTCAGTTGGAATCAAAACCTGAGATACATATTGACCAAGGTTTGAGTTCTTGATTTCTGCATCAATATACTCCTTCACCTTTGCCTCCTTGCCAGCAACAGCACGAAGGACATACCATTTCTTAGTTGTCTCAGACATTTTTAATTCCTCCTAAAATTAAATGTATTTGTAAATTAAAGACATAATGTTTTCGAAACCTAAATCCATAACCCAAACTACCAATGCGATAAGGAGGGAAGCTATCAAAACAACTACCGCACTACTAGTTAGCTCTTTACGAGTTGGCCATGAGGTCTTCTCTACAAGCTCAGTATAGGATTCTTTAAAATAGTTGATTAGTTTCATAATTTACAAATAGTTTTTTAGCACGGGTCGAGAGGCTCGAACTCCCGACACCTGGTTTTGGAGACCAGTGCTCTACCAACTGAGCTAGACCCGTATTTCAAAAAAGGAGCGGGATTGCGAAACGCTATCCCGTTTCCTTTTTATATATTAATCCTTGTATTAGTCAAGAATTGCAGTGATTTGACCAGAACCTACTGTACGACCACCTTCGCGGATAGCGAAACGAAGACCTTCGCTACATGCTACTGGGTAGATAAGTTGAACTGTGATTTCCAAGTTGTCACCTGGCATAACCATTTCAGTTCCTTCTGGAAGAGTGATTTCACCTGTTACGTCCAAAGTACGGATGTAGAATTGTGGACGATATTTGTTGTGGAATGGAGTGTGACGACCACCTTCTTCTTTTTTCAAGATATAAACAGAAGCTTTGAAGTTAGTGTGAGGAGTCACTTTACCTGGGTGAGTGATAACCATACCACGTTTGATTTCGTTTTTGTCGATACCACGGAGGAGAAGACCTACGTTATCACCAGCTTCACCTTCATCGAGAAGTTTACGGAACATCTCAACACCAGTAACTGTAGAAGTAAGTTTTTCAGCACCAAGACCGATGATTTCAACTGCGTCACCTACGTGGATAACACCAGTTTCGATACGACCTGTAGCAACTGTACCACGACCAGTGATAGAGAATACGTCTTCAACAGGCATCAAGAATGGTTTATCTACAGCACGTGGAGGAAGTTGGATCCAGTTATCAACGTTATCCATAAGTTCCATAACTTTGTCTTCCCATTGAGCTTCGCCGTTCAATGCACCAAGAGCAGAACCACGGATGATAGGAGTATTGTCGCCATCGAATTCATAGAAAGCGAGAAGTTCACGCATTTCCATTTCAACGAGTTCAAGCATTTCTTCGTCGTCAACCATGTCACATTTGTTCATGAATACAACAAGACGAGGAACGTTTACTTGGCGAGCGAGAAGAATGTGCTCACGTGTTTGTGGCATAGGACCGTCAGTTGCAGCTACTACGATGATAGCACCGTCCATTTGAGCAGCACCAGTAACCATGTTTTTAACGTAGTCGGCGTGACCTGGACAGTCAACGTGTGCATAGTGACGAGAAGCTGTTTGATACTCTACGTGAGAAGTATTAATAGTGATACCACGTTCTTTTTCTTCTGGAGCGTTGTCGATAGAGTCGAATGAACGCAATTCAGAAAGACCTTTTTTTGCAAGCACTGTAGTGATAGCTGCAGTCAAAGTAGTTTTACCGTGGTCAACGTGACCGATTGTACCAACGTTTACGTGTGGTTTCGATCTGTCAAATTTTTCTTTTGCCATAGTGTAAAAAATAGTTTAAAAGTTGATATTTTTATTTATATTTTTTTCGTGAGCTGTTGACGAGGATTGAACTCGTGACCTCTTCCTTACCAAGGAAGTGCTCTACCACTGAGCTACAACAGCAAAGTCCAGTGGTGGAGTGGGCAGTGATGGATTCGAACCACCGAAGTCGAAAGACAGCTGAGTTACAGTCAGCCCCATTTGGCCACTCTGGTAACTGCCCATTACCTTAAAAATATTTCAAGGAGTTTTTTTTGAGCCTCTTGTCGGATTCGAACCAACGACCCCGAGATTACAAATCACGTGCTCTGGCCAACTGAGCTAAAGAGGCATTCAAAAATCTTTACAAACCGTTCAAAAAACGTTCTTCTCAAACGGCTTGCAAAGATAGACATTTTATTTGAGACTGCAAAACTTTTCGAGAATTTTCTTTCAAAAATTTAACAAAAAGAAAAAACTCTATTTTTTACCAATTGTAAATCAAGGCTTTGCAAGTTACTTACTAAATAAGTTTATTTTTTCTCTTTTGCTTTTTTTATCTGTTTTTCGAGTGCTTCAACGCACAAATCGATTGCTTCTTCAAATGTATCACAGATTTTTGAAGCGAAAAATTCCGTATTTGGCGCCAAAACCGTAATTTTTGCCTCTTTATTGTCCGAAGTTTCAGGTTTCACAACTTTAAGAATTACTTCCGCCGTAGAGAGGTCATCTGATATACGCTCAAGCTTATTTACTTTTTTTTCGATGAATTGTTGCAATTTCTCTGTTGCATCGAAATGAATTGATTGAATTCTTACTTCCATAATTCCTCCTTACTTTTTTCCCCGTGGGTGGGTACGTTGATAAATAGTTTTTATTTGCTCGAAGGATGCATGCGTATAAACCTGAGTCGCCGCCAATGTCTCATGTCCCAACAACTCTTTTATTGAATTAACATCCGCCCCATCATTTAATAATGTTGTTGCAAACGTATGTCGAAGAACATGCGGACTACGTTTCTCCTGAGTAGTCACAGCACCCATCATTTTTCTTACTACATTATATATATGCGCTGGATTAAGCTGCGTCCCCAATTTATGAACAAAAAGTTTCGTTGTATTCAATTCCACCTCTCGAGCTCGAATCTCTCGATATTCAACAATCTTCCATGCCAAATCTATGCCAAACGGTACAATCCTCTCTTTATTCCCTTTACCAAGCACTTTGAGTTGCTTTTTCTCAACATCCACATTGGCATCCTCAAGCTCCGCCACCTCCGAACGACGCAATCCTGTCTGATATATAAGTTCGACTATCAAAGAATTTCTTACGCCTTCAAAGTTACGATTTTTTTCCGAAACTTCCAAACATTTATCCAAATCTTTTTCATAAAAAAATTTAGGCAACGATTTAGGCACCTTTGGCGACAAAACCTTAAGAGTTGGATTATTGGTAGTCAGGTTTTTAAGATTTAGGAATTTAAAAAAACTACGAACTGCCGATATCTTCCGTTTTACCGACGATGGCTTTTCTCCTATATCCATAAGCGCAATAACCCACTCGCGCAGCTCATCTGACGTCAACGTTTTGGGCTCAAATTCTCCTTTTTGCACCAAAAGAAAACCTCGCAGTTGCTCAAGATCTGTCTGATAAGACAAAACGGTATGGGAAGAATAGTTCTTCTCATACCGTATATATTGCAGAAATGATTCAATCATAGTTTTCTGCTTAAACGTTCTTTATAAAACAGACTATTAATTAGTCTTCGTTTTGATGCAATTGTTGAACGTAGATAGCGTGTTGCATTTTTTCGCGTTTAACAACTGATGGTTTGTCAAATTGTTGACGACGACGAAGTTCTTTAACAACACCTGTTTTTTCGAATTTACGTTTGAATTTTTTGAGGGCTTTTTCGATGTTTTCGCCTTCTTTTACTGGTACTACAATCATTTTAGTTTGTAATTTTATAGGTTGATTAATAATTATTTATCGTGTCTAAACGCACGAAGCGTCCCAAATGAAATTTCGGGTTGCAAAGTTAGCAGTTTTTTTTGACACTGCAAAGTGTTTTTATGTTTTTTTGTCTATTTTTTACTTAAATAACTAAAAATCACCCCCTTTACACAATGTACAATGCTAAATTCACAATGCACAATTAAAAGTTACACCTTATAAATAATCTATTAAGCCTCTGTTGCTATTGCAATTTTTTCTACGCGACGCTCGTGACGACCACCTTCGAAATCATTTGCAAAGAATGTTTTCACAATTTCCAACGCTTTCTCTTCTGAAATGAAACGAGCTGGCAACGAAAGTACATTTGCATTATTATGTTGACGTGCCAAAGCTGCCAATTCTGGTTCCCAGCAAATTGCCGCACGACAACCTTGGTGTTTGTTTACTGTCATAGTGATACCATTTGCACTACCACAAATTGCAATACCAAACTCACATGCGCCTTGTTCTACTGCATTTGCAAGTGGGTGCGCATAATCTGGATAATCACAACTATCTGTGCTATTTGTACCAAAATCAGTAGCAATAACACCTTGTTCTTCAAGATATTTTTTTACAGCCTCTTTCAAATCATAACCTGCGTGGTCAGAAGCTATACCGATAGAAAGCAAATTAATTGGTTTCATATTTTTATTAAATTATTAATTCTTTTTTTGCGACTGCAAAGTTACAAAAAAATGATGATATATGCAAATATCAATCTAACTGTTTACGATATACAGAATCTAATGTATTTCCGTCTTTATCTTTCCAATCTGACCATCCATTCGAAGATCGTCCCAATACAAATGTAGCCGCTGTACTCGGACTCGAAAAAGTTTTATCGGAAATCATCACAAAATTACTTTCTTTCTGTTCTGCATACTCTCCCAATAATTTTTCCCTTTTATCCTTCCAAGGAAAAGAAGGAACTACATCTTTTACAATAAAGCTACCTTTTAATATAGTAAAGCCATTAGAACCATAAAAACCTTTAGCTTCACATCCTTTACGATTTGCATAAAATAAGTGTTCTTCCTTCGGCTGCACCACATCAAAAATATTACAACCGATAAACGAAGCTAAGAATTTCACATCTTCAAAGAACTCATCAATAGAATCTCTTTGATATTCAGGTAAATTTGGCGCTTTAGGTGTTTGCTTATTATCACTTAGCACAAAAGTATTTGCTTTTTTAGCTTCATCAATAGCCTTATGCTCTAAATATTGAACATCAACTTTTGTCATATCGGCATCTTTCGATACAAATACGAGTGCCTTTTGCCAAAAAGATTTTTTACTATCATGATCCTTAACACGTTCTCTAAAATTCTCGGTCTCGCCTATATATGCTTGAGGTTTAGTATTTTCATCCTCCCCAAGTAATATATAAAATGCTGGCTTTTGTAATTTTTCTTGCGTATTTAAATAAGAAAGATTCGAACGTTGGATAACAAACATTTGACAAATCTTATTGCTAATAAAAGCATACTGAGTTCCTTTGGGATCTCCATCAATAAGATATGTTGTTACAGTTTTACCCATACTAAAAAGATTTATTCATTTGAATTTTCCCCCTTAAACGCATTCCAACCCTGTGCTGTAATGCGAATCTCCTGTCCATCGCGTGTCACCAAAGCCGAACCCGAATTAGCATCTGTAATATGACCTATAATATGCACCCCTTCAAGCCCTTGTAGTTTTTCGTGTTCCGACAATGGCACTGTAAACAACAACTCATAATCTTCTCCGCCATTCAACGCCACTGTTGTCAAGTTCATATTAAATTCATCGCACATCGACGCTGTAGCATAATCAATTGGCAATTTGTCTTCATACACTCTACATCCCACCCCACTCGCTTTACAAATATGCAACAATTCCGACGACAAACCATCACTAACGTCCATCATCGCTGTTGGCACAATATTTTTCTCACGAAGATATTTGATTGTATCAATACATGCCTCCGGTTTCAACTGACGTTCAAGTATATACTCTTTACCCGCAAAGTCAGGTTGGAATCCTTCGTCTTGTCCGCTTTGAAATATTTGTTTCTCTCTTTCAAGTAGTTGTAATCCCATATAGGCTGCACCGAGGTCGCCTGTCACACAAATCAAGTCTGTCTCTTTTGCTCCGCTACGCAACACTGCACGATCTTTCTCCACTTCGCCCAAACAAGTAATACTAATTGTCAAACCTGTCAACGATGCCGATGTATCACCACCCACTACGTCTACGCCTGCTTTCTCGCATGCCAAATATATACCTGCATAAAGTTCTTCAATCTGCTCTACATGAAAGCGTTGCGATATACCGAGGCTCACCAACATTTGTGTTGGACGTGCGTTCATCGCACAAACGTCCGAGATATTCACCATTGCGGCTTTATATCCCAAATGTTTCAATGGTGTATATGTCAAGTCAAAATGAATGCCTTCTAACAACAAATCTGTGGTTGCTACCACATCTTTTTCTCCATAATTCATCACTGCGCAGTCATCGCCTACGCCCACTTTCGATGATTCATTTTGCAATTCGATACATTCTGTTAGTGCATCGATAAGGCGAAATTCGCCCAATTCTTGAATTTGTGTCATATCTTTTATCTTTATTTTAAATTTACTTTTTTATCATCTCCAACACCTTTTCCAATGCTGCATTCTCCACACACATCACTCTATAAAACGCCTCTGTCCCATACAACCCCTGGGCTACCACTGCCTTCATCTGCAATAGCAACAATGCCTTGCTCTTCTCTACATCTGCTTCATCAAATTCCACTTTTTCTTTGCGCGCCTCGTCAATCAATCTATCATAAATCTTCTCGCTCATCTCAAATCCTGCTTCAAACTCTTCGAATGTGCTATATTTGCGCAACAACACTTTCCTATTTCCATCTACAAACTCACTCACTGTCCGCGCAAACACACCTTTTGCCACCACATTTCTATGCAATTTTGTCACTCGTGTTGTATCCAATGGCACAAACACATCTGGGAATATTCCTCCGCCGCCATACACGGTGCGACCTTCTACTAATGTCTTATATTTCAACGAGTCAGGGAATGTAATGCTGTCCGGATTCATCATTTCGCCATGCTCATATCTTCTTTCGAGGTCTTTATAGTACTCCTCTTTTCCTTCTGCGTATGGTTTTTGTATATTTCGCCCCGATGGGGTATAGTATCTCGACGTGGTCAAGCGTATTTCCGACCCATCTTTCATCGTCAATGGTCTTTGCACCAATCCTTTACCAAACGATCTACGCCCCACTATCGTCGCTCTATCCCAATCTTGCAATGCTCCTGACACAATCTCGCTCGCCGATGCCGAATGTTCGTCGATCAACACATACAATGGCATATCTATCAACTTCATACCGCCATACGACATTGCCGAGAATCTCTCTTGATGCACTCCTTCGGTATATACTATCAACCTATCTTTTGGCAAAAATAGGTTAACCAACTCTATTGCTGCCGACATCACGCCTCCGCCATTCGACTGCAAATCAAGCACTAAACTTCTCAACTCTCCCTCTCTCTCCAACTCATACAATGCCTGCGCTATCTCGTCTGTCGTCGTAATCGAAAAACTATTCAATTTCACATATCCCACTCCTTCTGCCACATAGAATGCTGCATCTACCGAGTGAAGCGGAATTTTATCGCGTATAATCGTGAATACTATCGGTTTCTTCTCTCCTCTACGCGCTACTGTCACATTCACTTTCGACCCCTTTGGCCCGCGTATCAATTTCGGTATTTCCGACTGCTTCATCCCTACTCCGGCAATGCAAGTCTCGCCCACATGCGTCAATCTATCGCCTGGCAACATCCCCACTTTCTCTGCCGGACACCCTGCTATTGTCTGACTCACCACTACTGTATCTTTTATAAATTGATAGGAAATTCCAATTCCCTCAAAGTTTCCTTGAATCCCTTGATTCATCTCTGCCACATCCTCCGCGGCAATATATGTCGAGTGTGGGTCCAACTCTTGCAAAACCTCCACTATTGCCTTCTCTGCCAACTCTCCCACATCCACCGTGTCAACATACAAATTATCAAGATAAAACAAAAATTGCGACAACTTCATTCCCGCTTGCTCCAATTCTGTTCTATCTGCATATCCCCGCACACTCACTAACAAAATGAAAACCAATAATATATATTTCAATCTATTCATACTATACCTATTTAATTAATTAATTTCCAAAGATACAAAAAAAATAATTATCTCGCAACACCCCACACTATAATAAAAAAAACCGCGCCCTATTAGTTGCCCATCTCTGTGATATCCGCCCAAAAACACTTTCCCCGCCTAGATCGTCTAGAAAAACCATACCCACCGAAAATCCGGAATATCAGGTATTTCCAGAATATCCGCACAAAAACAACCCTTTCAACATCCCATTTTCAACTAACACAACAAAGAACCCTACTATCACCCTAACTACAACATACAATAAATATACTATAAATATAGGATAAATATACTATAAACATACTATAAACATACTATAAAGCAATCTTCACCGGTACTTCCCCATTACTTGACACTAATTCCATTAAACAAACACACATGCAAAAAAAAGACTCAAAAAACACTTTAATATATTGAATATCAGTTATTTATATTTGTGTATATCAATTATTTTTTGTATATTTGCATTGAAAATCAAGACAATACAATATATGAAAATCAAAAAATCTGATATGAATATCATTCATATAATAAATAATGCTGAAGCAATATGGCTTCGTTTTCGATGGAAAAATGGCACCCCAGTGTGTCCTTATTGTGAAAGAAAAACGAAGCAATATCTTTGTAAAAACAATCGCTATAAATGCAATCATTGCAATAGAAAATATTCGAGTAGAGTAAAAACAATTTTTCAAAATTCGAAATTATCGACAGCCCAAATTCTCTGTGCAATCTTTATCATTTTAGCAGAAAATGCAATATCTACAGGTGATCTAGCTCGAATGATAAATGTCTCTTATAATACAAGTTGGTTTTTAGTGAAACGATTGCAGCATGCTTTAAATCAAGACACTCCGCTCTCGGGTTTGGTTGCGTTAGATGAAGTTTACCTAGGTGGTAAATGGAAGAATAAACACTGGAAAAAGAAATTAGAGTTGTTGCATTATTGGGGAGTAATTCCACCTGAACAACAGTATTTTAATGCATCTGAAGCTTTTCAAGCAATGAGTTTATCTAAGACTCCTGTTTTGGGGGGAAATGACGGAAATAATATTTTTCTAAAAATACTACCAAATAACTTTAATTCAAAGAATATTAAAACCATATTAGAACAACACACAAAAGATGTTGTTTTATACGTTTCTGACGACTCACCACTATATTGTGATCTTTCAACGGCTCGTGAAATAAATTGCCATTCTCGTAAACAATATATTTCGCCTAATGGATATTCTTCCAATTCTATAGAAGGAACTTTTTCTCATTACCAAAGGCAGTTTAGATATGCAACAACCCATTGTAAAGATTATTATTTACAACTATATTTAGATTTATTCGTCTTCAAATGGAATACAAGAAATTGTACTATGGAAGAGTCTTGGTCTTGTTTATTTGGATGTATCACAAAAACAACATGCAGATATAAAGATATTAGAGAATATTGCAAACAGCAAAACAGTAAAGATACGGTGAAAATTATAAAACAAAAAAAGAGAGAAGAAGAACAGTATATTGTTGATTCTCTTGAAAATAAAAGCTGTATTGTAACTTCAATAACAACAAAAAAATAAATTTTAGGATATTATTTTTTCTAGTGTCAAGTAATGGGGAAGTACCACTTCACCGATTGCATCATCTCACACCAACCCAACCTATCCATCTATAAACCAATCACAAACAGCAACAAAACAATCATCCCTTTCTAAACAAAAAACATCAATATTTTACCATTCCACTTGCATTCTTACAAGTTTTTTCGTACCTTTGCTCAATAAAAAAAGTCCTCAAAAGTTAACCAATCAAAAAATCTCAAACACTCTCATGATCTATTTCAATAGCGACTATATGGCTGGTGCTCACCCCGAAGTGATGCGTCGATTAGTGGAAACCAACCTCGAGCACACTGTCGGCTATGGTTGCGACCAATATACTCAGCAGGCTAAAGATGCCATCCGCTCTGCGTGCGCTGCTCCTAATGCGTTAGTTCAATTTATGGAGGGTGGCACCCAAACCAATGCCACTGTCATCGATGCTCTTCTCCGTCGCCACGAGGGCGTTTTGGCTGCCGAATGTGGCCACATCAATGTCCACGAAAGTGGTGCCATTGAGCATAGCGGTCACAAGGTCCTCACCCTACCTGATACTAATGGCAAACTTTCTGCCTCTCAGGTCGACGACTATATCACCAATTTCTATCGCGACAAAACCTACGAGCATATGGTGGCTCCTGGCATGCTCTATATCACTATGCCTACCGAGTATGGCACGCTCTATTCGCTCAACGAACTCAAGCAACTCTCTGCCGTTTGTCACAAACACAATATTCCTCTCTATATGGATGGTGCACGCCTTGGCTATGCCCTTGCATCTAAGGATTGTGATGTCACTCTGCCCGACATTGCCCGCCTATGCGATGTCTTTTATATCGGTGGCACCAAATGCGGCTTACTCTTTGGCGAGGCTGTCGTTGCTGCCAATCCTGCCACACTACCCCACTTCTTCCCTTTGGTGAAACAGCATGGCGCCCTATGTGCCAAAGGCAGAATCTTGGGACTACAATTCCTCACTCTTTTCACCGACAATCTCTACCAGAATATCTGTGAACATGCCGTTATATTAGCCCAACGCATCCGCGAGGCTTTTGTCAATAAGGGCTATCGTGTTGCTATCGACTCGCCTACCAATCAGCAGTTTTTCATCTTGCCTAACGACGTTGTCGACCGCCTACGTGCCAACGGTGTCTCTTTCGAAGATTGGGGTGTCCGTGGCGAAACCGAAACCACTGTCCGCTTCGTCACCTCTTGGTCCACAACCGAAGAGGATGTCAACAAACTAATAGAGATACTCTAAAAAAAATACACTCTCCCTCTCCCCTCTTGCAAATTCACAAAAAAAACACTATATTTGCAAGTTATTTAGCGCAAAACACTCATCCCTACAATGAATCTAAAAGTTATAGTCGTCACTGGCCCCGAAAGCACTGGCAAATCTACTCTCTGCCAACAACTTGCCGAGCATTTCCATAGCGAATACATCGCCGAATATGCTCGCGACTATGTGGCTGAACGCGACTATAAATACACCTACGAGGATGTGGAACATATTGCTCGCCACCAGCACGAGCACCTAAAACAAAGAATCGAACAAATCAAAAACACGCCTTCCTCTACCGACGAACCTTACCTGCTTTTTGTCGACACTCACCTGATTATCACTAAGGTTTGGTTCGAAAAGGTCTATGGTCGCGAACCTGAATGGATTGCAGAGGCTATTGCTCAATCGCCCGTAGATCTCTACCTCCTCTGCCAACCCGACACTCCGTGGGAATACGACCCCGTGCGCGAGAATCCCGACATCCGCCCCGAACTCTATGCTCGCTACAAACAACTCATCGAGCAACACAACTTTACATACGCCGAAGTCTCAGGTCTCGGCGAAAACCGCTTACAATGCGCCTTAAGTAAATTAAATTTTTAATTAAAAGACATAAAAACATAATAACATAAAATTTATATCTATACTTTCTGTTCTTTTGTTATTATGTCTTCTTAAAAAAACTATCTCGCTACTAACTACTCGCTACTATAAATATGAAAGAATTTGAATTAGTTGCCAAAACCTACTATGGTCTAGAAGAAATATTGGCAAAAGAACTCACCGAATTGGGTGCCAACAACGTCACTATCGGCCGCCGCGCTGTATCTTTCACAGGCGATCAAGCCTTGATGTATCGTGCAAACCTCTATCTCCGCACTGCAATCCGCATACTCAAACCTATCCTAAAATTCAAAGCTTCCGATGCCGATGCGGTTTACGACAAAGTGAAAGCTTTCGACTGGAGCAAATATTTAAATGTAAAAAGCACATTTGCCATCGACGCAACTGTCAATTCCGAGAATTTCCGCCACTCTAAATTCGTAGCTTATCGTGTGAAAGACGCCATTGCCGACCAATTCATGGAACGCGAAAATCGCCGCCCTAATGTCCGCATCAACAATCCCGACCTATATATAAATGTACACATCTCGCACGACGAATGTACTATCGCACTCGACTCTTCTGGCGAAAGTCTCCACAAACGTGGTTACCGCAATTCGCAAAACGAAGCCCCTATCTCTGAAGCTCTTGCTGCTGGTATGCTCCTCATGGCTGGCTGGAATGGCGAAACTGACTTCGTCGACCCTATGTGCGGTTCGGGCACATTCCTCATCGAGGCTGCCCTCATCGCCCTCAACATTCCACCTTGTATATATCGCCAATCTTTCGCTTTCGAAAAATGGGGCGACTTCGATGCCGACCTCTTCGACGATATCTACAACGACGACACTTGCGAACGCGAATTTACTCACAAAATCTACGGCTACGACATCAACAAACGCACCGTAGAGATTGCAAATGAGAACATTAAGTCTGCTGGTCTCTCTAAATACATCGAAGTCAAACAACGCCCTATCGCCGAATTCGAACCTATGCCACAAAAGGCTCTTATGGTCACCAACCCTCCTTATGGCGAGCGTATCTTGTCTGACGACCTCTTCAACCTCTACCGCCAAATCGGCACTGCCCTCAAACATGGCTTCGTAGGCAACGAAGCATGGGTCATCTCTTCCCACACTGATTGTCTTGCAGCTATCGGCATGAAACCTTCAAAGAAAATCGAACTCCGCAATGGTGCCCTCGACTGCGAATACTGGAAATACGAAATCTTCGCCGGCAAACGCAACGACTTCGTCCGCAAAAAGAAAGAGAAAAAATAACCTTAATTACCCGATAAATAAAGAAGAATAAAACAATTCAGTCCTCGAAGAGGGCTAACCATACTTAACCGCGGGTGACCAACGGGAACCTGCGGATAGTGCATACCACTCCCACACCCGTCCCCATCGGGGGCGAACAAAAAAACAAACGCCGAACGGCACGCGAAGCGTAATAATCTGTGTAAATCCGATGAGCGACTTCGACGCAGTCGAGAGCGAAAAATCAAAAACAAATCCGAAAGGAAAAATCTTTTAAATCTGTGTTATCTGTGGGAGACAAAAAAAACAACCGAAAGGTAACGACAAGCGAAGCGAGTCGTATTCCATGAGAAACAAAACAAACTAAACTATGAAAAAAACGCTTATACTTGCCACTCTACTCCTATTTTTCTTAGGACAAATCCAAGCCGCCGAACGCTGGCTCGATGGCTACAAAAAGGTACTCGTCATCGGTGCTCACCCCGACGACCCCGAAACTATGTGTGGAGGCACTATCCTCAAACTCAAAACTATGGGCGTAGAGGTAGTATCGGTATATCTCACCTCTGGCGAGGCTGGCATCCGTGGCAAAAGCCACGAAGAGTCGCGCACTATCCGTCAAGCCGAAGCGCGCCGAGCATGCGAAGTGATGGGTGTCCGCCCAGTGTTTATGACCCAAATCGATGGCAATGCCGAGGTCAACAAAGAGCGTTATGCCGAAATGCTTGCCCTCATCAAAGCCGAAAAACCCGATATGGTAATCACCCATTGGCCTATCGACTCCCATCGTGACCACCGTATCTGCGCAGTACTTGTCTATGACGCATGGCGCCAATCGGGCTACAGTTTCGACCTCTACTATGGCGAGGTGATGACAGGCCTACAAACCCAAAACTTCACCCCAATTCTCTGGGTTGACATCACCGACTATCACAACAAAAAAGTAGAAGCCTACATGTGTCACCAAAGTCAAGGCATGGACGAAGTAAAAGAGTATCACGACTCAATGGAACGCATGCGCGGCATGGAATCTCAAACCCAACACGCCGAAGCCTTCATCAAACAAAACTGGGGCAAATAACCCTATCCCATAAAATAGAAAAACCGACGACTAACTCATCAAAGTTAATCGTCGTTTTTTTATAAAATCCCCTATTTTATCCATTATACTTGCATATATTGAATAAAAAAGTGCAACGGAATTAGGAATAAAAAGAAGGGCTAGTATTCTGCATTGTATGTTTAAAAAAGTCCCAAAGGGACGAAAGAGCACAGACGGGGGTGTTAACCCCCGGTAACGAATCATATAAAACCAAAGCGCCGAAGGTGCGACAGAGAAAATAAATAATAAAGCCGTAAATTTATAGTCATATACAATATCACTCTTTCGTAGTTTCTGAGTATATATTCCCCAATCTCAACTATGTCAATTCAGAGCGCAGTGCGTCCCAATTCAAACAAAACAAAACAGCGATTAACCCACCCACGAGTTAATCGCTGTTATTTTGTTTTGTACGTCCAACAATATAAATACTTATTCCACAAAAAATATCAACCTATTATAAGCAAACTTTTAAAAAGATTTCTGCTCATAAAATTAATTGCCCCAAGTCGCATATCTTCAGGGATATTAGGAACACCTTCCCAAATTTTCATATCGAAAACAGGTACGCCAAACAATAACTTTTCATAAAAAGTTTTTCTCATCCATTCATCAACAACTTTTTCATATTTAATATTTTCTTCTCTATTATAATCATTGGTGAACATATGAAAATGTAATGCCAAGTCCTTTTTACTAAAGATAATAAAAATACTACTTCTCATATAAAACGAACCAACTCCTTTAATTAAAAAATGAACTTCATCCCCAAAATCAGTTTCTGAAAAGTCAATACGATTTAACTTTAAATCTGTTCGAATATTACTTACAATCATTTCCTCAATAGGAAAATCATCTCCCAACATAGAAAATGCCATTTGAGCAGTTGGAAGAGAATAACGATAATGTTCGGTTGTATAAAACATAAAATAAACAACTAAATTAATAAATTATATACACTTATTCCTTGCCCATGTATTAAAATCCATAACACTACCAAATACACCTGGACATTGCACATATTGATTTAAAGAAGTACCTATAATTTTTACACATTTACGATATAATGCAATTGTTTCTTCTTGCGATGCTGAAAAACAAGTACGATATAATATAGCAAAAATATCCATATAAGTCAACAAATCGACAATCAATAATCTACCATATCTATTTATATGCACACTACAAGCCAAACAACAAGCATCAAATAATAACTGTACACTCAGCTGTTCATCTTTTTTTGAATTAATATATAAAACTTGAGCATTAAGATCTTTCATAAACTCTTCCTTTTCTGAAAGTGAATCTGCTGACATAACTAACCCCAAAGGACTAGAAGAGTTATCTGCTAATTCTGATGGCCTATACACATTCGTTTTTACAAAAATCTCAGACCCTCTTTGATGAAAATCCAAATTAAATGAAAAGTGGCGACCTTTCACTTCTATCGCAAAACCCATTTTATTAGTTACTCTCATAATCAATCAATTAAAAAAATACTATTATACCAAAACATCTATTCCGAAAAATCAAATGTCTTTTTTCAAATTATCAGGCAAAACAAGTAAAGTCCAAAATTTTTCACCAGAAAAGACTATATCTTTGATAAATTTACCCATCTCTACATCATATACCCAACCCGATGATTTAAAATCATCGTTCCACGAATCTTGAGACCACAAAAAATTTTCTCAGAGATACGACCAAAGGAATAGCTTTCACCATTTAACCCCATAACACAGATTCTACCAAGTATCTCTTGCTGCCACTTACATTGCGTAAATTCTTTTACTTGAGCTTCAGTTGGAAGCTTAATATCACTTTTTAATATCTCACTAAATGATATTTTCTTTGCATAACAAATTGTTCCTGATGGCAAATTCAAATCTATAACATAACCAATATTATGTTTTTTCTTATACTCTGCAATAGTCATCTCTTCCCACTCTTTTTCAGCTTCCTTATAACCATTTGTATATGCCAACATCAAATGCTCCTTTATTAAAGGTAATACATTTTTATCAAGATTTTGTTCAAATTCAGTTATATCCATTCCAATACAAATTTAATTAATGAAATGCTTTTTAAATAATTTATAAAATTACATTACTTCACTAGTGTCCACTAAAAAAATAAAAATTGCTCTTTGACTTATTGAAAATTAGTTATTTACAATGATTTTTTGAGTCAACGGATTTGATTTTAATTTATTGAAAAAGATTAAATAAACCTAAAAAGTAATTTCTGATTTT
>JAZQUV010000013.1:0-36811 GCA_045631465.1 Candidatus Aphodosoma sp. | reverse complement strand
CAATTGACCCCCTCCGCTACGCTCGTCCCCCTAAGACAGGGGGACAATATTGAGGGTCAACAGACAACAAACAACAGACAACAGTTAGCAGGTAACTCTCAACTCTCAATTTTATCGCCAAAGGCTCAAAGACCTTCGGTTCTCAACTCTCAACTGAAATATAGATATTATGATTATAGGTTTTCGGGGAGTGGGGTGGTTACGGCGTTGAGGTATGTGTGGGTGCAGATTTATACGTTTTTTGTGGCGTTGGGGTATTGGAGAGATAGGGATGTGGTGTTTTATGTGAATACGATATTGCCTGTGGGACCTGCGGTGGCGGGATGGTTGATGAGGAAGAGGGTGGTGTATCACTACCACGAGAATGCGATGGTGAAGAGCGGGCTGTATAGAGTATTGGCATGGGTGATGCAGAGAGTGGCGACAGAAATTGTATGTGTGTCGGAATATCAGCGGTCGTTTTTGAAACGAGAGAAGGGGGTGGTGGTTGTGCCTAATGCGTTGCCAGAGGAGTTTGTGAAGAGAGCTGTGGTGGATGGCGTTGGTGCGTTTGAGAGAAAGAGGGTGTTGATGTTGGGGTCGCTCAAAGGATATAAAGGGACGAATGAGTTTGTGGAATTGGCTCGGAGATTGGGACAATATGAGTTTGTATTGGTGCTGAATGAGGAGCAAGAGAATGTGGATAGATATTTTGGTGAGTTGGAGCGTGTGGAAAATTTGAAGGTGTATGCTCGACAGGCAGATGTGGTGCCATTTTATCGAGAGGCGAGTGTGGTGCTGAATTTGACAGATAAAACGCAAGCGATTGAGACATTTGGATTGACTGCGTTGGAGGCGATGGTGTTTGGATTGCCTGTGGTGGTGCCTACGGTGGGAGGAATTGCTGAGATGGTGGAAGATGGGGTGAATGGTTATAAGGTGGATGTGCAGGAGTTGGATGAGATTGCTAAACGGATTGATGAGATGTTGAGTGATAGGGAGTTGTATGTGAGATTGTCGGAAGGGACAGTTGAGCAGGCGAAGCGGTATAGTGCGAGGGAGATGGTTGATAGAATGAATGAGGAGTTAGGAATGAGGAGTTAGGAATGAGGAATGGGGAATGAGGAATGAGGAATGATTTTTTCTAGTGCTATATTTTTCCTACCTTCTACGAAGGATATACGAAGGATATACGAAGGATAAACCTATTTTTAAGATAATTTATAGGAGCCAACAGATAGCCTGAAGGTAGGGTTATCCTATGAAGAAGGTTGCTGTTAGGTAGGGTTTATTGACGGTGTTTTTTGGAACGGCGGATTTTGGCTAGGTCTTGTTCTTCGTCTTCATCTTCAGAGACGCAATGTATTGCGTCTCTACTTGCTCCGGCTACGACGATGACTATTTCGCCTTTAGGTGGTATGGTAGTGAAATGCTCGACTAGTTGTTGTAGTGTGCCGCGCTGCGTGTCTTCGAACATTTTTGATATTTCGCGAGAGACAGAAGCTTGACGGTCAGAGCCAAAGGCTTCGGCAAATTGTTGGAGAGTTTTTACGAGTCGGTATGGTGATTCGTAGAAAATCATTGTACGCTCCTCATTGGCAAGGGATTGGATTTTGGTTTGGCGCCCTTTTTTCTGAGGGAGGAATCCTTCGAAACAGAAGCGGTCGGTAGGCAATCCAGAATCGACAAGTGCAGGGACAAATGCAGTTGCACCAGGGAGACACTCCACCCTAATGCCACGAGCAACACACTCGCGCACGAGCATAAATCCAGGGTCGGATATGGCAGGTGTGCCAGCATCGCTAACAAGGGCAATAGATTCGCCTGCGAGAATGCGGTCGGCAAAATGGGCAATAGTTTTATGCTCATTGAACTTGTGATGCGATGCCATAGGGGTGTGAATATCAAAGTGTTTGAAGAGAATACCCGTAGTGCGAGTATCCTCGGCAAGCACAAGATTGACCTCTTTGAGAATGCGTAAGGCGCGATATGTTATATCTTCGAGGTTGCCAACAGGAGTGGGAACTAAATAGAGTTGAGAATTGAGAGTTGAGAATTGAGAACCAACGGTCTTTGAGCCTTCGGCGATAAAATTACATACCCCTCCGCCCTCTGGGCACCTCCCCTTACTAAGGGGAGGAGTTATTGAGTGTTGTGAGTCCATTATAAATAGCGGCGTTGAAGGAGTTGAATGAAATCGGAAACGGCATCGTTGTCGAGTGGCCATTCGAAGTTTTTAGCTATATAGGCTTGTGCTTCGTCCATAGACTCGAACGAATTGAAGTCGGAGATTGCTTTATTCATTTTCTCGCCATTGCCACCAAAAAGTTCGCGTTGGAAACGGAAACGATCGCCAAGAGTGATAGAAGCCTTTAGATCTATGATTTTTTTATTGTTAATAACTGATGCTAGTGTGTCGTCGGCACCTTTTGCCAACTTATCTGCCAAAGATTCGGTAGTTTCGATAGAGTCGGCAAGAGTTGTGACTGCAGATTCGGCAAGTACGGCATCGACAACAACTTGAGCTGCTAATTTTTCTTGAGCTTCGAGTTCGGCTTGTTCTTTCTCAGCTTGCTCTTTTGCAAGACGCTCAGCTTCGATGCGAGCTTCGAGTTCGGCTTGTATACGTGCTTGTTCTTCAGCTTGTTCGCGAGCAATGCGCTCTGCCTCTACCCTACGCGCTTCTTGCTCGGCAGCTTGACGACGCGCTTCTTCTTCGCGCAGACGGATAGCTTCTTGTTCGGCAGCAAAACGACGCGCTTCTTCTTGTTGTTTAAGTTCTTCTTGGCGACGAATTTCCTCTTCACGACGACGGCGTTCTTCTAAATCGGCTTGACGGGCAACTTCGATAGCGGCAACTTGACGAGCCATCTCTTCTTCGGCTTTACGACGAGCTTCGGCTTGGCGTTCGCGCTCAAGTTCTTCGGCACGGAATAGGGCTTCTTGTTCTTCAGCAATACGAGCAAGTTCTGCCTCACGAGCAGCTTCTTCGGCTTTTTTTGCTTCGATTTCGGCTAAACGTTGGGCTTCAAGTTGATCTTCTACCTCCTTATTATTTAAGTAGTTAATAAGATTATCTATATTAGTAGTCAAAGCTTTAGACTTATCTAATGCAAGACGGAGATAAGGGGCTGGAATTGCCTCCATTTGGTCGAGACCTTCGGTGAGAGTTTGTAATTCGTTGACATCCTTTGCAATAAGAGCAACTAAAACATCTTTGTTCATTTTTCTAGAAAAGTATTATTTTTTATTAAAAATTATTTCGTAACTTTGCATTTGCGTTGCAAATGCAACGCAAATGCGAAAATGGGCATTACACTAGTAACACAAACTAGTGCAAAGGTACAAATTTTTTATGATATAACACCTATTTATATGTATTTTTTTGAATCGGCTAATTGTAGTTGTCACCACCGCGGAAGTATTGAGGTGATTTGTGGTTCGATGTTTTCGGGGAAGACAGAAGAATTGCTCCGCAGATTGAAACGTGCGAAATTTGCAAAACAGAAAGTTGAAATATTCAAACCATGCATTGATACTCGCTACTCGGAAACAGAGGTGGTGAGTCACGACCATAACGCTATACAATCGACACCAGTGGAATCATCACAAAACATATTGTTGATGGCTGGAGATGTGGATGTTATTGGCATTGATGAGGCTCAATTCTTTGACAATGGTATAGTTGAAGTGTGCCGTAAATTGTCGGAAGATGGATACCGCGTGATTATCGCAGGTTTGGATATGGATTTCCGCTGTACTCCATTCGGTCCGATGCCAGCATTGATGGCTATTGCAGATGACATACAAAAGGTGCATGCAGTGTGTGTGAGATGCGGTGCTCCAGCATACGTGTCACATCGCTTGGTTGCGGGAGAATCGCAAGTGCTTTTGGGCGAAACAGATAAGTATGAGCCAATCTGTAGACACTGCTACAATGAGGAGATGAAACAACGAAAATAAAATGTTACTTTTGTGACCAAAATTATTTCATGATTTTTGCTGCGCTCAGCATAGTTCAAGCGAGCTTGACTCTGCTTTCGCTTATAGCAAAAATTAACAAAAAGTCTCCCACTTAGACTACGAAACTAAAAAAATTATAAATATCCTACTCGGGTTTAAAGTCGGGCTGAGTTAACTGATTTCTAAATATTTAACACAACGCTAATTCACTTGATTTCTAAACAATTCGGCAGCCTCCTCAAAAACCCTCATCAACGGATATTTTCAATTTTTTCTTAACGTTTCTCCGTCAATGTGGGCACAACAAAACCAAATAAAATTTACATTTACTATACAAAAAAGAAATTATCCATAAGGGTAATTTCTTTTTTATTCTTTTGTGAGCAAAAGTATTAACATAATTTTTTGCAATGGTTAGCTATTGGTTGGTAACAGTTGATAAGCACGAATGAGGCGAAGAATATCGTAAGAGACTGAACCATTGAGCTGTTCGAATAATTCGGAATTTGATAGTTCGGGTGTTTTATTGAGAATAGACATAACAAAATTTAATAAATCGGCATCGACATATTGGTCAATGTCGATTTTTTTTGTATTTATCAATTTTGCCATATGAGTATAAATTGTACTCATAGTCAAATCTCGCTCAGAAGCAACTTCTTCGGGAGTTTTACCCTCATTGAGTAAGGCAAGAGTTATCTCCTCTGATGATATCTTTTCGACTTTCTCTTTGGTTTTGCGCTTAGATTTCTTTGGTTTTGAAACAGAATCTATTGCGTCTCTACCTTCTTCTACAGCATTGCCATATTCAGACTCTGGTTCGAAAAAGATGTTGGATTGAGTGGTAATGTCAATTCCATTTTCGCGACAATAGAGACGGACTATGTCGATACAATCTTGCCCATAACGTTGGATTTTGATTTTACCAAAGCCTTTTATTTTTGACAAATGTTCTATTTCGGTAGGTAGAGAATTAGAAACATCGACCAATACCTTATTAGTAAACATTTGATAGACGATAATATTATTCTCTTTACAATAGTCATTGCGCCAAGAGGCAAGCATTTTGTAGAGTTTAGGGTGGTCGGTTTTTAGCATCTTCACCTCACGCTCGACAACATAGGCCTTCACCTTGAAAGGAGGAACTTTGTAGGACTGCTTGACATTGAAATAATTGACCACCGAAATATCATCGGCAATGCCATCGATTATATGACGTAATTGAGAAGTAATTTCGAAAACAGCCTGTAGACGATCGACATAATCTTGAGCTTCGACCTTGCTCTCGGTAATAGCAGGAGAAGATTCGATAAGCACT
Source organism: Candidatus Aphodosoma sp. (assembly GCA_045631465.1). Taxonomy (GTDB): domain Bacteria; phylum Bacteroidota; class Bacteroidia; order Bacteroidales; family Paludibacteraceae; genus Aphodosoma. The sequence goes on along the minus strand of JAZQUV010000013.1, from coordinate 31,551 downwards.
AATAAATCATCTAATTTTGGAACAAAATAGCCAGAGGCAGCATTTACCCGCGAAGAGATGAATTCGATATCGGTTAGATTTGCATTATTAAGCTGATATATAAAACGCTGAGCAACACCATATAATTCGTTAACTTGAGTAAATAGGTCTTCAAGATATGGCGCAGTGTCTTCGTTGAAATCGGCAAGAACAGTTTTGATATAATTATAGAAATCGAAGGTGTGAGACATTAAATCTTCGAGAGAGAAAAGTTTAGTTAACAATTGAACACTATACCTTGATTTGAATAGTTCGACTTGACGCTCGAGTTCAACAATAGGGAGGCGTTGCTCGCTATAACGCACAATATTAGGGTCGACGGCAAGAGAATAGGGGTTGATTTGCGAAGTGAGCACAATGCCATCGAGCGAACGACAACGAGAAAGAGCGACATAGACTTGACCAGAAGCAAAAGCAGCCGCAGCGTCGATAACGACTTTATCGAAAGTGAGACCTTGACTTTTGTGAATAGTGATAGCCCATGCCAATCGCAATGGATACTGAGTGAAAGTGCCCAGAGTTTTCTCTTCGAGTTGATTAGTCTTAGGGTCGATAGTATAAGATTTATTCTCCCAAACCTCGAGAGAGACCTTTATGGCTTCGGATTCGCCATCGCAAGTGACCCAAATTTCATCGTTATTTATCTCGGTGATTTCGCCTATCTTGCCATTATAATAGCGACGAGGTTGCGCTAAATCATTGGCAATGAACATAACTTTAGCTCCAAGTTTGAGAGTAAGCTCCACCTCGGTAGGGAAATTTCGCTCAGGGAAATCGCGGTCGATATGCGCCATATACTTATAATAAGGCGCATTGATTTTGGCTAATTCGTCATTATTTATAGCATCGGCAGAGGCATTGTGAGTTGTGAGTGTAATATACTCATCGACGTTACGAAAATCGGGATTATAACAAAGATTCAGTAGACGCAACGTGTCGGGTGTAAGTTGATTATTGCGAACCTCATTGAGAAGATTGATAAACTGCTGATTGCTTTGACGGAAGATTTTATCGAGTTCGATATAGATAGGGGGTTGTTGCTTGATTACCTGAGAATGAAAGAAATAGGGAGATTCGTAGTAACGACGTAAGAGCTCCCATTCGTCGCCCACACAGACAGGAGGCAATTGATACATATCGCCAATAAATACCACTTGCACGCCCCCAAAAGGTTCGTTGCGACGAAAACGATAGTGACGGAGAACAGTATCGATAGCATCGAGAATATCGGCGCGCACCATAGAGACCTCGTCGATGATGAGGAGTTCGAGTTCGCGATAGATTTTACGGCGCACATCATTGACCTGCTGTTTAGCAATAAAAGATTTTTTTGCCTCGGCAGTTGGTATAAACGGAGAAAAAGGAAGTTGAAAAAAAGAGTGGATAGTGGTGCCACCAGCATTGATGGCCGCCACACCAGTAGGAGCAACAACAGCAATTTGTTTTAGAGAGTTTTCACGAATTTGTCGGAGCATAGTGGTCTTGCCCGTACCAGCTTTACCGGTCAGGAAGATAGAACAGTTGGTGAACTGAATGAATTCTTCGGCAATTTCGTAAATGGACATAAAATCTTACTTTTGTCATTGCGCAAAAGTAAGCAAAACGCTAGTGCTACGCCTTAAAAGCTAAAAAAATAAATAATAAATTCTATAAGGCTTTAAAGTCGGACAAACTACCTACTTCTAACAAAATAGAAGCAACGCTTAATCATAGTGCTTCGAATAAAATTCGTATAACCTCCTCAAAAAGCCTTATTGACGAATTTATTAGTATTTTTTCTTAACGCTTTTAAGCCAATGCACATATATATGCGACATGCTACTTTTGAATAATTAATAGTTTTTTGTGAAACGGATGAATAATAGAGTAAAAATAACGCAGACTATCGATGCGACGATGTAGCCTATGTATAGTGGAAGACCGAAACCTTCGGGTGCAACCATAATATATGAAGAGCAGACGGCAGTCATAAATAGAGCAGGAAGAAGAGTGATCCAATAGTTGCGTTTTTCTTTATAGAGATAAACCGTTAGAGCCCAGAAAGTGAAGACAGAGAGCGTTTGATTGCTCCAAGCGAAATAGCGCCAAATGATATCAAAATTGATTTGCAAAAGAATGAAAGTGCCGACAAAAAGAGGAACGGCTACCATAAGACGTTTAGCAATAGGTTTTTGATCGATATGAAGGAAATCGGCAGCGATAAGACGAGCAGAACGGAGAGCAGTGTCGCCAGATGTGATAGGGGCAGCAACCACGCCAAGTACAGCCAATATCCCTCCAAATTTGCCTAACCAACTATTAGATATAAGATTAACCACTTCGGCAGCCTTGTTGGCAGTAGCAGGGAGAGAGGCAACATACTCTTGCAAACCACCCACAGAACCAAAGAAAGAAGATGCAGCCGCAGCCCAAATGAGAGCGACAACGCCTTCGGCAATCATAGCACCATAGAAACAAGGTCGACCATATTTTTCGTTAACCATGCAACGCGCCATCATAGGCGACTGAGTGGCATGGAAACCAGAGACAGCACCACAAGCAATAGAGACAAACATCATTGGGAATATCGAATAGCCTTGAGGATGTTGAGAAGCAAGACCAGACCAGACTTCGGGTATTGGAGCGTTATTGATAAACAGAGAGACTAAAATGCCTACAGCCATGAAAAGAAGAGCAAAACCAAAGAGAGGATAGATTTTACCGATAAGTTTGTCGATAGGCAAAAGAGTGGCAAGCATATAGTAGACAAAAATTATAACAATCCACCAAGTAACACTAATGGAATTGACCATTCCGGCAAGGAGTCCGGCAGGACCACTAACAAACACAGCGCCGACTAGCACCATCAACAAAAGCGAGAAGGCGCGCATAAACTGCTTAACACCAACGCCTAACTGCTCGCCAACGAGTTCAGGCAACGAAGCACCATTGCGACGGAGCGAGAGCATACCAGAAAGATAGTCGTGGACAGCACCTCCGAAAATAGAGCCAAAGACAATCCAAAGAAAAGCAGAAGGGCCAAACATTACGCCCATAATAGCGCCAAAGATGGGTCCAAGCCCAGCAATATTGAGGAATTGGATTAAGAAAATCTTCCACCAAGGCATAGCTACATAATCGACACCATCGGGATTTTGGATAGCGGGAGTGGGGCGAGATTGATCGGCACCAAAGACGCGGGCTACGAACTTGCCATAGAATATGTAGCCAAGAATGAGAAGTGCAATTGAAGATATGAAGGAAATCATTTTGAGAATTGAGAATTGAGAATTAACAACTGCGTTGTTGATTTTTGCTTCGCTCGGCAATTAGAATAAATTCTATTGCTCTCACTTATCGCAAAAATTGGTTATTTATAAGTTATGCTATCGACTTGATTGACTAGGTATTTATCTTGTTGAGCATTTGATTTGTAGATATGCATTTCGCCTTGAGGTTGAGTAGTGCGAATAGCATCTTGAACAAGGCGCACAGAATAGCCATAGAAATATGAAATATTGCTACCACCAGGGCTAAGGATAGTAGAATAGAAAAGAGTGCGATAGGCAAAATTGTCTTCGCGACCAGAAGAAGTCCAATAAGCCCCATATTCGTTGAAATCGACAAGTTCAGTACCTTTGCGATATCCTGCGGCAGGCAAGAAAACAGCGCCAGCAGATTGGAGTTGTTCCCATTGAGATTGAGTGTAAACATTATGCTCATAATTGTCGCCACTCATATTCCAGAAATACTTACCTTCAGGAAGAAGTCCGAGAGTTGTGCTAGGCACGAAATCAACACCTTCGGGTTGTTGCCAAGCATCAGGGAGAATAATAAGTCCATTAGTACCTGCAATATTAGCAAAACCAAAAAGAGAACTAGCATTGTGACGCGAGTAGAAAAGATAGAGCCACTCGTCGGCAGTGAGAGTACGCCAAAGACCTGGTTGATTGCCACCATTAGAAATTTTGTTGTAAACACCCCAGTCGTAATTAGTGCCAGCAATATTCTCAACAAGAGCATATTGAGTATAATTCATATTAGATGTGTAAGGCATAATCTCGTTATAACCACTTGTACCCCACCCGAATAGGTCGATCCAACCAGAGTAATCGAATGCGATAGAAGAGTTGCCCTCACCAACACGACTAGTTTGGGATGGAGCAAAAGCCCACTCGCTAGTAGATGCTTGATAACGAAGATTGCCTTGCGAGAAAAAGACAGTAGAACCCTCAGAAACAGTAAATTGCATAGGAAGCCCACCTTCGGTTGGTTCGGTGCGAAGAGTTTCGGTAGTTGAATTTGCCTTTACAAATATCACACTATCAATCTCACTGATAGCATAAGTAGCAATAGATTCGCCTTTTTGCCAAATAAGCATCTGAGCGAACCCAAATAAAGAGAATAATAAAAAAATTATAAGTGTAGAGATTCGGTTCATATAGGAAAAATTTTATTGCTTAATGAATTTAACTACTTCGATACCAACCTGTAAAAGATAAGTACCTTGAGGCAAAGACGCTACAGAGAGTTGACAAATGCCATCGGCATTGGCAGTAGAGATAGATAGTAGTTGACCATTGAAATCGTAGATACGTACAGATTCGTTGGCATTCAAACCGTTGATAAACAAGTAATCTTGCGTAGGGTTGGGATATACAAATAGTTGATTGGCATGTTGATTATCGGTTGCAGTAGAACCAGCTTCGCCAAAAGTTAGTTTACGAACAGTATACAAATCGCATGACGCCAACTCCTCGCCATCGGTAGAAATAAGACGGAATACCTCATCCTTTATTTCGATGCGACCAATGATAGAGAGGGCATACTCGGCATCTTTTGCAGAAAGATAATCAACGACAAGAGCAGTTTCAGCAAAAGAAAGAATGCTGAAAGATACAAAAAATAGAATAGATAAAAAAAACTTTTTCATACTTATTTTGATATTATAGGTTTAGAAATTAACATTTTACCTGAAACTCTAACTTTAGCTTCGGCGCTATATTTTAGATTTTTCTTTTTATTGTCAATCAAATCGCCACGAACTTCGAGATTTTTTTCTCGGACCACGACATTGCCCTCGACACGATGAAAAAAGACATTGCGAAGAACCTCGATGTAGGCATGACGAACACGATAGCGGTTGAGAGTGTCATGACCAAACTGGAGAGTGTTGATAAATTCGAGCTCATCGTCCTTGAGTTTGTAACCAAAAGGTATGTGCAATTCACCATAGAGGCTTTGGGCAATTTTTTTGATTTGAAATGTGACAGGGTCGATGTAGAAATGAAATTGTAGTTCGCCTTTGACAATGCCCATATAATTCTCTTTTTCGGTGTAGGTGAGTACGGCATCATTGCCCATCAAGGTATAATCCCATTTATTAGGTTTGTCGATATTCAACATATCGATAAAAGAAGTTGTAGGACCACCCCAAAGGAAGCGGTGCATACGAAGAGCTTGGTCGTTGAAGTTGCGTTTGGTATAAATTTGTTTATATTTCTTTTTGTTTTTAGGGGTGTTAAGACGGTCGTCGGTGATATCATTGAATAACTCGTAACCTGCCTTGATTTCTTCGGTTGAATATTCCTTTACAGAACTAACTGATAGCGATATAGAGTCTATACCATGATGAGTTTTGATAGGATACTCGGTAATAGTGCCAATAACCTCATGATGCATGAGTTGGCGAGAGTCTTGCGAGCCATTGTACATAGAAAAGATAGGATATACGGCAGTGCGCTCGGGAAAATCGGCCCGCATTTGAGCGATGAACTTTGCGAGAGCATCCTTCTTGAGTTTACGGCTCTCCTTACGAGAAATTTTTACCTTAACGGTAGCACCTTCGAGCATGATAGGTTGCTCGACAAGAATTGTTTGGTAAGGTTGAGAAGTTTGAAGTGAAGCAATTGATAACTCCTCAGTTCGATAACCAATGAAAGAGATGATGAGATGGTCGGAATAGTCGGTTGATGGATTGATATTGATAGAATAATAGCCCAAAGAATCGGTCATCGTGCCCAATTGAGGGTTGGTTTTAACATAGACCGAGGCATAAGGGATAGGGTCGCCATCTTCGTCGAGGACATAGCCGGTGATGGTTTGGGCGGAGAGGTGGAGAGAAAAAAGTAATAATATAAGAGGTAGTGGTTTCATTTGAGTGAGGAGTGTTATTTTCGTTTTTGTTTGAAGAGCCAAGGTAATAGGTCGGGATCGTTGAAGGCTGGATTCCAAGAGTTGTGGGTGCATCCAGCGAACTCGCGATATATGATTTTGGCTCCTGCATTTTTGAGAGTACGATAGGCAGTGCGAGAGAAAGTTACAGGCACAACCTTGTCGGCATCGCCATGATAGATGCGCCAAGGGATGCTAGCGGCATTAGCTAAGCGATTGATGTCGGCACCACCACAAATAGGAACAGCTGCGGCGAAAAGATGAGGATAGCGCCAACAGAGTTCGTAGGTAGCCATAGCGCCCATAGAGATGCCCATGATGTAGATTCGTTTAGAGTCGACATTAGGTAGTTGGGCAATAGAATCGACCATAGCCTTGAGAGTTTGAAGCTGCCAACTAGGTTCGCCAACAGCAGCAAACATAGCTTGAGAAAGCTCGGTGAGACGATCGGGGATAGACCAAAAAGCACCTTGAGGAGCTTGAGGAAAGAAGACGTAGGCTGGATAACGGTCACGAACGTCAGGATTGAGAAATTGGCCCGAACAATGAAGGAGTTGAGCTTCGTTGTCGGTGCCACGCTCGCCTGCTCCATGAAGAAAAAGTACGACAGGATACTTTTTGTTGGATTTGATATTTTGAGGTTCGAGATAACGATAAGGGAGAGTGTGATTGTTGTGAGAAAACGAACCATAGAGATAATTTTCTTGCGCAATGAGTTGGATTGCGAAGAAGATTAGAGAGAAAAATAGTGCAATTTTTTTCATAGAAATCTATATCTTGAGGTAGCGGTCCATTGCGCGACGGTCTTCTTTTTCTTTGAGAGTTTCGCGTTTGTCGTAGGCTTTTTTACCACGAGCAAGAGCAATTTCGAGTTTAGCAAAGCCCTTTTCGTTAGTGAAAAGTTTAGTAGGCACGATGGTGTAGCCAGTCTCCTTAGTGGCTTTTTCGAGTTTACGAAGTTCGCGTTTGTTGAGCAAAAGTTTGCGTTCGCGTTTGACATCGTGGTTGTAGTAATAGCCCAAACGATAGGCAGAAATTTGCATATTGCGCACCCAAAGTTCGCCATTTGAGAACTGACAATAGGTGTCGACAAGGCTAGCTTTACCTTCTCTAATCGACTTGATTTCAGTACCATAGAGCACTAAACCAGCCGTGAATCGTTCGACCAATTCGTAGTCAAAACTCGCACGTTTATTTTTGATATTTACTTGCTGTTGTTGTTTCATATTTTTGTTTTTTTTCGTAACTACAAAGGTAATAAAAAAAGCACAATTCGCAAAGCAGAATATAGAATTATTTTTTAATTATTTTCGGTGGATTTTTTCAGTTTTTTTTTGTATCTTTGCATTTTTATTTATAATGTGTAATAATATGCTGAAATTATCACAGAAAACACGCGAAACGATATTTGTAATTTTGTTATTTTTGGTGCCATTTTTGACACCAGCGACCGCATTATTGTCGGGGTTGATTGTAGCATTCACGGTGGGTAATCCATTTATCCAACACAACAAGATATTCACTAAAATATTGTTGCAAGCATCGGTAGTGGGATTAGGTTTTGGGATGAATTTGACCGACGCGATGGAAGCAGGTAAGACGGGATTTATGTTTACAATATTCTCGATTGCATTGACAATGGGATTGGGTATATGGATAGGTAAACTACTGAAAGTGAATATAGGTACGCGCACATTAGTGTCGGGAGGTACGGCAATATGCGGTGGTAGTGCTATTGCGGCAATTGCGCCTGTGATTAAAGCCAAAGACAACGATATGACCGTGGCATTGGGGACAATTTTTGCGTTGAATGCCATTGCATTGTTTGTGTTTCCCGTGTTAGGCAACTGGTTGGGGATGAACGATACAGAGTTCGGATATTGGTGTGCAATTGCAATACATGATACATCGTCGGTAGTAGGTGCCGCGGCAGAAAGAAGCGAATTGGCACTCCAGATTGCAACAACTACAAAATTGATTCGTGCGCTGTGGATTATTCCGTTAACATTGCTTATATCAGTTGTTTACAACAAATACAACAAAGAAGAAGGTGGCAAGGGTAAAATTGCAATACCTTGGTTTATATTCCTTTATGTAGTTGCGATGGTGATTGCAACATACATACCACAAGGGGCTGAGTTGTATGAGAAAACAGTTGGTATTGCACGATATGGGATGATTTATACCTTGTTTTTGATAGGCTCGGGATTATCGTGGGCAAGTTTGAAACAAGTGGGTGCGCGTCCGATTTTGTTGGGAGTGATATTGTGGGTGGTGATTTCGGTGGTGTCGGCGGTAACTATCATGAACATCGGTTTCTAACTCCGATATAATTTTATCTCCCACAGATTACACTAATTTAGTCATGTAATTCGCCCCCTTCGGGGACGGTAAGCAAGAAATGCCTGTCCAACCGCAGGTTCCCGTTGGTCACTCGCGGTTAAGTATGGTTGACCCTCTTTGAGGACTTTTACACAAAAGAACTATTAACAGATAATAATATATTAAAACAGTATAAAATTATGATTGAAAGTAAATTATCACAAGCTGTGGTTGCTGCGGTGAAGTCGCTTTATGGACTTGAAGTAGAAGAAAGTGCAGTGCAACTACAAAAAACACGTAGTGAATTTGAAGGCGATATTACGCTTTTGACATTCCCATTTGTGAAAGCAGCTCGCAAAGCACCAGAACAAGTGAGTGCTGAAATTGGAGAATATTTAGTAGCAAACGAAGGTTTGGTGGTGAAATTTAATGTTGTAAAAGGTTTCTTGAACCTCTCAATCAACCAACAACATTGGGTGGCTACACTTAATAATATTAACGCAGATGCAGATTTTGGTCACACTCGCGCTGATGAAAATTCGCCATTGATGATGATTGAATACTCATCACCTAATACAAATAAACCACTCCACTTGGGTCACATTCGTAACAACCTTCTCGGTTATTCAATCTCACGCATCCAAGAGGCAAATGGTTGGAAAATCGTAAAAACCAATATCGTAAACGACCGTGGTATCCATATTTGTAAATCGATGTTGGCATGGTTGAAATACGGCAATGGCGAGACTCCAGCTTCAAGCGGCATGAAAGGCGACCACCTCGTGGGTAAATACTATGTAGAGTTTGACAAACACTATAAGGCTGAAGTTAAAGAGCTTATGGCTCAAGGTATGGAAGAAGATGAAGCAAAACGCAAAGCTCCGTTGATGGTTGAAGCACAAGCAATGCTCCTCAAATGGGAACAAAACGACCCAGAAGTGCGTGGTTTGTGGAGAGAGATGAACGAGTGGGTATATGCCGGATTCGATGAAACATACAAGAAAATGGGTGTAGATTTCGACAAAATCTATTACGAATCTGACACTTATCTCGAAGGAAAATCGAAAGTAGAAGAGGGATTAGAAAAAGGTATCTTCTACCGCCGTCCAGATAACTCAGTTTGGGCAAACTTGACAGCCGATGGCTTGGACGAAAAACTCTTGTTGCGTACAGATGGCACATCGGTGTATATGACTCAAGATATCGGTACTGCAAAATTGCGTTACCAAGACTACCCTATCAACAAGATGGTGTATGTGGTTGGTAATGAGCAAAACTATCACTTCCAAGTGTTGTCGTTATTGCTTGACAAACTCGGATTTGAATGGGGTAAAGAGTTGGTACACTTCTCATACGGTATGGTTGAATTACCAGAAGGTAAAATGAAGAGCCGCGAAGGTACTGTGGTTGATGCAGACGATTTGATAGCAGAAATGGTGGCACAAGCACGCGAGACATCAGACGAGCTCGGCAAATTGGACAACTGCTCGGAAGAGATGATTAACGACATCTGTCGCATGGTAGGTCTTGGCGCGTTGAAATACTTCATTTTGAAAGTTGACCCTCGCAAGAATATGACATTCAACCCTAAAGAATCAATTGATTTCAATGGTAATACAGGTCCATTCATCCAATATACAAACGCTCGTATCAAATCAGTTCTCCGCAAAGCAGAGGAACAAGGCGTTGAAGTAGTGGCAGCAAATGAGGCTATGGAAATCACTGAAAAAGAACGCACTCTCATCCAAATGCTTACAAACTACCCTAACGTAGTGCGCCAAGCAGGTGAAGATTTCTCACCAGCGTTGATTGCAAACTATGTGTATGACTTGGTGAAAGAGTACAACCAATTCTATCAAGCATCGCCAATCCTCAAAGAAGAAAACGCAGAAGTGAAAAACTTGCGTCTATTGCTTTCGGCAAATGTGGCTAAAGTGATTACTTCGGGTATGGGATTGCTCGGTATCGAGATGCCAGAGAGAATGTAAAAACGAGTTGAAAGTTGAAAGTTGAGAGTTGAAAGTTAAATTAACTCATAATCTTATGACTGACAAACTAAATATTAAAGCACAATGTATGAGGTTATGCCTCGTATGTTGTGCTTTGTTTTTTTCGCTATCGGGATGGGGACAGACGCAATGGGGGCCCAATGCATTGCCTGTGATAGATATGTCGTCGGGAGAGACATCAGAAGAGTTATCGGTAGAAATCTCAGGTAGTTACTTTAGAGGAGTTGACCAAAGCAAGACATTTACGCCAAATCTGCGATTGAATATCCCACTATTTTCGCGTTGGGCGAACCTTGAGGCGTGGTATTCGGTGATGGATTTTTACCAACTTGATAATCAATGGAAAAATGTAGCTGGGGATATCTATTTGAGCACGAATATTCAGGTGCTACATAAGGATTGGTTTAAGGGAGAATATATTCCATCGGCAGTAGCACGAATAGGTATTAAAACTGCATCAGGGGGAGATTTTGAGAATCGTCGCTTTATTGATGCACCGGGATATTTCCTTGATTTGACAGTGGCAGAAAAGATAGAGTTTGAAAATAGTTGGGCGCAATCGATGAGCATTGCAGGAGCTATAGGTTTCTATTGTTGGCAAACAGGACGCGCCGAGCAAAATGATGCTTATATGTATGGACTAAGGGCTGAATTTGAAGCTCGATATTTACGCCTGATGACAGAATGGGGAGGCTATAGTGGATGGCAAAATAATGGGGATTGTCCGATGACGGTTAAAGCGAAATTGGGAGTGCCATGCCCGCTAGGATTTGAGACATACGTGGCATACCAATATGGCATTCTAGATTGGGGATATCACGAAGTTAGGATTGGGGTGAGATATTCGATAGATGTGGTGAAATAATCACTTTATATACTCGAAAATTGGCCACAAACGACAAGTTTTTTAGGAAAAAATATGCCTGTTTTTAGGCATATTTTTTACGTTTTAAAGGGATTTTTCTTGTCTCTATCAAAGATAATTAACTGATATTCAAAAGAATGTCAAAAAAGAAGACACGGAACTTTGCAAGTGCCATATGGTTGCAAAGTTTGCAAAGTTCAGTATAACATTCTGATTATTAACAACATCCGCTATTTTTACACTTGCAAAGTTCCCAAAAGTCATTTTATTAACATCAAGATTATCAATATATTGGCAACTTTGCAACTTTGCAATTGCAAAGTTGGGGTTTTGTGTACGGCTTGCACCAACTTTACTATCATGAAGTTGGGCTGCGCCTCGGCATAGCTCAAGCAAGCTTGGCTCTGCTCTACTCTCTTAATCATGAAATTGCTATCGCTCGGAAAAGATTAAGTAAACTTATCTTTTCTCTCACTTAATCGCAATTTTCGGCTTGCACCAACTTTGCAAACTTTGTAAGTGGGAGGTGAGAAAGTGGCTGTTTTCTTCGGTACAGGTTGCTTGCACCTTACTTAAGGTAAAGGGGAATTACTAATAAATTCTTTTACAAAAGACAAACAATTTTGGAGTTCTGAAAGGTGTGTGTATTCATTGTTTTTGTGGGCATTGTAGTAACCACAACTGATGTTGCAAACAGGGATTTTTAGTCCTCGCATTTTTAGAGCTACGACATCAGTTTTACCACCGCTGACCATTTGGTAATCGTATTTGTCTAAAAGAGTTTGAGGGATAAAATTACTCTCACATAGTTGGATATCGCCTTTACCTATAGCCACAACATCATGCGCTCCTTTGCGGTCGCACTCAAGAATGTATTTTACATCGTTGAAAAAAGATAGATTACAAGCATTAGCCCCACGACAACCTGCGATTGTACCAAGTTTTTCTTCTTGCACAAACAGAGCAACTTTCAAAATAGGTGCACTTCGCAATAGATTTATGGCAATCCATAAACCATTTTTGTCGTCAGCGCCACAACCTACACGATTCCACATTTCATCAACTGCATAGATGGTGTCATTGTCTATGACAATTTCTCGTTTGCATGGAGTGTGGATTTCATCTAAATGCGCCGCAATACAAGGATAAATGTCAGTTTGACCTTTAGTGATAAAAAGATTGCCAATTGGGTCAGTCTCAATTTTGAGTTGTATATATTTCAAAGAATCAAGTAGAAAAGACTTTATTTTGTCTTCCCTACCTGATTTAGATGTTATTTTGTAAAGTTGGATCAGTAATTCCATATAAATCACACCAATATTTAGACTCAACTGGACGAACTTTATATTCTTCACTATAAAGTTTGTTTTCTTTCTTTGTTTCAAGATTACGATTTAACACCTGCGCCATTGTTATAATAGCTTCATGCGCTTTTTTGTTAAAGATCATCAAATCATACGAAACAGTTATAAGTAAAACATTTGCGCCTGTTATTGTTTTTAAGTATCTAGATATATTCTGTTTAGCTACTTTTGGTTGTACTTGATGACAATCTGTTTTCAAGCCACAAGTATCTTCAAGCGTTCTACTAAAGTCATCAAATAATTGTTTTACTTTTTCCATATCATTAGGTATTGGTTCTAGAAAATCAAATGAAGTTTCACCTTTTTCACCACCAAGTTCGAAATGGAAATCATACTCTGAATTTTTCACTATTTGCTCGCCAGCAACAATAACAATCCAATCTTTTTCACTTCTATTGCGAGTTATATCATCTATATATTTTTGAAAAAATGGATGCGATTTACTATCGTCAGTGATAGTATAAAGATTACACCTTTTATCAGAATCAGAATGAGTACGTGAGAATTTCTCATTTGCGACATAATTAAACCCTCCTAATTGAGCAAGATGCCAATCAAAAAAACTTAATCCATTATCACCTATGCCAAGAGGATTCACAATTGTAACACTTGAATTTCGGTCGATGCAACAACCATATTCATTATTGATATAAAACTGATTGACCACTAACATATCATTTTTAGGACCTTGATTAATTGCTGCAGCTAAATTTTTTAAGCGCAAATTATTTGATGATTTTACAGCTTTAATCGTTTCTTCTTCCGACAAACCCAAAGACATTTTTAAGTCGCCAAGACTTAAATTTTGTGCCGGCCAAAATAGATTGCCTCGTTTAATACTTTTGACCAACATATATTCATTTATTTTTTGCACATTCTCTTTCAACTCTGCCTCTTGAGCATCTTCAGCCATTACGTCAGAGAATGCCGAACCGATGAGACCGGCTGGTACGGCGAAAATAGCAATACCGAGAATACCAATAATAGTGGCAATTATGCGACCTACGAAAGTGATAGGAGGAGTATCGGCAAAGTTGCCTGGGTCGCCGATGTATTGAGCAAATGCCCAAACTACTGAAATCCAACCATTGTCGTAGACCTCAGGTTGCGCCTCGTGTTCAACAAAGAATAGAACAAATGAGAGTATTAGTGTAATGATAGTAAGAAATTGAAGTGACACCACCATTTCGTCTTTCTTTGAACGTATTGCTCGTGATAAAACCCCAAAAGCTTTCATATAGCGGAAGATACGCAAAAGTCGAGCTATACGAAATGCTTTTAATGCGGCATATGGCATCGGCATAAAGAAATTGAGATAGAAAGGATAGGTAGAGATAATATCTATCAATCCGTAGAAAGAACAACAATATCGAACACGACCTTTAAAACCTTTATATTTTTCATCACTTATATCCGCACACCAAATACGCAAAGTAACCTCGATAGTGAAAAATATAGTGGTCAATATATCGACAAAATGTAATATTTTACCATACTGTAATACGATAACATCATAAGTAGAGAGAAAGACCTCAACTGTTGACAATACAATAAAACCAATAATAACATAATCGACATAATTATGCCATTGCTTTGTTGTGCGGAGATTATCGTCAAATACTCGCGCTAATTCTTGTTTAAAATTTTGTACTTTTGATTCCATATTATTTTATTTACATTAATTTATTAACCATGCGATGCCAAGACCGATATTAGAATAAGACTTAGGGTCTTGGCAGTTGAATGAAGCATAGAGGTCGAATTGGATACGTGGATGAACAATGTAGTTGAATCCAAAATCGAGATTGGCATCAACTGCAGTTTTGCCAGTTGAGAGGTCATAACGAGAGAAATAGTTGTAACTTTCGAGGAAAGCACCAAAATTGTCGGTAATACCAAAGCCAAGACAAACAGCAAGGAATGTGGCAGGAGTAGCATCTTCGCCATTCCACTCTACACCGACATTATATCCGACATTAAACCAATCGGTAATATCATTTTGAAACAAGAGATAAAGACTTGGGGCTACGTGCATAGTATGCGCCAAATCGGATGTGGATGGAATGGCAAGATTTGCCATAAAACTGATAGCAGGAACATATTGTCCTCCCTCGAGCACTTTGATTTTAGTGCCGATAGTGAGAGGTTCGACACTATAGTTCCATGGGGCTCCTAAGTTTTCAGTTAAAGTGCCGTCGTATTGCAAACGCAATTCGGCAAAATCAGACAAACCAAAGCGCAACATAGCCGTTGGTAAAGTAATTGCAGATGTACCAGAATAATCCCATTGAAAACCAGTTTCGAACTGAACTTTCTTGAATGGCAATATATCGACACCTGTAGCCATGCCAGGTCGATCGGCAGAAATAGTAAATTCAGACTCTTGTGCGACTAAAACTGAGAGCGACAAGAGAAATAAGAGAGAAAAAATTATACGTTTCATAAAATCTTAATTATTTCGTGTAAAGCAATTTGCATTTGTTGGAGGGGCATAGATGGGTTTTGTGTGCCTATGACTTGCTCGGGTAAACGTGGAAGATGTACAAAACCAATTTTAGTTGGCAACGACAATTTATCACACCAGTAGAACAGTTCATAAAAAAGATGGTTGCATACGTATGTGCCTGCTGAATTTGATATTACGGCAGGTATATTTTTTGCTACCACAGCATGTTGTATAGCTTTGATTGGTAAAGATGAAAAATAGGCATTTTTGCCATCTACGTGAATTAGTTCATCAATAGGAGTATAACCACTATTGTCGGCAGTGCGGGCATCATCAAGGTTCAATGCCACGCGCTCGATGCGGATAGAGTCGCTGGTGCATTGTCCGAAAGCTAATACAATATCAGGTTGGTATTGCTTAAGCATCTCTGGCACAAGATTCGACACGGCCTTAAATTCGACAGGCAATCGTAACTTAATAGACTCAAAATCACTTGTAGTATTCTCGAAAGAATCTACAAGCGACCAAGATGAGTTTATTTTATATTCATGAAAAGGTTCAAAACCGGTGAGTAGTATGCGTTTCATTGGAATTATCGTAATGATGGTTACGGTAATGGCGGTTACTATAATAGAAACTTATATATATAAACATCTGATTTTGCAGAAATTATATACAATTCACAGCTGTTAAAAAATTCAATCTTTGCGTAAAAACTACCACAAAAGTGCTTAACACATTAAGCAGATAACTGCAATTTTGCTTAATGCATTAAGCAGATTTTATATAAATTTGCTTATTCTATTAAGCAAATTTATTGCAAATTGCTTGTTTTATTAAGCAAAAAATTGTAACTTTGCAAAAAAATTAAACTACATAATTCTTTTAAGAGTAAAAAAATAAATTATGGAACAACTTCAAGCGCAACATTTACGCTTATTATCGCACCTTGATAGTCGTTTTGAGCGTAGTCTAATGGCTAAAATCAATTGGGAATATCGCCTAATTGCTATTAGAGGGGCTCGTGGTGTTGGTAAAACCACAATGCTACTGCAGTATATTCAGAAGACTTATGGTAAGAATCCAAACGTTGCTTTGTATGCAAGTTTAGATCATTTATATTTTATGCGTCACACATTATTTGATTTAGCAGAAGAATTTTATAACCGTGGCGGTAAGTGTCTATGTTTAGATGAAGTGCATAAGTATGAAGGGTGGAGCCGTGAGATTAAAAATATTTATGATGGTTTCCCTGATTTGAAAGTTGTATTTACAGGTTCTTCGTTGCTTAATATTCTCAATGCCGAAGCTGATTTATCACGACGTTGTGTTAGTTATGATTTACAAGGATTGTCGTTCCGTGAATATCTTTGTATCAAAGAAAAACTAACTCTTCCTATTTTTTCGTTAGAAGAAATTTTACAACAGCCTTTAGAAGCATCTGAAAAAATTGTTAGCCTCTGTAAACCTCTACAATATTTTGATGAGTATTTACGTGTTGGTTATTACCCATTTTTTTTAGAAAAAAATATTGATTATCTGACTCAAGTGCAAAAAGTAGTAAATCTCATTTTAGAAATTGAATTGCCACAGTTGGGTAATGTGGATATTATGAATATTCGTAAATTACGTAGCCTTTTATCAATCGTGAGTAGTGGAGTTCCTTTTGCTGTTGATATTAGTAAAATAGCACAATCAGCAGAACTTAATCGTAACACCATTATCACTTACTTAGCCCATTTACATAGAGCAAAACTACTGAATTTATTATATAGCGATACGAAAAACTTTAAGCGGATGCAAAAACCAGATAAAATATATATGGAAAATAGTAATTTGCTTTATGCTTTATCACTAACAGATGTAGAAGTGGGAACTCGTCGCGAAACATTCTTTGTTAATCAACTAACATATTATCATGCAATAGAATATGCTCAAAAAGGTGATTTTGTAGTTGATAGTAAATATACATTTGAAGTTGGCGGAGCAAGCAAAGATGGCAAACAAATTGCAGGGGAAGCAAATGCATATATTGCGGCGGATAATATCGAATATGCTTTAGGCAACAAAATTCCGCTTTGGTTATTTGGTTTCCTATACTAATTTTTATAAAATTTCAAAGAACGATTTTATATTTGTAGGCATTCAAGGGTTCAATCTTGAATGCCTTATTTTTTCGATTTGCGTAATTTAATTATGCATAGGTTGCTTGCACCTATGGTTCACCATCTTGATTTATAGTTGTAGGCAAACGGGCGGTCAAGTTTTAATTTATAGTTCAAGACAACTTTAGAATTTTTCCGCTAAAGTTGTCTTGAACCTTTATTTATTAAATTAGTTGTCAGCACTATATTCGCCATATTCATTTATCAGCCATTTATCTTCTATGTTTTCATCTTTCCATAAAATATGGCCCACCGCATGAGATTCAAGGTTATAGCAATAGCAATTATCTTCTACACCCAAGAATGCTGAAAGTACATAACCCATGTCACCGCCATGATTATAAAATTCACCAGCGTTATAAATTTCACACTTTGTTGAATAATATACTTCAACATTACTAGCATCGTTGTCTCTAAAACTTTCGACTTCGTCCATCGCATCATAAAGCATATCAGAAATATCACCATCAGCCAAAACTGCAGTATCAAAATCTCCACCATCCCAAAATGCACGAACAACAACAACACCAAAGTTATCGATTTCTTCTCTAGTTTCTTCGATATAATCTTCGGTTAATTCACAATCTATTTTCTTAAATTCAAAATCAAACAAAACTTCATTCTCGTTGTTTTCGTGAGAAACTTTAATTTCACTCATAATTATAAAAAATTAAAAATCTACCTACTCTGTTTTAGGGATTTTCGGTTTCTTCCTTTTATAAATTATAACTATCAATTATTGATTTGGTAAGAATTATATTTCTACATCGCCATCGGTGCAATGAACAACAGTAAATGGAACATTCTTGTTCCAATCGTATTTTAATTTTATCTTTTGCCATTGTTCTATGGTTCCATTATAACGAATATCGGCAAGAGATTCGCAATCTCTGAACGCACCCATTCCAATAGTTGTTACACCATCTGGAATATTGATAGAGGTGAGAGATTTGCAATTACAGAACGTCCACTCTCCAATAGTTGTTACACCATCTGGAATATTGATAGAGGTGAGAGATTCGCAATTTCTGAACGCATTCTCTCCAATAGTTGTTACACCATCTGGAATAGTGATAGAGGTGAGAGATTTGCAATCTTCGAACGCCCGTTTTCCAATAGTTGTTACACTATCTGGGATATTGATAGAGGTGAGAGATTTGCAACCGTTGAATGCCTCCGCTCCAATACTAGTTACACCATTTGGGATAGTGATAGAGGTTAGAGATGAACAACCAAAGAACGCCCACTCTCCAATAGTTTTTACACTATCTGGGATAGTGATAGAGGTGAGAGATTCGCAATCTCTGAACGCATACTCTCCAATAGTTGTTACACTATCTGGAATAGTGATAGAGGTGAGAGATTTGCAACCTTTGAACGCCTCCTCTCCAATACTAGTTACACCATTTGGGATAATAGTATTTTGACAACCTTTGATAAGAGCACTTGTTGCAGTTTCAATAATCGCATTACAATTATCTCTGCTGTCATAGACTTTATTATTTTTACCTACTATAATAGAGGTGAGAGATGAACAACCATTGAACGCAATACCTCCAATAGTTGTTACACCATCTGGAATATTGATAGAGGTGAGAGATGAACAATCATAGAACGCACCCGTTCCAATAGTTGTTACACCATCTGGGATATTGATAGAGGTGAGAGATGTACAACCTGAGAACACACTATCTCCAATAGTTGTTACACCATCTGGAATATTGATAGAGGTGAGAGATGAACAACCACTGAATGCACCATATTTAATAGTTGTTACACCATCTGGAATATTGATAGAGGTGAGAGATGTACAACCTGAGAACGCATAAAATCCAATACTAGTTACACCATCTGGAATATTGATAGAAGTGAGAGATGAACAATCATTGAACGCATACTCTCCAATAGTTGTTACACCATCTGGAATATTGATAGAGGTGAGAAATTCGCAATTATGGAATGCGTTCTTTCCAATAGTTGTTACACTATCTGGAATATTGATAGAGGTGAGAGATTTGCAACCTTTGAACGCCTCCTCTCCAATACTAGTTACACCATTTGGGATAGTGATAGAGGTGAGAGATGAACAATCTCTGAACGTTTTATCTCCAATACTAATTACACCATCTGGAATATTGATAGAGGTGAGAGATTTGCAACCATAGAACGCATGCTCTCCAATAGTTGTTACACTATCTGGAATAGTGATAGAGGTGAGAGATGAACAATCATGGAACACACCATCTCCAATAGTTGTTACACCATCTGGAATAGTGATAGAGGTGAGAGATTTGCAACTAGAGAACGCACTAGCTCCAATAGTTGTTACACTATCTGGGATAGTGATAGAGGTGAGAGATCTACAATCTGAGAACGCACAATGTTCAATACTAGTTACACCATTCGGGATATTGATAGAGGTGAGAGATGTACAAGCAGCGAATGCTTCATTTCCAATAGTTGTTACACCATCTGGAATATTGATAGAGGTGAGAGATGAACAACCATTGAATACACCATATTTAATAGTTGTTACACCATCTGGAATATTGATAGAGGTGAGAGATGAACAATATCTGAACGCTTTATCTCCAATAGTTTTTACACCATCTGGAATAGTGATAGAGGTGAGAGATGAACAATCTTCGAATGCTCCATTTCCAATAGTTGTTACACAATATTCTACTCCATTAAAATCAATCTTTGCAGGGATATTGTTGATGGATTCTATATTTTTTGAAGAAGAACCGATAAGCATAGCACATTGATTATGCATTAATAACCTGAAACGAAGATTGTCAATTTCTACTTCTTGTACTAGCATTTGAGTTAATGAATCACAACCTTCGAACACCTTCTCGCCAATATTAGTTACACCATTAGGAATATTGATAGCGGTGAGAGATGAACAACCATTGAACGCACTATCTTCAATAGTTGTTACACCATCTGGAATATTGATAGAGGTGAGAGATTCGCAATTATGGAATGCGTTCTTTCCAATAGTTGTTACACTATCTGGGATATTGATAGAGGTGAGAGATTTGCAACCACTGAACGCTTCCTCTTCAATACTAATTACACCATCAGGAATATTGATAGAGGTGAGAGATGAACAACCCCTGAACGCATAAAATCCAATACTAGTTACACCATCTGGAATATTGATAGAGGTGAGAGATGAACAATCTTCGAACGTACTATTTCCAATAGTTGTTACACTATCTGGGATATTGATAGAGGTGAGAGATTCGCAACGCCAGAACGCACCATATCCAATAGTTGTTACACCATCTGGAATATTGATAGAGGTGAGAGATGAACAATCATCGAACGCATAACGTCCAATACTAGTTACACCATCTGGAATATTGATAGAGGTGAGAGATGAACAACCTGAGAACGCACTATCTCCAATAGTTATTACTCCATCTGGGATAGTGATAGAGGTGAGAGATGAACAACCCCTGAACGCATAAAATCCAATACTAGTTACACCATCTGGAATATTGATAGAGGTGAGAGATGAACAATCTTCGAACGCACCGGAAGGATTTGTACCAGGAATTTTAACACTATCTCCAATAGTTGTTACACCATCTGGAATATTGATAGAGGTGAGAGATATACAACCTGAGAACGTACCCATTCCAATAGTTTTTACACCATCTGGAATATTGATAGAGGTGAGAGATTTGCAACCACTGAATGCTCTACTTCCAATAGTTTTTACACCATCTGGAATAGTGATAGAGGTGAGAGATTTGCAGTTTTCAAATGCCCAATATCCAATACTTGTGACTTTATACGATACTTTTTTTGAAACTACGACTTCTGGAATAACAATATCACCAGAATAACCTTTTTTTTGAATAACTTCAGCAGTTAATGTCTCTTCATTGAGTAGGTATCTGATACCTTTAATAGTTTTTTCTTCCATGGTAGTATTAAATTAATTAAATTATTATTTTTTTTATTTTGACCTATACACCTTTTGTTTTTTATCTTAGAATAAAAAATTGTCTCTGCTATAATATAATAGATTTAGTGTAAAATTTAATGACAATTACATTTTTCAATGTGTCAGTCTTCTTCGGCATAGGTTGCTTGAAGGTAGGGAAAAGTATCTTGATGCATAATTTGCAAAAAGAGATTACATCGTAAATTTAATACAATATAATATTTTTTTATGGTAACTATAAAGTCAAATTTATTCTTCAAATAGACTTTGAGCACAGATAAAAGGCATATATTTTTTTATACCTTCTAACTGAGAACACAATGATGTAGCAATAACCTTCTTATATTCACAAGCAAAATATCTGCCTTCTTTCAATATATATCTTATAGACTCTACAATAGCATGAGAATCTTCAGTTTCTGGCACTTCAGTTATATAATCAAAGTACAAAACTATATTTTCGGCATTTTCCACTAAAATACGATTTCTCAACTCCTCTTTAGTTGTTAGAGTTCTACAATCCAAATAAACTAACTGCATATCTTTTTTAGAAACAAATTCTTCTGCTATCTGTTTCACGATAGCACTATCAGAATCTTTTCCAACCCAATACAAATGTGGGTTCCCTACTATAACCGATTTTTCCAAGAAAGACCTTGAGATTTTTGGAATATTATTCAACATAAAATATAAAATTTAGATTAATAAAAAAATCTTTTTTCAAATTTCCAAATAACTAGATAGTCAATACACAAAAATAAAATTCAACACCTTCAATTTCTTTTTTATCCCACTCAATAACATACTCTTTTTCAACATCAAAATCTACATATTTATCCGCTAGAGCAAAATCTCCATTCCAACATTTTTTCTTTGGATGTAACTTACCTTCTGACATAGAAAAATTTTTATAATTAAACTCTTCTTTTGCATGCTTTGTGTAAGCTACATCATTCGTAAGAAAAACAACTAATCCATTTTTTACAGTTTCAAACCTATTCCGTATTAATTCTACACGACGAACATCTCTCCAAAAATTATACATCCCTAAATCACGTGCGCCTTGATTTTTCATTACAGTAACATCATTAAGTTTTTCACCAAAACGAGTTATTGACTGATTAACTTTTTTCGTTTTATATTTAAGTTCTATAGGACAATATTCACCATCTTTTTTTACAACAATATCAATTTTCAAATCATTACCTAACAAAGTTTTTTCATTTTCTTTGCAATTAAGAACTCCACTTGGAATATAATACTCCAAATCTACATCATCATATTTGTTTACAGATTTGCGCAACCACAAAACTAGATGCATTTGAAAATCACGCTCGTTAAACAACAATTCTTTGTTATTATGAAAAAATATCATTATATCTTCACGAATAGATTCAACTAATTCCATAATAATACATATTTTATAATTTCAAAAATAAAAACTAAATTACCTACATAAAGCCAAATAGGTATAGTATCCTATTGGGCTTAAAACTTAAGACAACTTTTCAACATCAAAATACGAACCCACTGTTGTTACAATAACCTCCACACCAAATTTTTGTTGAATAGTCTTACAAACATTCGAAGCTCCTGGAGCAGAACAATCTCGCTCAATATGTTCAATAGTCATACCCTTAGCAAGCACAACAGTACTTGAATTTTTTTTACAAATGTTTCTTTTTTGCAGTAAGTTTAAATGCATGTGCCATAACTATAAAAATTTAAAAAATTTTGCCTACTCTATTTATTCGGATTTTCGGCTTCCTCCATTTATATTTATTTTTTATTTTTAGTTACAAATTTAATTATCGCTCCACCGATTTTACGCTCAAGACCTTGACGCGTGGTTGGTATGCCTATAGCGCGTGCTACTTTGTTTTTTAGACCTGAAATGCCTACGGCACGCTTTAGAGAAAAACTTAGTCCTGGAATTTTCATGATATTTTAGTTAATTAACGTTAGGTCGATATAACTTTTATCCCCCACAGATAACACAGATTTTTTCGTATTTTTCGCCATTTTTCGCCATTTTTCGCCATCCGGCTCAAGACTGTTGGTTCGGCTCAAGATTCTTGCTACGCTCGACAATTTAAGTAAACTTAATTGTCCTCGCTTATCGCAAGAATTTTCAGATTTTTACCATTTAAATATTAAATTCGCTCTTTTGCTACGCAAAAATCGCTATACAGATTACGCAGATAGATTACTCTGTCGCACCTACGGCGCTTGTTATACCATGTATCCATCTCATCAGGGGTTTACACCCATGCCTGGGCTATATCGCCTCTACGAGGCTTTTTTTAACAATGTTAATATCATAATTACACCCACCGCCTGGATTATATCGTCTCTGCGAGTTTTTTCTTAATTACAGCACTCTTAACCACTCCCCTCTTCGAGGACCTCCCCTAGAACAGGGAAGGAATATAATCACTTCACAATGGTATATTTAGCATTGAAGTATTCGGTCTTTGGGGAAATGGCTATGACTTCGAGCCAAACGTAATTATGAAAGCGCATACGCTCGTTTTCGAAACCAAGATAGATGGTTTGCTTGCCATTCATTGGAATGCGACCATTGCATGACTGTGTGCCCATTGTGGAATAGTTGATGTTGTATTGCAATGTTGATGTTGCTTTGCCATCTTGGAAACTTTTGGCTTGAGACGAACTAGTGAATACGAACATATTGATATAAGCATCTTCTTCGCGCGGTGGTTTGTTATCTCCCAAAAGAGTTTGGATAAGTCCAATGCTATGTTGAGACTCGTAGAGAGGCATACCTAAAACTTTGATTTTACTATATGAATGATTCATATCTTCACTAAACTTACCATCGGTGTACATATCTTCTTCGTCGGTAGAGATACGCAAACGATAGAGAATGTCGGTTGTGCCTGCTGGCACCTGAACAGCTACAATACCACGATATGAACCTGAGAATGCGGCTTTGATTTGACCACGAAGTGTAAACTTACGTGGTTCTTCGAATACATTAGACATTTTGAGACCTTTTGTTGATATTGCACGAAAAGCTCCTTTTTCGCATTCTACTATTTCGGTGTTGACTGTTGCCAAATTATTCAAACGACTGATGTCTGGGACTTTATATCCAACACTGATATTGGCATATTGTGTTGCTCCTGGATTGACTTCTACAAGATAGATAGCAGAATTGCGAATAGCAAGCGAATCGTGCACCTTGGTCTTACTACTATAGGTTTTGAGCAATTTACGAGAATCGGCATTATAGATTTTGACTGTAGCAGGCGATTCGGTTTCGATAAGATAAAACATTTTATCTCCTTTCTCAAGATAAACTGGGAATGCCTCTGTTCCACCATCCATCAAATAGTCTTCTTTCTTATGACCGGTAATGCCTAATGTAGCAACTTCACGCTGCAATCTCTCTTCAAGTTTATTACGGACAAAATCGGTGCGTTTCTTTAGGTTATGACATTTGGCTAAAGCTGTAGAATCGAGCCCAGACATATCATACTCGTAATGCAATTGCGGCACAAATTCAGACAACGAAACAATTTGATCGACCGACATCTCGCCAACATCGTCCAACAAAATTTCGACACGTTGTAGCGATGCCAACATATTTTCATACTCTTCATGTTGTACAGATGACATATTGCCACTCTCACTATTCTTATTGCCTCCACCACAAGAAGCAAACAAAACTAAAACAACTAAAATTTGTACAATTTTTTTCATATTACTTTTTGTAAGATTTACAATTTTTCTATTTTTTTGCAAAATAACATGTTTTTTCGCATACTCGCAATAGAATTTTTGGTTCATTTTGGTTCATTTGATGGTACAAAAAAAGCGAGAACTCTACTTCTCGCTGTCTAAAGGTATTTGGCCTGACCTATGCAAAGACGATAAGTTGAGTTCACGCTGCCATGAACGTGAACACTAATCACTTATGCACAGTAGCTGTATTTGAAAACGGCCAAGTTTTTTAGACAGACTGTATAAATGAATAATGTTATTCTACAAAAGTATATGTTGGAACTGCATAACCCAGCAGGTCCTTCATTGTAAATGCGAATATAGTTAATTTTTACTAAACCACAAAATATATTTTAATGTTTTTGAGCATATTTTTGAGAAAAAAAAGAGCAACTAAAAAAGTTGCTCTGAATTATATTAACCCTAACATATAGATTGGTAGTAAAATAGTTTCTGCATCGCGCCGTAAATCTTTGGTATAAACTACATATCTATTAGCTATACGTGAAGAAAACTTTTCACAAAAAACATCTAACGAAATATGTGATTTATAACTTCCAGATTTTATTTCTAATGGACAAATTTTTGTTCCTCTTGACAATAAGAAATCAACTTCATAATTATGTCGATTATCTTTTGCCCATGTATAATAGTACAATTCATTACCTGCACTTCGCAATATCTGCGCAGCTAAATTCTCGTAGATATATCCCATATTTGCAGGCAATTTATCAGCAAGTAATTTATCATACAAAATATTTTCTACAAATTGCTTATCCCAAAATGCTAAAGTAACCATCAATCCTATATCACCCACATACATTTTAAAACGACTTTTATCTTCACCCAGTGGTAGTCCCACATTAGGATCTGTGGTTTGATATGCCATATTCACGGTTTTGCTATCTTCCAATGCAATTAAAAGGTCTTGAAGCTTATCTGCATTCACGCCTTTAATCACAGAAGTAGGATAATAGCGTGATACATTGCGCGCAAGCATAGAAGGAATAGCTTGAAATAATTTTCCTAACTTACCTGTTTTATCTATTTTCCGAAAATCATCAAAATATAGTTTCAGTATCTTGCGTTTGACAGAATCTACTGCACATAAGTTTTTTGATTGCAGATATTCACACACTGCTTGAGGCATACCACCAACAAGCATATACAATCGTAATTCACGCATATATTTGCGATTTATATCATCACCCAACGAAATACGTTTTTCTAATGTTTGACGTAGCAGAGGAATAGTAGCGGTATCACCCATTGCCCAGCGAAACTCTTCATAGTCTAATGGGAACATCTCAAGTCTATCTTCTTCGCTTGGAATAGTGATATCTTGCGTATTTTGCTTGATACTAATGAGAGATCCTGTTTCTATATAATCATATCTACCATCTTGCACAAGGTATTTAATTGCTTGTCGTGCTTTGGGACATTGTTGCACCTCATCAAAGATAATGACCGATTCGCGAGGATACAAAGTGGTATTGTAGGCACTTTGCAAATAAAGAAAAATATAATCTAGATCCATCAAATCATCAAATAGTGAATTGATTTTTTTAGATGTCTTATTAAAATCAATAAGAATGTATGATCGATATTCTTTCTTTGCAAATTGTTCCACAATAGTGGATTTTCCAATACGTCTCGCACCTTCTATTTAAAGGGCACTTTTACCATTATTTTGTCTCTTCCAATTTAAGATTTGTTGATAAATCTTTCGCTCAAAAATATAGTTCATAATTATGTAAACTTATAAAACACTGCAAAGATACTGAAAATCTTTTAATTATGCAAATATTATTATAAAAAAAATATCAATCCCCGTTATTTATTTTACCAAAACGCTATCAATCCCCAAAGTTTTATCCTGAAAAATACTATTATTCCCGCTATAATTATTTTTCCCAACATCTAATTGTATAATTGTTTTTAAACATGTTTTAAATGCAAAAAAGAGCAACTAAAAAAGTTGCTCTGACCATAGTTCTACTTCCGATTTTCAATCAAAATCTGAAGTACTACTTCCGATTTTCAATCAAAATCCGAAGTACCACTCCCGATTTTCAATGTTTTTAAATAGATTTACCAATTTGGCGCATGTTTTTATTGTAGTGAGTTGGCTAATTTGTTGTATGTGGTATAGAGTTTTTCGAATTCGGAATCAGATATGCGTCCTTCGTTATGTTCTTTGAAAAATGACGGCAATTGCTTGTATAATTCATCAGCATGATAGAAATATTCGTTTGAGACATAGCCTGTGAACGATGCCATGAAATTGCCATAAAAGGGGCTGTCGGATGGGATTTGCTGTAGATATGTTTGCAATAATTCGCCTTGTGATTTACTCTTTTTGGCTAGTGTCAAGGAGGCAAACTCTTGATACAAGAATAATCCCTGCTCGAGACTATCCATATAAGGACGATAGATTTTGTCGATAGCGGCAAAGGATTCGTTAATCATCATCTGCTGAGGGTCGGAATATGTGGTTGTTGCGTTTGTACGATTAAGCAATAGGAAGAATGGAGATATTAATAATAAAACGCTTAATATGGCAGGTAACATCAATTTGCATAATTGAGTTTGTCGGTGAATTGCACGCAGAATATCTGCTGCATTGGCATAACGCTTGGATGGGTCGGATTGTGTGCAACGGTGTGAGATTGAACGATATTTATTTGGGAATATTTCTTTTAGTATTAATCCGAAGGAGTAGATGTCTGTGCGGCAGTCGATGGTTGTGCCTCGTTGCATCTGCTCGGGTGCGGCGTATGATATGGTGCCTGCTGGTTGTTTGAATATGGCGTAGTTGTCGGCATCGGCTAATCCGAAGTCGATGATTTTGACGTTAAATCCGTTATGGGTAATAAGGATGTTGCTAGGTTTGAGGTCGCGATGCGTGATTTGTTTTGAATGGATATATTGCATTGCATCAAGGAGTTGCAATACGACTTTTTGGCGTTGTTGGGTGGTTGGATTAGTTGCTAAAAAGTCGTTGAGTGTCATGCCGTCGATGTATTCCATCATGATGGCGGGTCCGATGCGGGGATTATCTTCTTTCTGAATGGTTACTACGATATTGGGGTGAGAGAGTTCGGCCGATAGTTCGAATTCTTTTTTGAGTAGTGATACATACATTGCTTCTGATGCATATTCGGGTTTGAGGCCTTTGAGTATGAAGTAGCGACCGAAGCGTTTCACTTTATAAAATTGATTGAACCGACTTTGAGTTTCTAACTCAATATATTCTGACACTGAATCTTCGGCTGTGAAGAAATTCTCTTGTAGAAAATCGGATGATGTTAGTTCTTGATTCATTTAAAACACTAATTTTTTCACCGACAAAGATACAAATTTTTTCTCATAATATAACTACCTCGAAGCAAAGTGATTCATAGGATAACTATACCTTCGACGAAAGATAAACAAAGTGTAAATACAACAAATGAGCAAATGAACCAAAATGAACTTTGCAAAATAGAAATGTTTGTTGTAAATTTGCATCCGAAAAAAAACATCAACTGCCAATAAATATGAATATCAATAGTCCAGAAATATTAGAACTGCGCCATAGAATTGAAAATTCGGTAAATCGCAAAATACAAACGCCTGCAGATTTTGATTTTTTGAGGGGTATTATTTGGGACCGCACTCACGAGCAGATTAGTGCTTCCACTCTCAAACGCATTTGGGGATACATTGATGGTGTGGATGAAACGAGAAATAGCACTCTGAATATTTTAGCTCGCTCATTGGGATATGAAAGTTGGGATAATTTTATAGAAAAGCTCAAACAAGAAGAACACAACAACTCGGATTTCATCTTATCGCACGCCATAGAAAGCAAAAACTTAGACCTTGGCGATATAGTGAAAATTGCATGGCAACCTAATCGTGTGTGCTTATTGAAATATATTGGAAATGATACATTTAGAATAGAAGATGCTCTAAATTCGAAATTGAAAATTGGAGATACTTTCCGTTGTAGTCTATTTATATTGGGAGAACCTGTTTATATAAACGAACTGCGGCAAAATAATGGAACAAGCGAACCTAAATTGTTTGTTATTGGCAACAAAAGTGGATTGACGACGCTATGTGTTGTACACAAAGAAGGCAATCGAAATTGATTCGATTGCCTTTGATTTTCTTATATCTAATTAATTATAATTCTTCAATTGCTTTGGTGGTTGGTTCGACTATTCCTTCACGAACGGCGGTTGTGAAATCTTCGAAATTGAGATATGGCAAAACTACTCCCATTACATCTTCGATTGGTTTGTAGAATAGTGAATTTTGCACCACTGGTTTCTCTTTTACGGGCATAAATTGATCGACAATTGCTACAAAATTGAGTATTACACTTAATAGTAATAGCATTTTAATAATCCCAAATGCTCCTCCTAAAAGACGATTGAGCCAACCGAGCATGATGGCTCCTATGATTTTGGTAAGCATATACGACAATAACGTAATTGACAATGAAACCGCAATGAAAACTACGGCATAAGCCAATGGTGTGCAAAGGTTGAGAGTCCAACCTGTGAGGTCGACTAATGCTTGAGAAACTGGCAATGCCCAATAGCGAGCAAGATAAATACCAAACAAAATGGCTAATAATCCAGCTATTTCTTTTACCAAGCCTTTACGAAGACCTTGCACTAGTCCGTAGGCAAGAGGGATGATGAGAATTATATCGAGATAGTTCATAGTAAAATGAGGAATGTGGAATGAGGAATGAGGAATGAGGAATGAGGAATGTGGAATGAGGAATTATAATAATAACGAGTAGCAAGGTGTATATTAAATTGGTCTTGCTACTCGCTAGTTATTTTTTATATTGATTGATTAGAGTGTTTTCTTAACTTCGACTTCTTCGTAAGCCTCGATGATATCACCGATGCGGATGTCGTTGTAGTTAGCTATGTTAAGACCACATTCGTAACCGAAGTTAACCTCTTTGACATCGTCTTTCATACGTTTGAGAGATGCAAGTTCACCTGTATAGATTACGATACCATCGCGAATGAGACGTATTTTGTGTGTACGTTTGATTTTACCTTCTTTAACCATACAGCCGGCAATTGTACCAACTTTTGTAATCTTGAAGGTTTCACGAATTTCGAGTGTCGCAGTAATCTCTTCTTTGATATCTGGAGCAAGCATACCTTCCATAGCTGCTTTAAGCTCTTCGATTGCATCGTAGATGATAGAATAGAGACGGATATCAACCTCTTCTTTTTCGGCCAATTTACGAGCTTCCATAGAAGGACGAACTTGGAAACCTACGATAATTGCGTTAGATGCTGCTGCCAAAGTGACGTCGCTTTCGGAGATTTGACCTACGGCTTTATGGATTACATTGACTTGAATTTCTTCGGTAGAGAGTTTCAATAATGAGTCAGACAACGCCTCAATAGAACCATCCACGTCGCCTTTAACGATAAGGTTGAGTTCTTGGAAGTTGCCAAGGGCAATACGACGACCAATCTCTTCGAGAGTAAGGTGTTTAGATGTACGAAGACCTTGTTCGCGAGCAAGTTGTTCGCGTTTGTTTGCAATATCGCGAGCCTCGTGGTCTTGATCGAAAATATTGAAGTTATCACCCGCTTGAGGCGCACCATTAAGACCTAATACGATAACTGGTTCGGCAGGACCTGCCTCTTTGATACGTTGGTTACGCTCGTTGAACATTGCTTTCACACGACCATAAGCAGTACCAGCAAGCATAACATCACCGACGCGCAAAGTACCGTTGTTCACGAGCACTGTAGCTACATAACCACGACCTTTGTCGAGAGACGATTCGATAACAGAACCTGATGCTTTACGGTTAGGATTTGCTTTAAGGTCGAGAAGTTCGGCTTCGAGCAATACTTTTTCGAGCAACTCGTTGACACCCATACCGTGTTTAGCAGAGATGTCTTGTGATTGATATTTACCACCCCACTCTTCTACAAGATAGTTCATCGCAGCGAGCGACTCTTTAATCTTGTCAGGGTTAGCACTTGGTTTATCTACTTTATTGATAGCGAACACGATAGGCACACCTGCCGCTGAAGCGTGGTTGATTGCTTCTACGGTTTGAGGCATGACATTGTCGTCGGCCGCTACAATGATAATTGCAATGTCGGTTACTTGAGCACCACGAGCACGCATCGCCGTAAACGCCTCGTGACCAGGAGTATCGAGGAATGTGATATGGCGACCATCTTCGAGTGTTACGTTGTAAGCTCCAATGTGTTGAGTGATACCACCCGCTTCACCTGCGATAACGTTAGATTTACGGATGTAGTCGAGTAACGAAGTTTTACCGTGGTCAATGTGACCCATCACAGTTACGATTGGTGGACGTGGGAGAAGATCTTCTTCACTATCTTCCTCTTCTTGAATAGCATTAACTACATCGGCAGAAACAAACTCTGTTTGGAAGCCAAACTCATCAGCTACAATATTGATTGTTTCGGCATCAAG
>JAZQUV010000012.1:0-64438 GCA_045631465.1 Candidatus Aphodosoma sp. | reverse complement strand
AAATAACTAAAATTCAGATTGTTACAAGTCTATTTTTTACGTAAAGTTGTCTTGTGAAAATCTGCAGCACAAAAAAAACTTAATAATAAACTATAAGACAATTAGTTACAAGCGAATTTTTCCGCTAAAGTTGTCTTGAACCTTATTTTAAAATTGCATACGAGCAATGTATTTGCCAATGATGTCGAATTCGAGGTTTACGATTGTGCCAACTTTTATTTGGCAGAAGTTAGTGTGCTCTAATGTATAAGGTATGATTGCCACTTCGAAGCTATTGTCGGTTGGAGTGCAAACAGTGAGCGACACGCCATTGACAGTAACCGAACCTTTGTCGACAGTGAGATAGCCACGACGGCGCATATCTTCGGTAGTTTCGTATTCGAAATGGAAATAGTGGCTACCTTCAGCCTCACGCACTTCGGTGCAACGAGCAGTTTGGTCGACGTGACCTTGCACGATGTGACCATCGAGACGACCATTCATCAACATCGAACGCTCGACATTAACCATAGAGCCAACTTCGAGAAGTCCGAGATTAGAACGTTCGAGAGTCTCTTTAATAGCAGTAACAGTATATTCATCGCCTTGGATGTCAACCACAGTGAGGCAAACACCATTGTGAGCAACAGATTGATCGATTTTGAGTTCGTTAGTGAACGAACAGCGCATTGTGATATGAAGATTTTCTTCTTCTTTACGAAGACCTGTCACAACAGCAGGTTCTTCTACTATACCTGAAAACATATTTTTTAATGAGGAATGAGGAGTTAGGAATGAGGAATGTGTAATAATTTTTAATTAACAATTCAAACATTACCTCTATAGTTATAAAAAGACAGGAAAACAGGAGGACTCAAAAATTATTCTCTTGTTCTCCTGTCTTCTTGTCTATAAATTTCTTATTTCAAGAAAGAGTAATCGCGTGAATAACGGAGGTGTTGTTCAGCGTAACCTTCTGTATAATCGATAGAAAGGCCTGTAAATGCACCGTTTTCGTCGAATGAAGGGATAAATACAGGGTTTACGAAACCATTGTAAGGATAGAGGTTGAGAGCTTCGTAACGTTCGAGGATTTGAGCGTGAAGTTCAGGATCGATAGTGATAGCGTATGTTTCAACCATAGCCTTAGCAGCTTCGAAGTCGCCAGTAGATTTGATGCGTTGGATTTCGCGCAACAAGTCGCCGAACAAACCACGGAGAGCTTCGTAATCGTTAACTACTACGAAATATTTGCCATCGCGTTCTTTCACTTCTACTACACCATTACCTTTTTCAATCACCCATTTAGAGATCAATTGACGGTTACGCATGTGAGTTTGCTCGATGTTGTCGCCAAGTTTGATACGAGTAGTTTGAGTCATCAAACCATTTTGGATGTAAGCATAATATTGAGCTTTGTAAGCTTCCATATCAGGAAGGATGCCGAGGTCAACCATTTTTTGGTCAGCAACATAGTAAAGACCGAACAAGTCAGCGCGAGTTTCTTCGATAACAGCACCATAAGCACCAAGAGCATCAGGGTCAACGCCAGGAGCCAATTTACCAGAACCGTGGCCAAGACATTCGTGGAGGTCAGTGTGGAGGTTGTCAGTCATCAATTTGTATTTGTTGAGCAATTCAACTTCAGTTGCGCTCCAAGAGAACTCTTCAGTAAAACCGCTACCTTTAGTAGAAGCAGCACGACCTTCAGAGATATTGTCGATAGTTACAGATTTAGAACCGTGTACGGCGCGAATCCAGTTTGAGTTAGGCAAGTTGATGCCGAGAGGAGGAGTTGGATAGCAGTCGCCACCACACATTGCAGCGATGATAACTTTAGCAGATACACCTTTCACCTCTTCTTTTTTGAATTGAGGGTCGATTGGAGAGTTATCTTCGAACCATTGAGCATT
This sequence comes from Candidatus Aphodosoma sp., assembly GCA_045631465.1. Taxonomy (GTDB): domain Bacteria; phylum Bacteroidota; class Bacteroidia; order Bacteroidales; family Paludibacteraceae; genus Aphodosoma. Next base: position 62,546 of record JAZQUV010000012.1, on the reverse strand, counting down.
GTCAGAGATTTTCTTTGTACGTTCAGTAGCTTCGAGTGATTTGAAGTTGATTAAAGCTTCCCAAGAAGATTTGTAACCAAGAGGGTCGCCGTAGCTTTCAGTATAGCAACATACGTAGTCAATCAAAGATTCAGTATCTTTAACCCAAAGTTTAGCATATTCGTCGAAATCTTTGAGGTCGCCAGAACGATAGAATTCAATCATTTTTTCCAAAGCAGCGTGTTGTGCTTCGTTTTCAGTTACAATAAGAGCTTTTTCCAACCAGTAAACGATTTTTTCCATAGCGTCGCTATAAAGACCACCGATTTTGTAAGTATCTTCGTAGATAACGCCATCTTCGCCTTTCACGAGTTTAGAGTTCATACCGAACATGATAGGCTCAGCATCGTTAGGGTCTTTCATTGCGTTGTAGAAATCTTCAGCCTCTTTTTGAGACACACCTTGATAGTAGTTAGAAGAAGAAGTAGCAAGGAGGTCAACGCCAGCAGCTTGGTTTTTGTGAAGTGAAGCCACTGTTGGGTCGAAGAGGTAGCCGTTCATCATAGCGAGGAGGTCGGCAGCAGATTGGCCTTCTTTGAGAGGAAGAACTTCAGGAGCCAAAGCACCGAAAGCTTCTTCGAACCAAGGTTGAGAGAATTCAGGAACGAATTTAGCACCAGAATAGTGGTGGTGGATACCATTAGAGACCCAAGCGCGTTTCAAATAGATTTCGAAAGCTTTGAAATCATCAGTAGTTTTGTCTACGTTAGAAGTGTAGACAGCTTCAAGAACGCGACGGATTTGGAGGTGGTCTTTACCATTTTGGTCCCAAATAATATCGCGACCACAGAGTGCTGCTTCTGATAGATAGTAGAGCAACTCTTGTTGTTTGAGAGTCAAAGACTCGATACCAGTAACACGATAACGCATAACTTGCATGTCAGCAAAAGCGTCAACCACATAGTCAAAAGTCTCAGGATCTGGAGTGTAGAGATTTGTAGTGGTTTCTTGTTTTTTACCACAACTTGCAAATACAGCAGCAGTCATAGCAATAAGGAATAATTTTTTCATTTTTAATTGATTTATAAATAGTTACTATTATTCACATTAACACTGCAAAGATACAAAAAATTTCTTGAATTTGCAACATTTTGAGTATATAATATTTGTTAAAGGAAAAATATACAAATAAAGCAACCAACCTCGAGAATAAAAAAATTCTCGAGGTTGGTTGTTACTATCATATTCTAAAAACACATTTAAATTTTTCTAAATAACAAATACAATATTTCACATAAACACTTAAATCAAATAACACTAAAAATCCCACTTAATTTAATTATAAAATAGAGATTTAAACCTTATAAATGCTTACAGAACTCAAGTTCCTCATCTCTCATTCTTTTAACAAAATCATTAAAATCTAAACACCCCCTAGGTATTCTTAACCCCAACTTAGTAATACTTCCTCCTCCATCCCCATCTATCTCTTTTCTTTCAATAATTAATGTATCTTTATTCCTATGTGGATAGAGTAAGTAACCCTCTTGAGAGTTAAACCTATACATATAGGTAATAGTCTTGTAGTATATAGCTGTAGCACTAGAGCTATCTTCTTGAAACCTACTTTTTTCATCCAATGGAATATACTTTGCATCTGCCACTCTTGTCTTATCAAAAGAGAGATAGTCCGGGATAATCTGATGTCTTGAAGAGTGCTGTGGAGATTTAAATAAATAGAACCTCTTACCTGTATCTTTAAGACAATGGCTGTATTTATCCCTTAATAGTTCTGCCAAGTACTCCTCCCACAACCAAGCAGCATCGACTAAAACACCATAGACCTCATTCTCTTCCTGACCATATTTTAATTCTTCGTGTCTCAGAATCTGCAAACATAACCTTTGAAGAGAAGTATACTCACTATAGAAAGGATGAGCAAGAGGGGTGAGGTTCTTGTTTATAATAGTGTGTAACTCATTATCTGCATATGAAGGTGTAGCACTTATAATTTGTGACACCGCCTGTTTTGTGTCAATATCAATATTAAGGATATCTTCTTCTCCATTTTTGCAAATAAATTCTATAGTATGCCTTATGAGTTGAGTTATGTAATTATCATAACTATACTCTCTATTTGTATAGGCAATCGATCCACTAAATGGTTCATTATACTTGATGTGTCTATTTACATCAACAGCACCTCTTACATTGGCATCGTTGTGCTTATGAGTGATGTATTGTCTAAATACACCTTGACCAATTGCATTCTTTAAGTACAAAGGGAACAAATAAAGAAGGAAGTCAAACACACCATCTTCATCCATTGAGTGATGTAGGTTAAACAAATTAATCTTTGAAACTTTTTGAAGCATATAGTGCAAAAAGAAATCCGCCTCTCCACTTTCAGTGAATCTAGAATGAATGGATAAATGAGTCTTGTTTCTTCCAATAAAGCCAACAATACTATTTGTTACTAAAAGTTTTTCCTTATCTTCAATTTGACAAACAACCTTCTTGCCCAAATCCCTATCATAACTACTAAAGGAATCAGGGAACACCAATAGGTTAGGATAATCATCCAATGTTATATTGGAAATTTCCACATCTGCAATAACCCTCAAGTCATCCAATTCTTCGGGGGTTATATAGGTTTTGTCATAATCTTTTGTAATCAATGCTGTATAGTGTCGTTATATGCCTGATGCAATCTTTCTATCTTCTCATCAATATTTGTCTTACCTCTAAGGTATTCGTATAATAAGCCTTCAATATGGTTAGTCCATAAATCATCGAAATTGTTATATAAACTATACTTCAAGAAGTATGATGCTCCTATTTGATATGCCTTACTTAATCCTATCTTATCCTTATTACTAGGAGTTTCATCCCCATACTGATCTATAATGGCAGCATTAAGATTGTCCATTCTATTCTTCATTTCCTCAATGATGCTATTTGATGGTTTACCATTTGCCCCCCAAGCCCCTTCTTCATCAAGCATAGATTGTCTAGATTTTGCTGTTATCTCCTTCCAAGCAAATCTTCTTCTCATAGCAAAGTCCATACTTTCGACACTTCTATCTATGTCATTCATAGTACCAATAATGTAGACATTTTCAGGGATGAAGAATCCATTTCTAAATACATCTGCATTACTTGGGTCGAAATCCGAATCTCCTTCTCTAGGTATTAAGTTTTGATACTGAGTGTCTACTTTGTGTTCATCCCCTCTATATCCTGCATCAATAGAAAGGAACAATTCTCCAAATATTTTAGAAATCTCACCTCGATTTATCTCATCAATGATAAGGACAAAATCCTTATATGTTTGCTCTCTTCTAAAAAGCAATTCTTTTAATGTCCAAGAATACTCGGAAGGATCTACTGTATTTGTTTTTCCACTGGTTAACCTCGAGATAAGTTCCCTTAGTCCTTCAGAAGAATAATTAATATCTTCAGGATGTGACACATAGTGCTCAAATATGAGCTTTATATTTTCGATATTCTCCGTTCTATAGTCCTTGCCATTATTTTGACATCCATATCTAATAACTCCTCCATCAGCCTTCAATGGATAAACAATTCCTGATAAGGTTGTGTATGTTTTTACTTTGCCTTTGGATATGTCATTGACAATAGATTTATAAAGTCCATCAAAAGATGATTCCTCTATCACTCTAATAGCATCCTTGCAGAATGTCTTAAAGACTCCATCCTTTCTTTGGAATCCTAAAGAGCTACCAATCTTCATAGGTCGCAAACCCTCTACAAAATCAGTATAGTCATAAGAAGGATGGAACTGAACTACTTTATATGTAGCACCCATTGCCTTTGCAATCTCCTTTGCAAGGTATGTTTTACCTGTTCCCGGAGCACCCGTAAGAATAAGATTGTAATTGCCTTTAAGCAACTTCAAGAATGTATCGTAATTGTTATGAGTATCCATAGTAGGTTGTGTTGGAGTGCTTGCAGTTGTGGTTGCTTCAATAGTATGATTCTCTTGTATATATTCATAAAATCGCCAAGCAGAAGCTGTAAAGTGGTCATCGTTTAGCTCATTATCAAAAAACTTTTTCACTTGATAACAATCATCAATCCAATTGTTCTTTCTAACTATTGAACCCCCATTCTCTATATGTTTATTGAGTAGATCTATGAACTCCTTTAGATTATCATAGTTTGGAATACTCACAAAATAATCAGGAAAGAAGGTTGCAAGCAGTCTATTGATTGCAATAACCATATTCCTACCACCTCCATCTTTAATTGTACGATGAAGGAGTTTTTCTAACTCCTTTATCTTTGCTATTTTAGCAGATGTATTCGTAATACTTATTATGTCTTCAATGAATGGTCTTATAACAGAGTCCCAGTTACTAATGATAGATTTCTTTTCATTAGTTTTTCTCATTTCCCCACTACTTACCTTAACCTCATCTAACAATTCACCCCTATCTATACCTGCGACAGGGTTTCTTCTTCCAAATAATTCAGACCATTCATCAGTGGTTATTTGGGCACTTGTTTTCTTGGAAGTAACATAACCAATCCATTTCTTTGTAAAATCAAAAAAAGGTTGTGAGTCTCGCAATTCGAACTTGCCAACTATTTCGGATATCTTCATATTAATTAACTTATATTTTCACTTTATTCGTACTTATCAGAACAAAACGTTACAATAAACGTCTTTTTTCAATAAAATATACTACCCACCCCAATATGACCCAACCGACATGGGATTCGTTAGCAAAGGTAAGAATTATTTTTTATATAAACAAATAATATCACACAAAATCAAAACAAAAAAATATATCAAAATGGATTTTTTCTCGCGTTCGCGCGCGAGGAGAAAAAAAATTCAATTGAATTTTTTTATAAACTATATTATAATTTATTTTATTTATTATATAATAGGGAAAATACAATTTTTTATGATTTTTCGAGAGGTTGTATTTTCCTATTTTTGTAGATTCATGAACATTGAATTGGAGTATTATTTTTGAAGTTATTTTCCTAAATAGAGACGGAAAAAATGGAAAAAATGGAAAATAAGGAAAAAATAGTTGTGGTGGGTGTGTCAGTCTTCTTCGGCATAGGTTGCTTGAAGGTAGGGAGAGATAGGGAGCTCAGAATTTGCTCTTGCTCGGTAGAACTCAAACTTGTTTGGGTTCTACTCTCACTTTTTTTAATTTCTTCGCTTCGCTCAGAATTTGCTCTTGCTCGGTAGAACTCAAACAAGTTTGATTCTACTCTCACTTAATCGCAAATTTCTCTTTTTTTCTTGGTTCTTTATGTTGTCTATGGATAGAGTTATAGTATGTTTATCCTATGTTTATAGTATATTTATAGTATATTTATCCTGTATTTATAGTATGTTGTAGTTAGGGCGAGGTTAAGGTTCTTTGTTTGGGTTAGCTGAATGGGGTGTTTTGTTATTTTGGAACCCCTCCGTCCTTTGGACACCTCCCCTATAAACAGGGGAGGAATTTTTCTAGATATTCTAGATAAACGAGACGCTTCGCTATCTAGATTTTTTAGACTGGCGTATGAGCGGACACGGCATGGAGTGTCCCTACAATTTTCGGTCTTGAGACCGATCGGACGCACGAGCCGTGCGTCCCTACAGTTTTCGATATTGCGACACAAGCGATGCGTACATACAGATAGATACCTGAGGTTCTGGAGATACCTGAGATTCCGGATTTTTTGATGTGTATGGTTTTTCTAGGTGTTCTAGATAAACGAGACGCTTCGCTATCTAGATTTTTTAGACTAACGTTTGAGCGGACACGGCGTGCCGTGTCCCTATAATTTTCGGTATTGTGACCGATCGGACGCACGAGCCGTGCGTCCCTACAGTTTTCGGTATTGTGACACAAGCTGTGCGTACATACAGATAGATACCTGAAATTCCGGAGATACCTAAGATTCCGGATTTTTTGGGGTGTATGATTTTTCTAGATGTTCTAGATAAACGAGACGCTTCGCTATCTAGGTTTTCGGTCTTTAAGACCGATCGGACGCACGAGCCGTGCGTCCCTACAATTTTCAGACTTATGACCGATTGGTCGCATGAGTTGCGTAGTTCTACAAATAAATGTAAAAAAAAGAGATACACCCATAGTGTGGATGTATCTCTTTATGTTGTTTTGTTGTTATTGTAGTGGGTTGTTATTGTACGATGATTTTGATTACTGCGCTATTGATGCGAAGGATGTAAACGCCTTGGCGTTCGACATTGAATTCATGAGCAGATGTGGTGGTTTCGGTTGAATATAACATTCTGCCAGAGAGGTCGAATAGGGTGATTTGCTCGCCGTTGAGATTAGAGATTGAAATGCGAGAATCGGTTACAACAACATCGTATTTAGGCATTTGGAGTCCGTCGAAACCCGCCCCGATTGGTTCGAAATAGAATGCTTCGGATGTTTTGTTGCCCCAAATGTGCTCGGCAAGTTCGGGATAGTCGATGAATGGATTGCGATTGTTTTGGTGCATGTAGACGGCTTCGTTGCGGTCGAGTTCTTTTTGCGACACGGGATCCTCGCGATGCCATGCGAGCATAAGATTGTAGAACCACGAAGTGAGTGATGGGTAGGTGTCGCCAGTGAGAACGTCGTTGCGATCGAAGGAAGAAAGGCGGTCTTCGTAGCAAGTGACAAAATAGAAATAGGTGCGAGCAATGTCGCCTTTATACTCGCCGACAGGCTCGTAGACGGTACCAGAATAGCCTGATACTGAAGAACTACCGAGTTTGCCAAGTGCTTTGCCACCAATAGGTGAGGCATTGGTCTCGCCATGAGGGTAGTTGCTACGGATGCCGTTCACCTTGCCATCGGTTGGGTAGACATGGAAGGCATCGGATTTCATAGGTGTTTGTTCGTTGAACCACGATTGAGGAATCATGTGCTCGCGATTGTAGCAGTCGCAGACGTTTTGATAATTTCCACATTGGTCGGTAGAATATGTCCAATTGCAAGTGGAATACATATCCAAGACTTGCCCGTCTTTGTAGTCGGTATCCTTGTAGATGCTCCACGACCCCTTATAGCCCACATCGATATGATTTTTAATAATCGCGCTCAAAGCAGTTTTGAGGGATGCTCCAGACTTGCCTTCGGCTGCAGAATAATAGTCCTTGACATCGATGGCATAAACTGTAAAAACAGCACAAAAAAGGAGAAAAAAGATTGATATTCGTTTCATAATATGATTATTGCAATTTGACGATGCAAAGTTAGCGTTTTTTTTGCGAAAACTATTGCATTTGACAAAAAAATGTTGTATCTTTGCACAATTAGAGAAACATTAATAACTAAAAATAAAACATATTATGATTTACAAACTTTTAATACTTTCGGATGAGGTAGATTTGTTCTATCGCGAAATAGAAATCAACTCTGATGCAACTTTTTTGGAACTCAACAACGCCATTCTCGACTCGGTGAAATACACAAAAGACCAATTGACATCGTTTTTTAACTGCGGTGATGGTTGGGAAATGAGGGAAGAGATTACGTTGATGGACATGGGTACAAGTTCGGATACCGACTCGTATGTGATGGACAAAACATATCTCGACGAATTCCTCCGCGACGAAGGTGACCGCATGTTGTTTATGTTCGACATATTGTCGGAACGTTCGTTCTTCATCGAACTCAAAGAGATGATGCCAGGAGAAGTGGATACTCCTCGTTGCACATTGAAACAAGGCGCGGCTCCTAAACAAATCACTGCAGAAGACGAATTCTTAGCTAACCCTACATCGTCAATCGGATTTACTGGCGAAGATTTTTATGGCGACGAAGAGTTTGACATGGACGAATTGGACGCTGACGGATTTATGGATATGGGGCCGGAAGACCTTTATTAATAGATTACAGAGTACAGATTACAGAGTACAGATTATAGAGTACAGATAACAGATTATAGATAACAAATGACAATGAAAAATAGTGTAACTCATACTAAAAGTAAAGCGTTTGCTGTGCGTATTATCCGTTTCTACAAGTACTTGACAGAAGAAAAGAAAGAATATGTACTTGCAAAACAAATACTTCGTAGTGGCACTAGCATAGGAGCAAATGTAAGAGAAAGCTATTCTGCACAAAGTACAGCTGATTTTATAAATAAATTACAAATCGCATTAAAAGAAGCAGACGAAACTGCATATTGGCTTGAAATTTTGACTGAAAGCGAAATAATAACTCAAGATATATTCAATTCTCTTTCAGAAGATTTAAAAGAAATATCCTCTTTGCTTGCTTCGTCAATAAAAACACTAAAACAAAAAAATCAAAAATAAATATTATTTGTAATCTGTAATCTTATATGAATACTTTGTTTGTCATATTGGGGCCGACGGGGGTTGGTAAGACGGAGATTAGTCTGCGTGTTGCTGAACGATTGGGGTGCGCGATTGTGTCGTCGGACTCGCGACAGATATATCGTGAAACGAAGATTGGCACTGCGGCTCCGACCGAAGAGGAACTAAAGCGCGTGAAGCATCACTTCATAGGCACACGCTCAATCACAGAACATTACTCGTCGGGGCAATACGAATTGGATGCTCTGCCTATAATAGAAGAGGAGATTGCGCGATGTGGGTCTGCCCTATTGGTTGGCGGTTCGATGTTGTATATCGACGCTATTTGTAAGGGAATTGACGACATACCTACGATATTGCCCGAAGTGCGCCAAGATGTGATTGACCTCTACAACGAGGTGGGCATTGAGGGGTTGAGAGCGCAATTGCAATTGCTTGACCCAGTGCATTACACTCGTGTGGACCTTGCCAATGCCAAGCGCATAATGCATGCTCTTGAGGTGTGTATTCAGACAGGGCGTCCGTTCTCGGAACTGCACACAGGACAAGCGAAGAAACGTCCGTTCAACATAGTGAAAATAGGTCTTAATCGCGAGCGAGAGGAGTTGTATGACCGCATAAACCGTCGTGTGTTGCAGATGATTGACGATGGATTGGAGGAAGAGGCTCGTGGGTTGTATCCTCAGCGAGAGTTGAATGCACTGAACACGGTGGGATATAAGGAGATGTTCAACTACTTTGATGGCGAATGGACTCGCGAATTTGCGATACAGATGATACAGCAGAACTCGCGCAGATATGCCAAGAAGCAGTTGACGTGGTTTAATCGCGACCCCGAGATACATTGGTTCCACCCTGATGACCATGAGAAGGTGTTTAAATTGATAAAAAAGACAGAAGAACAGAAGGACATAAAAATTTAACTTTATTTTTTCAAACGCAAATTACCATAAATTACTCATAAATAAATTAATGAGTAATTAACGATAATTTATGTTTAAAACACAAAAAAATAGATGCTAACAACAATATTGACTGGAATACTGATAGGATTGTGTGTGTCGGTGCCTGTGGGGCCGTTGGGGGTGTTGTGCATACAGCGCACGGTGACTCGGGGTAGGTGGCATGGTGTGGTGACGGGACTTGGAGCCACGACATCGGACTTGGTGTATGCTTTGCTTGTGGGATGCAGTATGGGGGTTATTATTGAATTTATTGAGGCACACCAGTTGTGGATTCAGATAGTCGGGTCGATAATTATCGTTATTTTCGGACTACACATCTACACCAAAGACCCTCTGAAACAGCTTGAGCATAAGAGACGTAAGCATTCGAAGGGTGACTTGTTTAGCGATTACATAACGGCATTTGGACTATGCTTTAGCAATCCGATGATTATATTCTTGTTTATTGGTTTGTTTGCTCGATTCAATGTAGTCAACCCAAGCGAGCCATTTTTGAGTATTGTAGGTATGGGGTCGATATTGATTGGTGCAACGATTTGGTGGTTGACATTGACGTTGTTGGTTAACATGGTGAGTACTAAACTGTTTAAAGAAAAAGGACTTGAGATATTGAATAAAATAACAGGGGCTGTGTTGATTGTGTTGGGATTTGTGGGAATTATTAGTGCTGTGATATAATAATGAGGAATGAGGAGTGAGGAATGGGGAATGAGGAATGGGGAATGAGGAATGGGGAATGACATGTTCTTTTTGTCTTCTTGTCTAAAAAAAAGAAATAAATATTATGAAAACGAATTTCGGTTTTATTAAAGTTGCATCGGCTATACCACAAGTGAAGGTGGCTGATTGTGAATGGAATATCTCGCACATAGAGGGCATGATGTCGGAAGCAAATGAGAATGGTGCTTCGGTGATAGTGTTTCCAGAATTGTGTGTTACGGGTTACACTTGTGCCGATTTGTTTCAATCGCAACTACTCATTGACCAAACCCTTGAGGCATTGAATGACGTGGTGGAATACACCAAAACCGAAGTTGAATTGACCACTATATTGGGCGCGCCATTACGCATTGACAACCAATTGTTCAACTGCGCCGTAGTTATCCGCAAAGGCAAAATATTGGCTGTAGTGCCAAAAACCTACTTACCTAACTACAACGAATTTTACGAGATGCGTTGGTTTGCTTCGTCGACCGACACGATGCGTGATACGATTAATTTATTGGGACAGAAGGATATTCCGTTTGGTCGCAATCTTGTATTGCAAGCCGACGAATTCTCGTTCGGCATCGAATTGTGTGAAGACCTTTGGACTCCGATACCACCAAGCTCGATACTTGCATTGTCGGGGGCGCAAGTGATATTCAATCTATCGGCATCGAACGAGTTGATAGGCAAACACAACTATTTAGTTGAACTAATCAAACAACAATCGGCTCGCACGATTTCGGGTTATGTGTATAGTTCAGCAGGTTTTGGCGAATCGTCGACCGACGTGGTGTATGCAGGGAATGCAATTGTAGCAGAGAATGGTGCGATACTTGCAAAGAGTGAACGCTTCATGACCGAAAGTCAGATTGTGTATGCCGACATTGATGTAGAACGCATTGCAGTTGACCGCCAAAAGAATAGCACATTCAAACAAGGAGTATCGCCTCTCGGCGGAATTGCGCCAAGATACGTTGAGTGCGACTGCCCTATCATAGAAACCGAACTCTCGCGCCGTTTCTCACCAGCTCCGTTCGTGCCATCGTACGACAAAATGGAAGAAAACTGCGAAGAGATATTCAACATACAAATCTCGGGTTTGGCTACTCGTCTACACCACACCGGATTGAAAACTATGGTGTTAGGCATCAGTGGGGGGTTGGACTCTACACTCGCACTATTAGTATGCGCTAAGACTTGCGACAAATTGGGCATCGAACGTTCGAACATAATAGGTGTGACTATGCCAGGATTTGGCACAACGAATCGCACATACACCAATGCCGTAGAGATGATAAAAAAACTTGGTGCTACGTTTGTTGAAATAAACATTAAAGATGCTTGTATGCAACACTTTGCCGACTTGGGTCACGACCCAGAGGTGAAGGATGTGACATACGAAAACACACAAGCACGCGAACGCACACAACTGTTGATGGACTTGGCAAACAAGCATGGTGGATTGGTGATTGGCACAGGCGACCTCTCGGAATTGGCACTTGGCTGGGCAACTTACAACGGCGACCACATGAGTATGTATGCCGTAAATGCTTCGATACCAAAGACATTAATCAGATATATGGTGCAATATGCAAGCGAAAATCAGATGGAAGAGTCGGTGCGCGAAAACTTGTTGGATGTAATAGACACACCTGTTTCGCCAGAGTTATTGCCAGCAACAGAAGATGGCAATATAGCACAAATCACAGAGGACTTGGTAGGTCCGTATGAATTGCACGATTTCTTCTTGTATTACACATTGCGATGTGGTTTTTCACCAGCAAAAATCGAATATCTTGCACAACGCACCTTTGCCGACAAATATGATGATACTACGATAAACCATTGGCTCAGAACATTCTGTCGCCGATTCTTCAATCAGCAATTCAAACGTAGCTGTATGCCTGATGGTCCGAAAGTAGGTTCGGTATGTCTATCACCTCGTGGCGATTGGAGGATGCCATCGGATGCATCGTCGCGCAGTTGGGTTAATTTAATTCATAATTCATAATTCATAATTCATATTTCATAATTCATATTTCATAATTCATATTTCATAATTCATATTTTTTTCGATTAAAATATCAAAGAGTTTTAGTTCATAATTCATAATTTTTTAGTATCTTTGCAAAGTTTTTTATAGAATGCGTTAAATACACACTTTCAAGTAGTTATGTCAAATCAAAAACCTAAAAAACATAGAGAATCATTCTTCAATCTGCATTTTACATCAACGGTGAGCATATCGTTGGTGTTGTTTATGATTGGACTAATCGCTTCGCTATATCTCACAACTCACTATTTTACAATAAAAAGCAAAGAAAATATCTCATTATCAATAATACTCAACGATACTATTTCGTCGGACGATCTTTTGCGTCTTGAAAAATACCTAAAAGCCACAGACTATACAAAAGAGGTGGTATACATCAGTCGAGATAGTGCTCTACAAGAGCATATTGCAGCTATTGGCGAAGACCCTTCGGAGTTTCTCGGATACAACCCGCTCAGCGCTTCGTTGGAAGTTTACTTAAATGCTGAATATGCTCATGTTGATAGTATCAACAACTTGATATTGCCTCGATTGGAGATTTTTGATGGCATAACAGACATAACATATCAAAAAGATATGATTGATATGTTGACCCGCAATGTCAACAAACTTTCGCTTATATTATCACTCATTGCGTTGGTGATGCTATTTATCTCTATAGTATTGATTAACAACACTATTCGTTTGTCTATCTATTCAAAACGATTTATCATCAACACAATGCAATTAGTTGGTGCGAAAAATAGTTTTATCCGTCGACCATTTTTGCGTCGCTCGATAATTAATTCGCTTATTGCTACAACATTAGCTCTAGCAATACTAGGAGGATCGACCTACTTTATACAGATGCAAATTGGTAATGTTATCAATCTTTATCACTTAGAAATCATTATTCCAGTTACGATATTGGTCGTTACAACAAGTCTTGTTATCAATAGTCTTGCAACTATAGCAGCTGTCAATCGCTACTTGCGTATGCGCACAAATCAATTGTATTTCATTTAATTAGCAATTATATTTTATTAGAATATGAAAAACTTTGCTTTTACAAAAGTCAACTACATCCTTATAGCAATATCGGTGCTACTCATCATCGTAGGTTTTGCACTTATGGCTGGCGAACCATGTACTACAGAATTCAACCCTGACGTATTCAGCTTTCGTCGCATTACACTCGCTCCAATTATCTGTATGCTAGGTTTTTTTGGCATGATTGTAGCTATTATGATAAAGAAAAAATAGTTAAGAGTTGAGAACATCATTATGAATTGGTTAGAAGCTTTATTGCTTGGATTAATACAAGGATTGACCGAATTTTTGCCAGTGAGCAGTAGCGGTCACCTCACTATAGGACAAGAAATATTAAATCTTAACACGTCGTCGGCTGACAATTTGCTCTTTACGGTAACAGTGCATGCTGCTACTGTGCTTAGCACGATTGTAATACTTTGGAAAGAAATTGAAGGTTTATTCAAGGGTACTTTTTTCACTAAAGTGTGGAACGACGAAAAGATGTATGTATCAAAAATATTCCTATCGATGATACCGGTATTCGTAGTCGGTATGTTCTTCAAAGAAGAAGTAGAGGCTATTTTCGGTAGTGGATTGTTGATTGTAGGATGTTGTTTGTTGCTCACTGCATCACTTTTGGCATTTGCATACTACGCAAAACCTCGACAAAAAGAGACTATCTCGTGGCTTGATGCATTCATTATTGGTGTTGGTCAGGCTATTGCGGTATTGCCTGGTCTATCGCGCTCGGGTACAACTATTGCTACCGGACTTTTGCTCGGTAATAAAAAAGAGAGTGTGGCTCAGTTCTCATTCCTCATGGTGTTGATTCCTATTCTCGGCGAGACACTATTAAATATCATTGATATGATTCAAGATCCATCACTCGTAGGTGGTGTAGGAATCTTCCCTCTTACAGTTGGATTTTGGGCAGCATTCTTGTCGGGATGCTTGGCTTGCAAATTTATGATTAACCTCGTGAAAAAAGGCAAACTCATCTATTTTGCTATTTATTGCGCTATCGTTGGTGCTATTACTATTGGATTTAGTTTATAATGGATTTTGTAACTGGAGAAATACTATATTTTAATAAACCACTGCATTGGACATCGTTTGATGTGGTGAATCGTGTACGTCGTGTGTTGTGCCACACTATTGGTCAGAAAAAACTAAAAGTGGGACATGCTGGTACACTCGACCCATTGGCTACAGGCGTAATGGTACTATGCACAGGCAAGGCAACTAAACGCATAGAAGAGTTGCAATATGGTGTGAAAGAGTATATTGCCACATTGCAATTAGGAGCTACTACCCCATCGTTCGACCTTGAACACCCTATCGACCAAACATATCCTACGGAACATATCACTCGCGAATTGGTTGACGAAACTATCAAACGCTTTGTTGGCGAAATATGGCAAGTGCCTCCTGTATATTCGGCAGTGAAAATTGATGGTAAACGTGCTTTTGACTACGCGCGCAAGGGTCAAGAGGTGGAAATCAAACCAAAACTATTGGTCATAGACGAGATTGAGGTGTTGAAATTTGAAGATATGCAATTGACTATCCGCGTGGTGTGTAGTAAAGGTACTTATATCCGCGCTTTGGCTCGCGATATTGGCGAGGCTCTCAACTCAGGAGCCCACCTAACAGCCCTACAACGTACCCAAGTGGGTGATATTCGCCTCAACGACTGCATGGAGGTAGAAGACTTTATTAAATGCATAGAAAGTGGTATAATAAAACATGAACCACAAGAAGAGAAACGTAATATATTTTTAAATCACTAAAATATGAAATTATCACAATTTAAATTCAAACTACCTGAAGAGCAAATCGCTCAATATCCTTGTGCTTATGAGTATGATGCTGAGGGTAATATCGTGAAACGCGTAGAGGGTTTTGATGCTCACCGCGACGAATGTAGATTAATGGTGCTTCATGCAAAATCTAATCGTATAGAACATCGCATTTTCAAAGAACTCATCGAATATTTTGGTGATAAAGACTTGTTTGTATTCAATGATACACAGGTGTTCCCTGCATTGATGCATGGCAATAAAGAGAAAACTAATGCTCTCATTGAGGTGTTCCTTTTGCGTGAATTGAACCAACAATATCGTCTTTGGGATGTACTAGTTGAGCCTGCACGTAAAATTCGCGTTGGTAACAAATTGTATTTTGGACCAGACAACTCAATGGTTGCAGAGGTAATTGATAATACTACATCACGCGGTCGTACAGTGCGTTTCCTTTATGATGGCACTCATGAAGAATTTAAACGTGACCTTTTCGCACTTGGTAACACTCCACTTCCTGCACATATCAAGCGTGCACCTGAGGCTGATGACGCAGAACGTTATCAATGTATCTTTGCTAAAAACGAAGGTGCTGTGGTATTGCCTGCAGCTGGTGCTAACTTTTCACGCGAAATGTTGAAACGTCTAGAGATACGTGGTGCCGAGTTTACTTATGTTACATTGCATGCATCGCTCGGTATGTTCCGCGAAATTGATGTTGAAGACCTAACAAAACACAAACCTGACTCGGAACAAATGGAAGTGAACGAAGAGGCAAGTAAGAAATTCAATGAAGCAGCGGCTCGCGAAAGTCGTATTTGTGCAGTGGGCACAACTACCCTCCGTGCTATCGAAACTGCATCTACAGCTAATGGTCAAATCAAACCATTCGAAGGTTGGACTAACCGCTTCATCTTCCCTCCATATCAATTCACTACGGCTAACTGCTTGGTGTCTAACTTCCAATTGCCTTATAGCACAATGCTCATGAATCAAGCAGCATTTGGTGGATACGACGAAGTGATGAATGCATATAACATCGCTTTGAAAGAGGGTTATCGCTTTGGTTTCTATGGTGATGCTCTACTTATTCTTCCTGACTAATCGGACTCCAAACTCAATTCTATAAATAAAAAACGGCTACATGAACAGAGTGTTCTTGTAGCCGTTTTTTTAAGAATTATCTATGTCTATTAGTCGTTGAACTATTATTATTCGAATTCGGCAATAGTATTGATTATTTCGTCGGCACTGAGACGCATTGCGTAGGGTGCTGCAAGAAGGTTATTAAGTGGGATGAGAGCATATTTGCCAAAGGCACTATTGCCTGCAGCATCGAGACGAGGTCCATAGGTAGTGAATGCGCCACGACCTGGGTCGATGTTGATAATGAGCCCACCTACTCCACTCTTACACGACAAAGCACGCACACCAGCTGCAAGAAGCGAAATCTCGCCAGTACGCTCATATAGTCCATACGAATTCATTGCATTAATAGCACGCACAATATTATTTTCGTGGATAACTTGTTCTCCATCAATCCTTCCTCCTCGAGCCAAAACAATACATGCACGAGTGATTTCGGCTGGAGTGACACCAATGGCACATGCGCGAGTGTAATTATCCAAAGCACGCATACCATCTACGATAGTTGCAAATCGGCCTGTCGCTACCAAACGCATTGCTATTGCACGATTGTTGGCATTTGTTGCCATCTCCGACAAATAGACATCCTCAAGAACTGCCAATTGATCGTTGCCTGTAAGACGACGCATAAATGCAAGAAAATCATCAAAATGATCGATTGCTCCAGAACTACTGATAGCGCCTGCATTATTGAGAGGGTGACCTGGACGAGACTTTTGACTTTCGGGTTGGAGCACTGCATCGGTATTGAAATGCATAGCAGTTGGCTCGATATAAGAGATATCGCTTGGTGCTAAACCTTGCTCGAGAGCATAAATATAGAGAAATGGTTTGACCACAGATTGTATAGAGACCTTGACATCGGCACCATTGCCTACAACAATTTGATTATCCAATAGGTCGCCAATCACAATGGCTGACTTGTTGGCATCGACACGCGCCAATTCGGGAATATATGATGCCAATTCGCCTTCAGTTGCATGTGGCTTTGCCCATTCATATATCTGACTAACAATCTCTTCGGTTATGCCCATATCGGTAAGCGAAAGTGTATGAGGCACTCGTTTTTGATTATCGAGGATTGTTTGCAAAAGTTGCGTATTTAATTCAGAATTCATAATTTAAATATTTGTTATGAATAGCAAGTTACTAGTAGTGAATCGCTATTTTTTATTTTCATTCAATGAATCGCAAAGGTACAAAATAATTATGAATTATGAATTATGAATTATGAATTATTTTTCGTAACTTTGCAAACTAATAAATATTGGATATAATTTACAACTAAATACCTGTTATTGAAATAGATGAACAATCAACTACTTGATAGACTTGAGGGCTTGAATGCCCGTTTTGAGGAAGTTTCGACTCTGATTACCGACCCTGCGGTGATTGCTGACATGAAACGATTCGTGAAACTTAACAAAGAATATAGCGACCTTGAACGTATACTTGCCAAACGTGATGAGTATCGCCGTGTGCTCAACAACATAGAAGAGGCAAAAACTATACTTAGCACAGAGAATGATCCTGACCTTCGCGAAATGGCAAAAATGGAACTTGAGGAGCTTGAACCTCGCGTAGAACCGCTTGAGGAAGAGATAAAAATACTCCTTATCCCAGCTGACCCAGAAGACTCAAAAAACTGTACTGTGGAGATTCGTGGTGGTACTGGTGGCGACGAGGCTGCAATATTTGCTGGCGACCTATATCGTATGTACACAAAATATTGTGAACAAAAAGGTTGGCGCATAGAGGTGACTTCGCTCACTGAGGGCACTGCGGGTGGATATAAAGAAATTATTTTCAACGTGTCGGGCGATGGTGGCACTTATGGCATATTGAAATACGAATCGGGGGTGCATCGTGTGCAACGCGTGCCACAAACTGAAACACAAGGACGTGTGCATACTTCGGCAGCAACTGTGGCTGTATTGCCAGAAGCAGAGGAGGTGGATGTGGAGATTAATCCTGCAGACTTGGAATATCAAACTGCTCGTTCATCTGGTGCTGGTGGTCAGAACGTCAACAAGGTAGAAACAAAAGTGCAATTGACACACAAACCTACGGGAATTATGATTCAGTGTCAGGTAGCACGCTCGCAATTGGCTAACCGTGAAATGGCGTTGCAAATGTTGCGTAATAAGCTCTATGATATGGCATTGCAAGAGCACCTACAAGCTATTTCGTCGCGTCGTAAGACTATGGTGAGCACAGGTGACCGCTCGGCTAAAATTCGCACATATAACTATCCACAGGGTCGTATGACCGACCACCGAATAGGTTACACAATCTACAATCTATCGGCATTTATGGATGGAGATATCCAAGGCTGTATTGACCAATTGATTGTTGCTGAAAATGCAGAACGCATGAAGGAATCGGAAATGTAATCAATACTAAATAAAGAAAAATCCTCGGAAGTAATTGCTTTCGAGGATTTTTTTATATCAAAACATTGCGTCAATTGTTGCGTCGGTGAGAGTATTGATGATTTTGCGCCCATCTGGAGTATTATTTGGATTGGATGAGGCAAAGAGTTGTGCTATGAGAGAATTGCGCTCTTCGGGAGACATATTGTGCTTGATGCGAATGGTTGCCTCGCTCTGCGATAATATGTTGGCTATTATTCGATGTACGGAATCGGAGACGTCGACTCCACTATTTTTTACTTCTTCTATGATTGTTTCGAGAATTTTCAGTACATCTACTCCTTCGGATAGTAGGGCTGGTATGCCCTCTATGCGATACATTGACTTGCCAAATTCGGCAATTTCGAACCCTACGGCTTTCAATTCTATCTCTATCTCGGTAAATAGACATTTGTCATCTAATGATAGTTCTAATACTTCGGGAAAAAGAAGTTTTTGACTTGCGCCAACAGATTTTTCGACTTGTAATAATAATTTGTCATAACAAATACGCGCAATAGCCCTTTGAATATCTACAAACATCAATCCAGACTTCATTGGTACGCAAAGATAACGATTTTTGTAGAGGAAAGTGTCTTCGAATGTTGAGTGTTGAGTATTGAATTCTGAGAGTTGAGAATTGGGAGATTTCGATTGAATATCCTTATTTGCAAAGATTTCTTGTGGCTGAAGTGTTTCTCGTCTATCTTCTAATTCCTCTTTTCTTCCTTCGAATAGATCTTTCCAATTGCGAGAAACTGAAGAGGATTGTGTATGATAGTTGGTTCCTCTGCTTTGGAATGGGTTGTAGTTGGGGTTGAATGTTACTTTTGGCATTTCGGGAATGATGCCATCGGTTGGTGTTGCAACTGGGATGTCGATGCTGTCGGTAGTGTCGAAATCGATTGAGGGTGCTACATTGAATTTGCCTAATGCCTCTTTGACTGCGATAGAGAGAATGCTCCATATTTCGCGTTCGTTTTCGAACTTGATTTCGGTTTTGGTTGGATGTATATTGACATCTATTGTAGATGGGTCAACTTCGAGATTTAGGAAGAATTGTGGTGCATCTTCGGCCGATATCATACGTTCGTAAGCTTGCAAAACGGCACGACGGAAATATGGATGATTCATATATCTGCCATTGACGAAGAAGAATTGTTGTGGATTGCGACCTGCTGATTGTGGAGTGCCTACGTAACCTGAAATCTTGACGAGCATAGTGTTGACATCGACATCGACGAGTTGTTGCGAAATATTACGCACTTTGCGCCCGCACAAGGCGACGATGCGTTGCTTGAACGATGCAATAGGTAGGTCGTAGATGAGGTCGTCGCCATTGTAGAGTTGGAATGCTATGTTGGGATGAGCAAGTACGATGCGCGACATTTCTTGTAGTATGTTGCGCATTTCGGTTTCGTCGCTTTTGAGAAATTTGCGACGAGCGGGCACATTGAAAAAGAGATTTTTAATTAGGAATTGTGTACCAATAGCGCATTGTTCGACTTCTTGACGCAGAACTTGTGAGCCTTCGATTTCGATAAAAGTGCCCAATTCATCGTCTTTTCGACGCGTACGGAGTTCGACTTGTGCCACTGCCGCAATAGAAGCCAAAGCCTCGCCACGGAACCCCATAGTGGTGAGAGCAAATAAGTCGGACGATTGCTGAATTTTGCTTGTAGCATGACGCTCAAATGCCAAACGAGCATCGGTTGGACTCATACCTTTACCATCGTCGATAACCAAAATAGAGGTACGACCAGCCCCTTTGATAATTACTTTTATCAAAGTTGCACCAGCATCAATAGAGTTTTCGACTAACTCCTTCACTACAGATGCAGGTCGTTGTATGACCTCACCTGCGGCAATCTGATTGGCTACGGAATCGGGTAAAAGATGAATTATATCCACTTATGAGTTGAGAATTGAGAATTAATAACGTTTCTGTTGATTTCTGCTTCGCTGAAAATATAAATAAACTTCTATTTAACTCGCTTACCTCAAAAGTTCATATATCCTTCGTATATGTTTCGTATATCCTTCGTAGAAGGTAGGGTTATCCTATGAAGAAGGTTGCTGTTGGGTAGGGATAAATAGGCATATTTATAACGCCAAAAAATCGCCTGATGTTGCGATAATATAAGCTGCAAAAAGAAGAGATGCGATGATGATAATAATACTGCGCACGGTCTTCATTCGGCGGCTATTGGCTAGTTCATCGCGAGCAGGCATATCGTCGGCATCGAAACGACTGCGACGAAAAGAACCACGACGAATTGATGTGGTAAAACCTTTGGTTTCATCGGTTATTCCGAGTTCTTTATTCACACGCTCTTCGCGCTCTTCGCGTTCCTCTTTAAGAGGATCATAGTAGATATTTTTGTGAACAAATTGACGTGGTTTGGGTGTTCGAAAGAATACTAGTTTCATATATTCTGATTTTTAGTGCTAATTGCGAGATTGCCTTTTGTTGTTAGATATATTTGTTACCAAATTTTTCTTCGGCATCTTTGACGTATTGGCGAATTTTTGACTCTTGGTCTTTGGGACAGATGAGCAATACGCCATTGTCGCGAGCAACGAGATAGCCATCAAGGCCGTCAATCACAACTAGTTCGCCTTCGGGAAGAGCGACCATGTTGTTTTGGGCATTGTAGAACATGGTTTGACACTTGGCTACGGCATTGTTGTCGGAATCTTTAGATGTAATTTCGTGTAATGAGCCCCAAGTACCAAGGTCGGACCACCCAAAGTCGGCTAACATAACGTATACGTTTTCTGCTTTCTCCATGATGCCATAATCGATAGAGATATTTGGGCATTCGGGATAAATGCGATTGATGAATGTTTGTTCGTTGTCGGTTGCATAGGCATCGATGCCTTGTTCGAATTTATCGGCTACTTCGGGTAGCTGCTGGTTGAACTGATTAATGATAACATCGGCACGCCAAAGGAACATGCCTGAATTCCAAGCAAATTCGCCAGAAGATAGGAATACTTTTGCCATTTCGAGATTAGGTTTCTCGGTGAAAGTTTTCACTTTGCGAAGTTCGTCGCCTCCATTTCCAAATTGAATATATCCATAACCTGTTTCGGGACGAGTAGGTTTCATACCTAGGGTGAGAAGTGCATCGTTGTTTGCCACAAAACGTAGACCTTCGGTGATGACGCGTTGAAACTCTTTCTCATTAGTGATCAAATGGTCGGAAGGAAGTACTACGATGTTTGCCTTGGGGTTTTGTTTTTGGATACGATACACGGCATAGGCAATACATGGTGCTGTGTTGCGTCGCATTGGTTCGAGGAGAACTTGATTTTCTGCTAATTCGGGCAATTGCTCGAGAATGGTATCTTTGTATATTTTATTAGTGACAATAAATACATTGGATGCTGGCACGATACCGTCGAGGCGTTCGTACGTCATGCGAAGAAGTGAACGTCCTGTGCCGAAGAAATCGAGAAATTGTTTTGGTTTTTCGTTAGTACTAAACGGCCAAAAGCGACTACCTACGCCGCCTGCCATGATGATACAATAGTTGTTTTTCATATTTTAGATTTTTAGTAGCAAGCAGTAAAACTGCAATATGCATAATTTATTATTCGATGTTTTTTAGTACTTGCAAAGATACAAAAAAAATATGAATTATGAATTATGAATTATGAATTATTTTTAGTACCTTTGCAGTTGTATGGAAAATTTATTTGCAGATATAATTGTACCCTTGCCGTTGTCGCAAACATATACCTATAGCGTCCCTCAAGAGATGAGAGATCAAATTGCTGTAGGCAAAAGGGTTATTGTGCACTTTGGTGCAAGTAGATTCTATACGGGCATTGTTTTTCGTTTGCATAACAATATGCCGTCATACGACAAAATAAAACCTATAACAGAAATTATTGACGAAAATCCGATAGTGATGCCACAGCAATTGCAATTGTGGTATTTTATGAGTGTGTATTACCAATCGGCATTGGGCGATGTGTATAAAACGGCGCTTCCATCGGGATTCAAGATTGAAAATGAATCGATAGTAGAGCTTGTGCCTGAGGCTTTGGATGAGTATATCCCAACACGTGCAGAAAAAAATATAATAGACTTATTAAACGATAATACATCGCACAAAATAAACGAATTCAGTACTACACAGATAAAACATATCAAACACTTGATTGACATTGGTGTAGTGGCAAAAACTGATAAAATTAGTGATAATTATAAGCCAAAATACACCGATTTCATCGTAATAAATCCGATGTATGCCAATGAAGAAAAGTTGGCAGAATTGGTTGCAGAAATAAAACGAGCAAAAAAACAAGTTGAGTTGCTACAATGCTATGCGGAAATAGGCAAATATCAGGCCATCGAGAAACAAATATTGTTGGAAAAAGCTAATGCTTCGACTGCAATACTCAAACAACTAACAGACAAAGATATCCTCCGCATAGAAAAACGCCGCTGCTATCGAATCGACACCACGTCGGCAGTCGAAGCTGAAACGCACCAACTCACCGAAGCTCAAAAAGAGGCTTATCGACAAATTAAAGAGGGTTTCTTAACTCACGAAAGCGTGCTATTGCATGGTGTGACATCGAGTGGCAAAACCGAGATATACATCCAACTTATAAAAGACACTATCGCGCGTGGCGAACAAGTGCTTATGCTCGTGCCCGAGGCAGGACTGACTCAGCAATTAGCCAACCGAATGAAGCAGTTTTTTGGCGGTGAAATGGGCATTTTTCACTCGTTTTGTAGTAGTTATGAGCGTGTGGAGACATACCAACATCAATTGTCGGAAAATCCTTATAATTTAATATTAGGGGTAAAAACATCGGTATTTTTGCCATTCAAAAAATTAGGACTTATTATCATCGATGAAGAACATGACTTGGGTTACAAACAAATAGAACCATCGCCGAGATACCACGCTAGAGATGTGGCAACGTATTTGGCTCGTTTGTATAAGGCTAAAACATTGTTTGGTACGGCAACTCCGTCGGTAGAAACATATGCCAATTGCTATAGCGGCAAATATAAGTTGGTGGAATTGAACGAAAGATATGGTCAAGTAGCTCTGCCTCAGATATCACTAATTAATTTGAAAGAATGCTATCGCAAAAAACAAATGAAGGGACACTTCTCACTTGAGATGATAACTAATATCAAAGCTACAATTGAAAAAGGGCAACAAGTGCTACTATTTCAAAATCGCAGAGGTTTTGCCCCTTATGTGAAATGTCCGCAATGTGGTTATGTGCCTAAATGCCCAAATTGCGATGTGAGTCTTACGTATCACCGCCACAACAATACTCTATCGTGCCACTATTGTGGACACACAGTGTCGATGCACAACTATTGTCCTCAATGTAAGGACAACCAACTTACAACCCAAGGATTTGGAACTGAACAAGTTGAAGAGGAAGTAAGAGTATTATTCCCTGATTTGAAAGTTGCTAGACTTGACCTCGACACTTCACGCTCGGTAAAGGCTTTTGACTCGATAGTTGGGTCATTTCAAAACGGAGAAATTGACATATTGATTGGCACACAAATGGTTGCAAAAGGTATTGATTTTGAAAATGTTGGACTAGTAGGCATATTAAATGCCGACAATCTACTCTACCATCCAGACTTTAGGGCAACAGAAAGAGCATATCAGATGTTGGTACAAGTGTCGGGACGCACAGGTCGTAGGTCGGAACAAGGTAAAGTATTGATACAAACTTATCAACCTGAGCATCCTATATTCCCACAAATAGTGAGAAATGATTATAAAGCTTTTTTTGCTCAAGACATGACAGATAGACATGCATTCCACTACCCTCCGTATGTGAGATTGATGCGAATTATTGTCAGACACGAAGATAATGATACATGCAACCGCACAGCTGAAATTCTTGCTAACAAATTGAAAATACAACTAAAAAGTCGCGTATTGGGTCCAGATACACCTTCGGTAAGTAAAATCCAAAACAAATATATCCGCCAGATATTAGTAAAAATAGAAATAAACGCATCAATCCAACAAGCCAAAGAGATTATTCGCAACGAAATTCAAGGCGTGCAATTACAAAAGCCTTACAACACAGCGAATATTCAGTTTGACGTAGACCCGATTTAGATGCCTATTTCATTATCATCATGCCACAAATTTGTATTTTGCGCTTTGCGTCTTGCGCTTTGCTGTCTTACAATAAAAATACTACAAATCAACCGATTAACAATAGTTAACGCAAAACGCAAACTGCAAATCGCAAGTTCTAGATTACCAAGGTGGCTACCTCACTTTCTAAATTCCAATTGCAATTTGTGCGAAAACACACTCTCAGTGTGTTTTCAATCCTTAAATTTTCTAAATTTAAATATACTATACAGCGACCTTCAAGCAACCCTCTCCCTACCCTAAAAATACACACTCTCAGTGTGTATCACCTGTTCAAAAATTAGACCATCCAACATACCAATTATCCCCCAAAGCGCAAAAACATAAAACACAAAAACATAAAAAAACAACAAAAAGGCATGCCGAATCCCGACATGCCTTTTTTTTAGTTTGATGTGTATTATCGATTAACGATTGACCATTTTAGTAACGAATTGTGAATCACCATAAGTTGTACGAACAACAATCACCGAAGTGCCAAGGTTTGCAATACTTACTGCATCGCTGCCTTCGACGAGCAAACGACCCATAACATCATAGATTGCTATTTGTGCTCCGTCGGCATAGAGTGTGTTGTTGCTTACGAAAATATTGTGGTCGATTGTCACCTCGTTGATGCCTACGCCATTGGCAACGATGTCTTGTTGCGAACGTGGTATGATGCATGTGAGTTTGCTATACAAGAAATATACACCTGTTACAGAGGTCATTTCTTCGCCATATTCATATGCATCAGAAACAATAACCCAATTGTCGCCTTGATAAATAAGAGGCACTAATTTATCTTCTGTTGAAAGAATTACAGTCTCTTCTTTATATTTAACATCCTTAATTGTAACTAATTGAGATGCATAAGAATCATTAAGTTCGGCAAGCGTGATTTCTACTGGCACTGCCACATATTGCTCTTCTGATGCTACAATTGACGATGCTTCGACCTCCAAAACTGGTGCTGTTGCAAAAACATAGCCAAACTCGTCGGTATAATAAGACGAACCGCCATGTCCTACATAGAATCCTGTTGCTCCGGTGATAACATCACCTATCTTGAGCTCGTTTTGCAATTTCTTTGAGTTATGATTCAACTGAATATAACCTGTTGCATCTTGAACAAAAATCATATAAACTGTATAGCCATTATCGGTAACTGACGAGAAACCGGTGATTGCCATAGGAGTGTTGAGTTTGTAAGAGATGTCGCGTGATGGTGTTGTACCTGCAGCACGCATAGCAGCAATGTTGTCGAATTCCATAAGTTCCGACAAGAAATCGGTCTTAGATCGTGGAATAAGTGCTGTATATGCAGTGTCGGCATACTCATAACCTCCAACAAAACCACAAACAATAGCTTCGGCTGGAGAACCTGCTTCGGCATAATATGTATTTGCCACAAGCACTGTATCATACTTGCCTGCTACTACGTTTTGCAAACGCAATGCTATACAACCTGCTGCTGTGAGTTCGTCTGATGTAATGACTTTACCTTTCAATGTTGTCACAAGGCAATTGTCGTATTGTACCCAATATTCCTCAGAGTCTTCAACCAACAATGCTGAATATGACGACATTGAGATTGAATTGTTCTGAGAAAGAAGTGTGCTTGCTATATTTTGCTCTACGTTGATAACTGACGACGACATTTTGTCTATTGCGCCTACTCTCTCTTCGTAAATAGCTGGCATATAATGTCCAACAACATTAAAATCAACTGAATCGCCGGGTTGATAAACAAGATTCATTGATTTTGGAACAACCATTCGCAATGCTGATGGATTGCCTGATGCATCATTTTTTTGCACGCGATAGATATATGCTATGTCTATCTGATCTACGCCTGTAACTAATACTGCAGACGAAAATTCGACATTATCATATCCTAATTGACCTTTGAAGTGTTTCATGCCCGAAATATTGTCGAATGCAACTGGTTCGACAAAACCGTCGAATTGAGGAATATACAATTTTGGTTGACCATTTTCGTAATCGACATAGCCAATAATATTAACTTTAGCTGGAAAATCGGTCATAATACCCTCCATTGTGAACGGAATACGGTCTTCGCCTACAACAATATCGTTGACTGGGAATGGCGATACATTCAAATCCCAAAACGACTCG
The DNA here is from genome assembly GCA_045631465.1 of Candidatus Aphodosoma sp. Taxonomy (GTDB): domain Bacteria; phylum Bacteroidota; class Bacteroidia; order Bacteroidales; family Paludibacteraceae; genus Aphodosoma. The sequence goes on along the minus strand of JAZQUV010000012.1, from coordinate 35,866 downwards.
ACATTAGCGCCTTCGATAGCAACAAAAGCTGCATTATACACTCGCTCGGTGTCGGCTTTGAGGTCCTCGATTGTCACAATAGTTGGCACTTGACGATAGCCAAGACCTGTAACCTCGATTGTTGCCAAATCTTCTTCGCCAAGTTCGAATGTTGCACATGAGTTATCGTCATTTACGAATTGCATTTCACCAGTAATCTTGATGGTATTGCCTACATAAAGCTGATTTTCTGTGCCAAAGATATCGCTCCAATAGTAAGAACGAAGACGAATGTAATCGTTGTTTGAATCTAAAGCAAAATAGTTGATACCGGCAGATGTAAGTGCAACATATTGCAATGTGAGTTCGCCAGTAAATACTACATCGGTGTACGAGTCTAATTTTTTTGCTTCGGCGATAGTTGCCACTTCAACAGCCTCGGCTGACGCAAATAGCGCAGATAACATCATCGCGCAAACGACGAATAATTTTGTGATTTTTTTCATAGCATTATTATTTAGAGATTATTAATTTTGTTGTATAAACACCATCTTCTTGATAGAGAACTACACTATAAGTGCCAACTGATAGATGCGATAAATCAAGTTGCGACTCGGTCAATGATGATGCATAGACTTTGCGACCTACGATGTCGAATACTTCAACATAGGCTGCGCTGTTGAGATTTTCGATATTCACAACGCCTGATGTTGGGTTTGGATATGCCTTCAAGTCATTCACCATCGGGGTAGAGATTGGTGTTTTGCCATCAAACAAAACAAAGAATGTCTCTTGCCATCCTGTTTCGATAAGATTCCATTGATAAGTCATAAATCCAGTGCCTTCGGATGCGAGTGTTGCTGTTCCGGTTGCCAATACTGGAATATATGTTTCATCGATAGGATACATCATATAGTTGGCAAGATTGACTTTGCCATTGGTCTGTACCAAACAATATTGGTCTAATGGCATCACATTATCGGGATTGTCAATCGATGCTGCATAGGCGTAACGGAAATATTCAACCGCTGGTGTGCCAAGCGAAGCCATACCATCATTGGTTACCGAAAGTGCCGTTGCATTTGGCAATTTGTCGAATATATACATTGTATCGCGGTCGATGTCAATAACAGCACCATAAACAGTTGCCCATGCATCTGTTTCTACGTTCTGAATACCTACTTTTGTGGCTATATAACGACCGTTGTTACTGATAGTTGCTCCATTCAAATTGTGGTAAACACCGGTTTCCATACCTTGTGTTTTCAACCAATATTCATATAGCAAATCTGCAAAATTAGGATCGTTTTCGTTAGGATATTCTGGTGTGACTTCTCCGTCTTTGATAAGATTACCTACTTGTAGGAAACGATAGGTCCACACGGTATCGTTATCTGCAGAACGCTCCCACACAAGAGGCATCTCGCGAAAACCATCTTCTGTCATAAATCGACCTACCACTCTATTACCATCGCCACTCATACCACAAATAGAAATCCATTGTGGGCGTTTGCGATAGATAGGGTCACGATGAGGGATTGGCAAATCTGTGAAACGATAGGTGCCATTGTCTTGCAAATCGTAGATGACGTGACGAACTGGTTGCTCGCCTACCGACACGAGAATGGTCTTTGAGTCGTTTGAAATGCCATAAGCTATGGTCCACAATTCGGAACTATCAATTATATCTGTTGGTATTGGCAACAATGTCCACTCGCCACCTTGCTCCCAAATAGCAGCTTTATGCTCCACTGCACCAGCAACACGACCTTCATTGTTAATTGCATTAGCAAAATAACCTCTATCCCACTCTGGTTCGTTATAAGAAAACTTACCTTCTACTACGTCATAAAAAAATGCGGGGAATGACTCTATTGCACCTGCACTATAACGTCCATTAGGTGACAAAACATAAAAATTTTGATTATCCTTTAAATAATCAATCGATTGCGCATTTGCAGAAACAAATGTTAGCAAAAAGAAAAATGAGTAAATTAGTTTTTTCATGATATGTGTTTTTTTTGTTTATTTATATTGCAAAGTTAATAAATATTTTTCACAAGAACAAATTATTAGAAGAATTTCATAAACCTCATCGTATCACCAAATCGTCGGTCGTAATTAATGGATGCTCTATTGGACGATCTGTCTGCAATCGGTAGTTTGATGGCGACATCCCTGTATGCTTACGAAAGAAGTGATGAAATGCATCTGCCGACGAGAAATTAAATTCATCACTAATCTCTTGTATCGACATTTGTGTACTAAGCAAGGTTTGTTTCAACTCTTGCAACATCAAACCATCAAGCCACTGTTTGACACTAATACCTTTTGTCATTTTCACTACCTTACTCAAATGCTTTGGTGTAACATTGAGCGCATCTGCATAATATGACACTGGGTTATTCTCTTTCAAATGGTGATATGCCAACAATGTCAATTTATCAAAAATACGTTCATTCGCTGTCTTTCCAAGTGGCAAATTAGGCAAATCACGATTGATCATATTATACATATCTAACACATAACTATACAATATATTGAAAATAATATCTTTTTGAAACAGATTATACTTCTCTTTTATTTTCAATTCGATCAAATCGAAATATCGCAAAGCCTCATCCATAGCAATCGGGGTCATATTCATAGTCGGATGTGCTATTAAATAATCAAACATCACATTAGGAAAACGTGATGTAATATCCTTCATAAACGCCTCACTAATAATACCATAATGCGCTTCAAAATCCTCACTTACACTATCTATTGCTACAAAGTGACCTGGTAAAAAACAAAATATCTGGTTAGGCTTTATCACTCGTTTCATACCCACCATAGTAAAATGCACCTCTCCTCGAATACATATTCCTGTCAAACATTTGTCATACTTACGCAATACGCGCGGCAACAAAAGTGTATCTGCACTTCGATAAAGATGCAAATCTCCTCGTATTGGCTGACTAAAATAAGCCGAAATATTAGTTTGTGATATCTTTCGTGACATACAATTTGGGAACTTTTATCGTTATATTGCGAAAAAACATCTGATGCTACTTATGTTTTTTATTGTAACTTTGCATCGCAAACAAAATCAAAACAAATAAGTAGTTATTTTTTCATAAAAGTGTTTTTTATTGATTCGGTAGATGCTGTGAAGTATCTGCCGTTTTTTTTGTAAAAAAAGCAACCCAGACTCTCTGAGTTGCTTTTTCATATTATGCAATTAAATTATTTTACAATCACTTTTTCAACCGAATTACCCACTTTCACGATAACAACATTATTACCATCAACAACAGGTATTGTTGTAAATCCTTCTTCTACATCAAGCAAATTTAACAATTGACCAACTGTACTATAAATCTCAATACGACAAGCTTTTGCCACTTCAACCACAACATTACCCTCTGCTGAATAAACATTAAATTGTGTAGTTTCTTCAACATTATCAATAGGAGTTCTATCTGCTACACCAACAGCAAACCATGCATTTTTCACTTGTGCTAATTCATCCGAATTCTCACCCCAAAGGTCTTTTGCTGCATATTGCGATACTATACGCATTTGCGAATAATTCATTTCTGGTTCAAGATAATTAAGGATGATATGCATCAAAAGTTTTTCTGTTTTTTGAATACCAATTCCTTTCACATCATATGATTGTGCATTATCATTTTCACCATTACCACCTTCTGTCAACAAATAGAACCAATAATTAAATACACCATTGTTGAAGTGAATACCTCCATTATCATAACTCATATTAGATGGATCTACCCAATTTTCTCCTTGATATGTATCTGGTTGTGGATACGACAATGTTGCACTATTAAATATACCTCCACCCGACATTTTTGGATTCGACAAATCACGCATATTTGGAATTCCATTACCTGTCACTCCATCTGCAATTTGCCAATTAGCTTTTTCTTTATTTATATACATATCAGCTGCAACACTCATACAATCTGCTATTGCTTCATTCAAAGCTCCCGATTCACCCGATGCTGTCAAACCGCCACGACCATTTGCCGACACTACCAAGTGTGCATATTCGTGCGCCAACAAGTCAAACGAACCAAAGTTAGTCAAATCATTCGACCATTTAGAACCACAACCTACAGCCACAAAATAAGGTTCTGCACCACTCGCAGCTGCATTATTAGTCCATTCACCATAGAAAACAGGATCATTAAAATCTACAAATGTATATACAGGAGCACCTTTTCCATCAAAACTATTACGATTATGTACTTCTTTATAGTAAACATGAGTCATATCCATCACATAGTGAATATCAAGCGCATGATTAGGAATACGAGCTATTTCAATATAACCATCTACGCCCAACGAATCTGGGAATTGAATACGACCTGATTCGCTTGCAACAAAATCAAATTCTGCTAATGGCGTCTTTTTACCCGAAAATGTTTGATGATAAACTTTCAATGTATATGTCGAATCACGTTCCAAACGATGATTAATAAGAATTTCTACAGGAGGCACTGTGTCAATCAACGCACCTGCACCATATGTATAATTGCTATACAACCATTGACCATCTTTTTCCAACCAAAAAATATAGTTGAAACGACAAGTATCAAGATCCACACTATCATTAGCTTCAAAACCCAAAACACCTGCTTGTTTCAATTCAAAGAAATCCCAATCTCCATCAGCATCCATTTTTGGTTGAGCATTTTTGATAAACGATGCTGTATGCTCTGCCAATTTTTCATTCGATGTAATATCACGCATAGTCAAATCCGACTTAGCCAAACCCTCCAATGTATATGTGCAACGCTCTGGGTCAACCAATATATAGGTACCATCTTCGGCTTGTTGCATACGAAGTGTTTTCTTGCCCGAATAGAAAGTTTCTACCTCTTTCTCAACAATAGGTTTACCCTCATATTCTTCTGGCATAACATACTGAATAGGAGCCGTTGTTGTCAAATGCACATTCAAATCTTTTGCATTTCCATTATTGTTTTTCACTTTCAACAACTCTTCATATTGCGAAGGTGTTTGAGCCCCAAGTCCTACAACAAACGACATTGCAAGAACTAACGAAAAAATCTTTTTCATAAAATGTTTTTATTTTTTAATCATTATTTTTGTTGAATATTTCACTCCATCAACTTCTCCTACAAGAATATATTGACCTGCTTGCAATTCCGACAAATCAACTCTTTGTTCTACATCTGATTGAGCATAAACCTTACGACCAATCACATCATACACTTCTACACTTGTCATCGCTTTTGTCATATTCAATACTCCTGTTGTTGGATTTGGATATACTTCAAATTCTCCGTTATACACAGGTCTATTAGATGCTGGTACGTCAAATCTCAAGAAATAAGATTCATACAAACCTGTACCCAATATATTCAATTGGAATGTAACCAAACCATTACCCTCTTTTGCCCAATATGCTGTACCTTCTGCCACAGTCTCACCTGTTTGCAATTCATATTTCATATATTGAGCCAAGTCAATTGCACCATTTGTGTATGCTTTCACCCAATCTGTAAGTGTTTGTGGTTTTGTAGGCTCTGCTACCGAAATAACATATGCCCAACGGAACTCTTCCATTGCAGGTGTTGCCACTATAACTTCGCCTTCATTGTTAACCGACAAAGATGTAGCATTAGACATTGATGAAAACAACACCAACGAATCTGCAACCAAATCATATGTAGCACCATACATAGTAGCATACTCTTCTCCTTCTAGCTGAATTGCCACACTAAGAGCCACATAATTTGCATTTGCACTCATCATCGAACCTTTCAATTGATAATAATAACCTGTTTCTGCCTCATATTGTGCTGTTGTCCACTCTTCCCACACATCATATGGCAACGAAGCATCACCATCTGCATCTACTATCATTTCATCATATGGATATGGAGGAATTGTTTTACCCTCTTTCAAACAAACTTCTGTACCAAAAAATTCACATGTCCATTCTCCATTCACATTACGCCAAATCAAAGGCAATTGTCGCATACCATCATCTGTAAGAAACAACCCTACCAATGTATTACCATCTGCCGACATATCTTTCACTGCAATCCATTGAGCATACATACCATAAATAGGATCTTTCTCTGGCATAGGCAATTTCACCATGTCATACAAGCCATTTTCATTCATTGTATAAACAAAATACGTTTTGGGTGCATCTGCATTAAATGCCACTACTACCTGCTTTCCGTCTGGCGAAATAGCAACAGCATCATTCGTATTTTCTTCCAATTCTGTCAATCCATCTGGCATAGGCAAATAGTCAAAACTACCATCTGCATTCATGAGCACTGCCTTAAATTCACTCGAACCTGCTACAACGCCAGTATTCGAAATTGCATTTGCTTTGAATCCAAGTTCACCTACTGGACTAAAAGACACAACTTCTTTCGTGTCTGCATCAAACAAATATGCAGCCGCACCTTGTTGTGAACCAGCATAATAACGTGCATTTGGCGACACTAAATAATAATAATCGCCATCTTTCTTGAAGTCGATTGATTGAGCAAATGCCACAATCGAAAACATCAATGAAGCAACAAATAAAGTAATCTTTTTCATAACTAAAAATATATTTTTGGGTTAACACTAAAAATAGAATATACGGGTACAAAGTTACAAATAAAATCTCACTCTCACAATAAAAAACATTTTTTTTCACAAATTCTTTACCATATCAAAAAATATCACTAACTTTGCACTTTAATAAAAAAAACAAATACTAACAACTAATCACAAATAATCTACTATGGGAAGAGCGTTTGAATATCGCAAAGCAAGAAAAATGAAACGCTGGGGCAACATGGCCCGCGTGTTTACTAAACTCGGTAAAGAAATCACTATCGCTGCCAAAGCTGGTGGTGGCGACCCTGACACTAACCCTCGTCTTCGTGCTCTTATGGCTACTGCAAAAAAAGAAAACATGCCTAAAGAAAACGTTGAACGCGCTATCAAAAAAGCTTTATCTAAAGACTATACCGACTATAAAGAGATGAACTACGAAGGCTACGGCCCTCACGGCATCGCTATCTTCGTCGAAACTGCTACCGACAACACTACTCGTACCGTTGCCAACGTACGCAGCTATTTCAACAAACTCGGTGGTTCTCTCGGCACATCTGGTTCTCTCGAATTCCTTTTCGACCACAAATGTGTATTCCACATTGCTAAACAAGAAGGCCTCGACCTCGAATCTCTCGAGCTAGAACTCATCGACTATGGTGTTGACGAAATCGTTGAAGACGACGAAGATATCGTAATCTATGGCGAATTCGCTCAAAATTCAGCTATCCAAAAATATCTCGAAGACAACGGTCACGAAATCACATCTTCTGAATTCGTTCGTATCCCTAACGACACTAAAACTCTCAACGAAGAACAAATGGCTGCCGTTAACAAACTCATCGAACGCATAGAGGAGGACGAAGACGTACAAAACGTGTTCCACAACATGGCTGAACCTGAAGACGAAGAATAATTTCAAATTTGAAACGCGAAATTTGAAACGTGAAATTTACACCGTAAATATAACTTTCAACTTTCAACCTTCAACTTTCAATTATGTTTGAATTCATCAAAATGCACGGCATCGGCAACGACTACATCTACCTCGATTGTATCGCAAACCCTATGCCAAACAACATAGAACAATTTGCACGCCACGCCTCTGATCGCCACACCGGCATCGGAGGCGATGGCGTTGTTCTTATTTTACCCTCAGAGGTAGCCGACTGCCAAATGCGTATGTTCAATGCCGACGGTAGCGAAGGTCGTATGTGTGGCAACGCCATCCGTTGCGTAGGCAAATACTACTACGAAACATACATCAGTAAAACACAAAATAATTCCTCATTCCTCATTCCTCATTCCTCATTAACAGTCGAGACCCTCAGCGGCATCAAGCATCTAACACTCAACATCATCGACAACAAGGTCGATAGCGTAATCGTCGACATGGGCACCCCATCCCTACAACCCTCCGACATACCTATCCTCACCGACCAACCATTCATCAATCAACCAATATCGATCTGTAAGGACACTGCATGCTGTCTCCTAACGAGCGAAGCAAGTACAAATTCCTCATTCCTCATTCCTCATTCCTCATTAAAAGGCACCGCCGTCAGCATGGGCAACCCTCACCTCATCCTACCCATCGACGACATTGACCACTATCCGCTCCTCGAATTAGGACCGCTTTGGGAGCACCACCCGCTATTCCCCGACCGTGTCAACACCGAAATCGTCGAACAACTCTCCCCTACTCACCTTCGTATGCGTGTTTGGGAACGTGGCTCTGGCGAAACCCTCGCGTGTGGCACAGGTGCTTGCGCCGTAGCCGTCGCATTCACTCATCTCGGCAGAGTGCCAAAGGGCGAACCAATTACTGTATCACTCATTGGAGGCGACCTTATCATCACCTATCGCGCCGACAATCATGTCATGATGCAAGGCACAGCCACCGAAGTTTTCCGCGGAAAAATCAACTTCTAAATACACACTCTCAGTGTGTATCCACACCCAAAAACTACTCTAATTTAAATATAGGATACAGCAAGGTGCAAGCAACCTTCAAGCACCCCCCAAAAAATACACACTCTCATTGTGTATTCACAAAAAAAATAAAGTAACAACACCACAAAAAAACTGAAGTCATTATAAATATTTTCAAAAGAAATATAATAAACATATAAGAGTTTTTCTAAACTCAGACGAATATATCAAATAATTCTTGTCTTCATGTCTTCATGTCTAAAATACTAAACATCTAAAATATGATTAACAAAAACTATGCAAAACTCGAAGAGAACTATCTCTTCACCGAAATAGCACGTCGCACCGTCGAATTCATGAAAGCCAACCCCGACAAACCTATCATCAAACTCGGCATTGGCGACGTCACTCGTCCACTCGCACCTATGATTGCCGACGCTGTCATCAACGCAATGGAGGAACTCAAACACGCCGAAACCTTCCGTGGCTACGGACCTGAACTCGGCTACAAATTCGCTCGCGAAGCCGTACAACGCTACTATAAAAACTACAACATCGACCTCGACCTCGACGAAATCACTATCGGTGATGGCATCGGCGAAGACATCGCCAACATCACCGACATATTCGAAAAAGGCACATGCACCGTCCTCCTCCCCGACCCTGTATATCCACTCTACAAGGCAACATCTCTCATGGACGGACAAAAAATAATCTATCTCGAGTGCAACGAAGCTAACAACTTCCTCCCTGCACCACCCGATTTCCCATCTGACCTCATCTATCTCTGCTCACCAAACAATCCAACTGGTGCAGCCCTTAGCCGTGCTCAGATGCAAGCATGGGTCGACTATGCCAACAAGCACAATGCCGTGATTCTCTACGACAATGCTTACGAACGTTTCATCACCGATGCCGACTGCCCTCACTCTATCTTTAGCATCCCTGAGGCTCGCACTTGCGCCATCGAGTTCAACTCGCTCTCTAAAACCGCAGGTTTCACATGCGTTCGCAGTGGCTACACTGTTGTTCCTAAAGACCTCATTCGCGATGGTGTATCTCTCCTTCGCCTATGGCAACAACGCCAAACCACTAAATACAACGGAGCTCCTTATATGACTCAACGTGGCCTCGAAGCTGCCCTTTCTCCAGAAGGTCTTGCCGAAGCCGACCAAAATATCCAATACTACAAACGCAATGTCAAACTCATCACCGACGTACTCGAAGCCAAAGGTATCTTCTACACCGGCGGGCACAACTCGCCATATATCTGGCTCAAATGCCCTAACGGCATGTCATCATGGGAGTTCTTCGACTATCTCCTCAACAATGTCTACGTAGTCGGCACCCCAGGCGTAGGATTCGGCGAGTACGGCGAAGGCTACTTCCGCCTCACCACTTTCAACACCTACGAAAACACTGCCGAAGCAATGCGACGCATCAACGAACTTCTATAACATAAAAAATCCCGCATCCAAGCGGGATTTTTTTATTTAATTAAAGATCCGACAAAGCAACACTCAGTCCACCCTCAAGAATTTGCCATCTTTATCAAACTCAAGGTCAATATCATTACTCAACTTCACCTCATACCCCCTCAAACCTTTCTCTATCTCCACTACATAAGCCCCCGCAAATCTCTTTCCTACATACACCAATACCCCCAGTGGCAATACACCGTTAGGCACTTGACCCTTTTCACAATCCACACTAGTCCAATCTCCACTACGATTAAACTCAACCTTCACATCTCCCTTCAACACCACATCATACGATGTCACAACTCCCATATCGCGATCTGCTTTTGCATACAAAACTTCTATTCCTTCAAAATGTTGAGTCAAAAACATCTGAACCTTTTCTGGCAACTCTTCTCGAGTAATCATCTTATCATTATCCGCCAACATAGGAACCATACCTACAATCGACACAACAAGCAATAAAAATAACTTCTTCATAATAACATCAATTTAAATAAGATTAATCAATATATTTAAAATCACCATCTTTGTTGAATACCAATTCAACATCATTATTCAATTCTACCTTATAGTTAGACCACTTATGCTCGATTTTTACAATATAATTATCTGCATACTTCTCTACCACATACATCAAAATCCTATCTGGCACAATACCATTAGGCACCTCATTTGGCTCGCAATCCACTTCTGTCCAATCTCCCGATTTATTAAACTCAAGCTTCACACCACAACTCAACACTACGTCGTAACTCACTGTCCCCAAATCACGGTCTTTATCAATAGCTACAATTTCACAACCTGGAAAATAATCTGCTATAAACATAGTCGTTTTTGTAGGCAGATCACCGGTTTCAACCATTTTGTCATGATAATCACACGATGCCAAACCAATAACCATTGGCAATAACATCAAAAACAGATACTTTTTCATAATTTTCAAATTTAAGATTAATAGATTTGTTTGGTTTTTCCATCATTTAGACCGCAAACTATATGCCAAAGTTTAATTCTTATATAAAAAAATAGATATTTGACGAGCAAATATCTATTTTATCTAGTTATTTCACAAATCGCTTAACCACTTTCTCTAATTTCTGAGCATAATAACGATAACCCAAATCCGTGTAGTGGATACCATCCACCGTACCCTCATTATCATATCCAAACAACCCCTCTGTGGTCACATAATACAAATTCTTTATACCATCTTTTTTCAATTTCTTATAGTTACGCAACCACGCCTCATTCTTCTTAGGCAAATAATCTTTAAAGAATGTATCATATTTTGCATATGTATATGTATGCCCTTCTACCATCACAATTGGCACTTCCGGACGCAAACGATGCAATTCACTAACAAACGCATATGTCAACGTATCACACATGCCCTCTGTGCAATTTGGCACTGGGTCTAGCACATAGCATGCCACATTTGGTATCTGTGCCATAGCTCTAGCTATACACATATCCATCTTACCCTCACCACTGAATCCTAGATTGATCACCTCACAATCCAAGTCGCGTTGCATAATATTTGTACCTGCCATACCCGTACGCGTAGCACATCCACCTTGCAACACACTTGTGCCATACATCACAATGCGCTTATCTTTGCGCGGACTATCCACTTGTGGTTGAATCAAATTTGCTGTACTATCCACTGCCACAAACATCTCTGTCACTCCATCATACAATGGCAAATAGATTATAAATTCGTGCATCGTACCATCAAAGTTATCTACAAACACTTTTTCGCACTCTTTTGTCTCTTTATCTTTCACCATCGGACGACATGTATTCACATATTCCCATTTCCCTTTTTCATTACGGATATATAGGTCTGCCCCTTTTGTGCCTGTGTCTGCCATATGATACATGTGGAAATTCTTAAGCAAACGATAACGCACACCTACTCGTTTCGAGTCTGTTGCAAATCGTATTGCCACACCTGCACTACACAATCCTCTATCCCACAAATCAGGACGAATAGAATCTTGCAAATACTTAGGCAATCGCGAGTAAGGCGTTTCGGTATCAAAAAAGCCTTTATTTATCATTCTAAACTCCAATGCATCTACATAACGCAATGGCTGTTCTTCTTTCTTTTCTTGTGCAAATATCATAACACAAGACAACAAACAAAATACGCAAACTAATAATTTTTTCATATACTAAAATATAAATCAATTCATAATTATTAATTCCTCATTCCTCATTCCTCATTTCTTTATTTTTTCAAAAGCACTTTATCTATTGCCTCTTTGAGTTGTTCTTTTGGCAATGCTCCTTGTGCTATTTGCGGATTTTCTCCCATCGGACAAAACAACAATGTTGGAATTGAACGCACTCCAAACACTGCTGCCAATTCGCGTTCTTTTTCTGTATCTATTTTATAAATATAGATTTCGCCTGCATACTCTTGTGCCAACTCATCCAACACCGGAGCCAATCGTTTACATGGTCCACACCACGATGCATAGAAGTCTATCAAACATGGCTTATCTCCAAGATAAATCCACTCTGTTGGATTTTTCTCATAATTCACCACCTTTGCCAAAAAATCAGCTTTTGTTAGATGCGTAACTTTTACAGTAGCTTGCTCTGTAGTAGGTACTTGAGCCACCACTGCAAATACCATCACCACTGCAACTAATAGAGTTAAAATTCTTTGTTTCATATATTTACCAATTATTTATTAATATCTGTTATCTGTAATCTGGATATTTTTACGATTAGCGAGGGCAGAAAGAGCTTGCTCATTATGCCGAGCGGAGTAAAAATCACGAACGAAGTGAGTAATCTACTCTTCTTCAACCTCTTCAAAATCAACATACTCCCCCTCATCGTCGGCAATAATCTTATCACCACGCTGACGGCGTTCGTTTATCTCCTCTTTTATCTCTTCCTCTATCGGATTCTCCGACTCGTCATAGTCATATCGAGGCTGTGTGTTTCGTGACTTTGGCACAAATAAACCAAGCACTCGAAACACTACATTCAACACCAACGCCAACACAAATAACGCTGGTATCAAAATCATCATAAATAAACATCCAAACATTCTATTTTCTTTCTATTTCACGGAGGTTTTCCATATTCTTTTTACGAAGGAATCCATAAATATCCTCAAGGTGTTCTGTCACTTTACCTCCTCCAAATTCATACACTTTTGTCACCAAACCATCAAGGAAATCTCTATCATGCGATACCACAATAAGTGTGCCATCAAAGTTTTGCAATGCCTGTTTCAACACATCTTTTGTCTTAATGTCAAGATGGTTAGTCGGCTCGTCGAGAATCAAGAAGTTCAATGGTTGCAACAACAATTTTATCATCGCAAGTCGCTGACGCTCACCACCCGACAACACTTTCACCTTCTTCTCCGAGTCTTCTTTATTGAACATAAATGCTCCGAGAATATTGCGTATTTGTGTACGTATATCGCCTTCGGCTATCTCGTCTATTGTTTGGAATACTGTCAATTCTTCATCCAATCCTGCCGCTTCGTCTTGTGCAAAGTAGCCTACTCTGACATTATGTCCTAACAACAATTCACCTTCGTGTTCTATCTCTTGCATGATGCATTTCACCATAGTAGACTTACCCTCGCCATTCTTACCCACAAATGCCACTTTCTCACCTCGTTCAATTGTAAAGTTTGCGCCTGCAAACACTCTATGCTCTCCATACGCCTTACCCACATTGTGTGCCGCCACTGGATAGTTACCACTACGTAGAGCTGGTGGAAATTTCAATCTCAACGACGATGTATCAATCTCATCTACTTCAATAATCTCAAGTTTTTCGAGCATCTTCACACGGCTTTGCACTTGCAATGTCTTCGAATATGTTCCCTTGAATCGTTCAATGAACTCCTTCGTCTCTGCAATCATTTTTTGTTGATCTTCATACTGACGTTGTTGTTGCTGACGTCGCTCTTCTCTCAATTGCAAATAATGCGAATAGGTTGCCTTGTAGTCATAGATGCGACCCATCGTCACTTCGATTGTGCGGTTTGTGATATTGTCCACAAATGCTTTGTCGTGCGATATCACCACCACTGCCTTGCCTTGATTCACAAGCCATTGTTCTAACCACTGAATCGACTCTATATCAAGGTGATTAGTTGGCTCATCAAGCAATATCAAATCAGGCTTACGCAATAGCATTTTTGCCAATTCAATACGCATACGCCAACCGCCACTGAAGTCCGATGTCTTACGCGTAAAGTCTTTACGCTCAAATCCAAGACCGAGCAATGTCTTTTCGATATCTGCGTCGTAATTCACCTCTTCGATACTATAAAATCTCTCGCTCAACGCACTCACCTCTTCGATAAGTGCCATATACTCATCACTTTCGTAGTCGGTGCGTGTCTCCAACTCTTTGTTTATCTCGTTGATACGCACCTCCATATTGTTGATTTCGGCAAATGCTGTCGCTGCCTCCTCAAATACGGTCTTATCGTCTTTAACCATCAAGTGCTGTGGCAAATAGGCTATAATCGTACCCTCTGGTGCCGACACTTTGCCGCGTGTTGCTTCTCTCACTCCGGCTAGTATCTTCAACAAAGTCGACTTTCCTGCTCCGTTCTTACCCATCAAGGCTATACGGTCATTCTCATTGATTATAAACGATATATCTTTAAATAGTGTTGTCCCGCCAAACTCAACGGTCAATGCATCTGCTGAAATCATTATATTTGAAGTTGAAATGTGAAAGTTGGAATGTGAAAGTTATTAAATTGAAAGTTGAAAGTTAATCCTGCATGACAACTTTCAACTCTCAATTTTAAACTTTTAAATTAATAAAGTACCTCTGATGTCAATGCTGGCAATGTGATTGTCAATTTATTGCCTTCTAATTTATATTCTTTGCCAAACAATGCTGTATAACCCGATGCGTTCAATGCTTCTACATCGAGTTCGAGTGTTTGTTCTTCTGTGCTGTTGTTGATGCACACTACTACGCTCTTATCAAAGTATTTACGTGCGTATGCAAATGTTTGTTCTGCTACATGCAATTGGATATAGTCACCATAAACGAGTGCCATATTGCCACGACGCAAGTGGTTCAACGCTGCCACTTTTCCAAACAATGCCTCTTCTCTATTGTTCCAACCATCGAAACGCATCATTCTACGGCAGTCTGGGTCGTTACCTCCTGTCATACCGATTTCGTCGCCGTAATAAATCACTGGCACACCTGGTATTGTAAGGTTAAATGTATGTAAGAGAGCCAATTTATCATATGCCACCGAGTCTGTGATGCCTACTTCACGAGTCCAACCTGCTGCTTTTGCATCTTCGCCTACTTTGATGTCGCCCGATGCCAATGCCATGAATCGTGGTTTGTCGTGGTTACCTGACACATAACCCATCAAGTTGTGCGCGCCATACACTTTAAGACTTGAATTCAACACGTTGCTCAAACGTTGCATTGTACCGCCACTCACGCCATTGAATGCCGATGTTGCTTCATCGAACACGTTAAAGTCAAACTGACCATCTAGCATACCGCTATTCACATAACTTGCCATCAACTCTGGCGAACCATACGATTCTCCAATTTGATAGAAGTTACCCTCTGGACGAGTCAATTTCATTCTGTGTGTCAATTCTCTCCAGTATTCTTCGTTTACGTGTTTACATGCGTCATGACGGAAACCATCCACACCAAACTCTTTCAACCAATACACTGCCGAGTCAACCATAATGTCCACTACCACAGGATTTCCCATATCCAATGTTGGCATAAACACATCAAACCATGTTGTCAAACGGTGTTCGTCCCACAATTCTGTGTTCATACGTCCATCTGGCAAATAAAGTGGAGTTGCATATTCTGGGTGACGTTTATACAATGGGTGGTCTTGATGCACGTGGTTTGCCACATAGTCAAGCAAAATATTGATTTGGTGGTCGTGTGCATCTGCTACCAACTCTTTCAATTCGTCGTTCGAACCGAAACGGCAATCTACTTGCGAAGAAGAGATTGGCCAATAACCATGATAACCAGCAAATTTAGTATTTGCCAATGCATTGTAACCATATGGTTCAAATGGGTTTTGATTTAGTGGCGACAACCACAATGTATTAGCACCCAATTTATTGAAATAGTTTTCGTCAATCACTTGTTTGATACCTGCCAAGTCACCTCCATGATAGTCTGCTTTTGGATGAACATCAGGACGATTCATTGGGCGGTTATTATCTTTGTTACCATCGCGGAAACGGTCAACGAGCATAAAGTAAATGATTTGTGCATATTTGTCGCTACGGTCAAGTGTTGTTGCTTCTGTCACGATTTTACCATCATAAAGTGGCACGAGGATTTCATTCGAAATTCCATATTCATTCGATGCCCACACTCTGATAACCGATTTTGTCCATTCAGCTGCTTCTGCTGGCACTTTCACTGTGATTTTACCATCTGCAAATGTCACAAATCTCTCATCAAGTGCCACATTGTTCCAGTATGCCCACACGCGTTCTGCTGCCTCTGCCGACACTGTAAATTTACCACAACCCAACTCGTCTGTCAACAATTTAGGGAATTTCGCCTCATTACCATTCACTTGCATGATAGAGTTGAATTTACCGAAACCATTATCCACTTTGTTAGGGTTAGTATCATCGTGGTTTTGTTCACCGTCAATCAACAATTGATAGAGATATGTACCCGGACTGAGCAACATTGTCACCTCATACAAGCCCTCTTCGTTCAATGTCAAATCTGGTGTCAACGCAGGCACCCAGTTGTTCATCTGACCAGCAATCTGAATACGGCCAATCTCGCGTCCATTTGGATTGTATGTGAATGTATAATTCAACTTATCGCTTTTGCGCACTGGCACAGCATATGCCAATCCATCCACCCAAAGGTTAATATACGACATAGGGTGCATCTCTTCTCCACAATAAAAGTCAAGCGTAAGTTTATCCTCGCTCAACGCCACTGCAAGAGCAGGGTCTGCCGACGTAACCGAATCAACACGCGATGGGTCAACCACAAAGTCACGTGTCAACACTTTTGTAGGACCTACATTCACCAACGTAAGCGAATTAGCTCCTACACACACCGATTTGTCAGGTTGATAACCAACCTCTGGAGCCTTACAACAGCCCATCAACGCAGCCGCTGTAACCAACGAAAGGAAGAATTTTTTCATACTTATATAGCTTTTAATTAATAATTTACAAATTTCGACCATAGACTTTCGACCATAGACTACCAATTTGCAAAGATACAAAAAAAATCTCACATACACAATTACAAATAAAAAACATTTAATAATATTATTCCCAACCTAAATAATTCTTTTTTCCTTCGTCAATGACAATTGTATAAATATATTTCGCAAAAAAATATTCTAACTCACCATACTCATAAGGTTTGTTAATATATGTATATTTTTTATCATTGTAAAACACATTGATACTATCAATAGAACCTATATAATTTTCATATGCCACATGTCCCGGAAATACGAAATAATTTTCGCCTTCGTACATATAATATTCAATTGTAGTAAAATAAACAGTATCATTAGGCGTTAAATTAAATGTAGATAATTCGTTATTTCTAAAAACTTCTAATTTAATTATATTATCCAGCTGATTATTTAAATATATATCCTCTACATACAATTCAGCATTATCTATCGTTATTGTATCTGGATTTTCACAACTTGACAAATAAATAATTC
Organism: Candidatus Aphodosoma sp.; assembly: GCA_045631465.1. Lineage (GTDB taxonomy): Bacteria > Bacteroidota > Bacteroidia > Bacteroidales > Paludibacteraceae > Aphodosoma. The sequence goes on along the minus strand of JAZQUV010000012.1, from coordinate 18,169 downwards.
CTAGTGCAATTAGACTTAATAATAAATTTATAGTTTTCATAATATTCTATTTTTTAAGGTTAAACTATTTTACAATTAATTTTTGAGTACTTAATAATTCATCATTTCTACATATTCTCATGAAATATATGCCTGGCGCAAGTCCATCTGTTGATACTATAAATTCTGGAGCATCATCATATTTTTCAGAACGAACTAAACCTGATACAGATGCGTTTAAATCATATGTCTGAATATTTGCGTATTGATTAAATAAAAAAAGAATTTATAGAATCATCATACGATGTAAATATATTTTTTGTTCCCCAATTATATAAATTTGCTATACCTGTTTCTGAAGAAAAATCACGTGTTAATTTACTTCTCCAAACAATATTTCCATTTACAGCAGAAACATAATAGTAATAATGCTCAAATGGATCAATCAAAACTTCTAACTTATAACACAAACATGGTTCGCCACCTAAAGCTTTATAAATAACTAATTTATTTGACAAAATAGATTCATCCGTTATTTTATTATTTTGTAACTGAAGTTTTTTAACAGCTTGGTCTAAAGTTAATGTAGGCTCAACATTAATATCATTATTGAATAAAGTTGTCCCTGTTATTAACATCGCTGTATCTGTAAACTGATGCAACGTAATTTTATGTTTATCTACTATAATCCCCCTATATAGAACTTCAAATAAAAAATTTTTTTTCTGGGTTAAACCTATACGAACCGTTAATTTCCCAGTTGAAAAATTAGGATTTATCTGTTTCAAATAGTCATCAATAAATTGTCGTTCTGCTTGATAATCATTAATGGAGTCTCCATCTCTTGCATTTAATGTAGATGCTTTGATTGGTTTCGCAACAATATCATTAATAAAAAGCTTACTTGGTTCTCCAAACATCTCGCGCTCTAATTCGGTATAAAGCTCTTGAGCAACAAGCGGTAACACAACTAATATTTGCATCACCACAAGTAATAAAAATTTCTTCGTTTTCATAGCAAATAACTTTTTCATTATTAGACAATGAATCATTGAGAAAGTAAAACTTTTAAGCTTAATAATTTTCAATATAACACTTAAAAACTACACTACAAATATACTAAAAATCGTAAAAAGCGTTTATTTTATGCACTATATCTCTGAATCTGCCGTACCTACTGCTGATGTAAAGCTACGAGATAAAATCTCATTAAAAATAATATCTCCATTTATAGCTGAAACATAATAATAATAATGTTCAAATGGATCAATTAAAACTTCCATTTTGTAACACAAATAAGGCTCTGTTTTTAAATCCTTAAATATAATCAATCTATTTGATAATATAGTCGAATCATTTATTCTATTATCGCTTAATTTCAACTTTTCCGCAGCCTGCTCTTTTGTCAAAACTGGTGTAGTTTCAATATCATTCGAAAATAAATTTGCTCCCATTATTACATATGTTGTATCAGAAAGAGGATGTAATGTTAATGAATAACCATCTACAGGAATTTGCTTATAAATAACCTCAAATCTAAGATTTTCTTCTGGGGTTATAGCAACAATAACTCTTAAATTCCCTGCCGAAAAATTAGGATTTATCTGTTTCAAATAGTCATCAATAAATTGTCGTTCTGCTTGATAATCATTGATAGTGTCGCCATCTCTTGCATTTAATGTAGATGCTTTGATTGGTTTCGCAACAATATCATTAATAAAAAGCTCACTTGGTTCTCCAAACATCTCGCGCTCTAATTCGGTATAAAGCTCTTGAGCAACAAGCGGTAACACAACTAATATTTGCATCACCAGAAGCAATAAAACTTTCTTTGTTTTCATAATAATTGTTTTTTTAGTATTAGACTATAAAATAATTAAAATGATTAAAATCCTTTGCTATTTTTTAGTGTTAAACAATAAATTAATTAAAATCAGTTTTCTTAAAACCATATCAAAATAAGGTGTATTGAAAATCATGCGACAAATATACAAAAAAATCATAAAAACAAAATTTTTATAATATTTTTTTCAAAAAAATTCAATTCATATATCTCCTAATATAGGTCAAAAAAAACATCACAAAAATACAATAACCCCCTCCCCACTTTAAATATACTATACAGCTACCTTCAAGCAACCTTCACCCTACTTACAAAACACCCTTTAAAATACAATAAGCCCCCCCCTAAAAAACGAATCAGCAAAGTCTCAAAACGACCTTGCTGATTTATTCATAAATTATCTTTTAGTTTCTATACTCCACCTATCCTTACACATAAATTCTATTCACACACCGGACGAACAGACTGTCCAGTGGTGCGAAATTCATTACCACTATCTACATCAGAAGAAATAAAGAATATGTGACTAGCAAGCGTTGCGTTGTTAGTCTCAGTATCGAGCGAACTTGACCAATAGTGACCGTACCTCTCACTAACAAAACTACTTGTGACCATGCGACCTGCAGCAGGCAAGAAAATTGAGTTACCATTAGGTCCGATTACTTTATATCCACCTACTCCATTTAGTGTGATCCATTCCCATTCGCAATTATTTTTCAACTCATCTTGCTCTGCCTTGGTTGGCATACGCCAATTACCTCCCCAATTCATTGTTGCTGCATCATCTTCTGGGTCAAGTACTGTTTTATTATCCACGATACCATAATAACTATCGGTGCTATATTTTGTCATAGCATCCCAATTTGAACCATATTTATATGTACTCCAATAATATATTGCTTTTGTCTCAACCTCACCCCACGCAAAATAATCTCCAAATTCTTCTGGTTGTATCGCACCAACGTTGCATGTTGCCCATTTCACCGACAATCCTAAATCTACCCATTCATGTCCATTTTCCATTCCCGAAGTTTCGGTATTATCCGAACTTCCTGAAGACTCAATATAAACAGTATCATGTATATACACCGTTTTATGCACCTCTCTAACAACTACTTTTGGTATAAGCAGATGAACTGTATCGGCCCATTCGCTCTCGTATAAAAACAGACTATCGGCAACGGCATCTTGAATCAACTCACCATTAGCCCACACCACCGTATTATTCTGAGCTAAACCAACTAAACTAATTACCGCTAAAGTAATTATTGCAAATATCTTTTTCATAATTATCTACTTTTTAAGTTAACAATATTTGTACATCAAAAAAAAACATCAATATAAAACAACTATTTTGCTTATTCAGACATCACATGAACAAGACGAACTGAATGACCGAACCAACGAGAACGTCCGTTCTTTGCAGGATACTGCTCTTTTTCCTTAAATACATAATAATGAGCATAATCACCACCATCACACGAACCAGTCCAATAATAAGCAATAAAACCTATATTTGCTACTGACTCGCCACTACGATAACCCGCCACAGGCAAAAAGACTGCACCTAAAGCCTCTAATTTTTTCCACTCTTCAAAGGTGTATTTGTTTGTTTCCCAACCAAGAATTGTAGTTGTAAAAGCAATATCACTAGGCAAATTACATCCGTCTGGCAATAAAATCATACCTTCTATAGAATCTATCATAGCCTGAGCATACAAATTAGCTGCATTTTCACGACCATTAAACAAATAATTCCATTCATCAGCCGAAAGCACACGCCACAAACCAGATTGATTGCCTCCATTTGAAATAGCATTATACCCCCAATCATAATTAGTACCCACAATATCTTTTGCTTCGAATTTCAAAGGATAGTGTTGTGGATTGGTACTTGTAAGCGCAGGAGAAAAATCACCATAACCCGATGTTGCCCAACCAAAAAGATCTACTACATCATAAACACTATCAATTTTACCATTCACTTTATATACCATATCATATTGCTCATCTGCAAAACTCCACGTATTAGTAGAAACTTGATACTTTAGATTGCCTTGTGAAAAACAAACTTGCTTTTCTGCTGATATTGAGAACAATCCTGCTATAGCTCCATCTGGATACTCTACAGAAGGATTATTTGGGTTATTTGGGTCATCAACATTCTCAGTATAGATTGTATCATGCACATAAACAGTATCATAGACTACTTTTACAATTGTACGTGGCAAAATCAAATGAAATGTATCAATCTCATTCATTTCACCATAAGTCAAACTATCGATTGTCTCTATAGGTGTACCATAAAGCAATTGGCCATTATTCCATACAATTTGATTAGTCTGCGCCATTGTCAACAAACTAAATGTAGCAATAGCCAGTAATAAAAAGAGCTTTTTCATAATATCATACATTTTAATTATTTATAATTCATTCAATCAAAAAACCTTAGACAATATCGTATTTATCGTTTGATAACATTAAAAACTCTATTGCCTGAAACAAGAACATAAGTACCAACCGAATAGTCCGACATATCAATAGACGCATTGCCATCGTTTAATTCAACGATTTCCAACAAACGACCTTCTACCGAATATAGTCTAACACAATCACCATCGGCATTATCAACATACAATACATCGGAAGTCGGATTAGGATACGCCACTACCGACATAGATTCATCAACCATCTCAACTTCTACTGGGTCCTCTGGTCCAACTTCATCAGAATAGCGTACGTGTTGCACTTCACTAAATGGTGTACGATAAACAACGCTACCATCATTATCATATACAATCAAATAATCGCCACTATAAACCACCTTACCCACTTTAGTAAGAGCCGTTACCGATTGAGCACCCGACAAAGGTTTCACCACCAACGACATATCAGCACATAAACTACCAAAACCTAAAACTACAAAAGACAACAATAGTAATACTTTTTTCATATTATACCTCCTTTTTTATAATTATTTCAGTAAAAAACACATACACATCACATCAACTGTGCAAAGGTAATAATTATTTTCAGAAACACCAAACAAAAACAAAAAAAAGAGTGATAAACTTTTCAGTCTATCCCTCTCTTTCAAATCTATTGTCTAAGGTAAATTACCTACATCACATCTATCTAATCTCAAGTATCGTAACTGTCTTCCCCTCAAATTTATGCGTTTCTTTCAAGTTCACCATTCTACCTGTTGCTACATTTCGAACTTGATGTCCTACAATATCCATTTCGTTAAAACGCTCAAGATTCAATTTTTTAGCTTTTTCATTACTATTCACCACTACCATAACTTTCTGATTATCTGTATAGCGAAAGAAGCAATACACTCCATCATCGGGCAAGAAGTGTGTCATCTTTCCATAACACAACGCCTCTGATGTTTTGCGGAATTGAAGTATCGAGCGAAGATAGTTATAAACCTCTTTTTGCTCTTTTGTGCGTTGTTTTGGGTCAAAAGCATTTTTCTCATGATGCGCCCAACCTCCTGGAAAACAATGACGCGCATCTTCATACGACCCTCCTTTTCCCTCAATCAATATCTCGTCGCCATAGTAATATTGTGGATAACCACGCACTGTTGCCAACATTGCCATACCCATCTTGATGAGCTTAACATCATCTTTCACGGCATTCGAATATCGCGCCATATCATGATTATCAAGCATATTCATCACCAAATCAGGATTTGGCAACGCAAAGTCTTGCGCAAAATGATTATAGAATCGTATCATCCCTTTATCCCACGCCTCGCCTTCTACGAATGCCATCTCCAACCAGTCTTTCAATATAAAATCCATAATCGAAGGCAATTGCGAATCAAAACCATCACGATTATTATTGCCTGTTTGGAAATATGCCATCTCTGGTATCGACTTCACCCAACATTCGCCCACAAGATTCATATTTGGATATTCACGACGAATCCCTGCCATCAATTCCGATGCTTTATTCAAGTCGTTATACGGATATGTATCAACTCGGAATCCATCCAATCCGGTCAATTCCGCCCAATAGATATACGACTGAAGCACATAATCAAACAATAGTCGGTTATTGTAATTCAAGTCTGCCATATTCACATCAAACCACCCTTTCTGCAATTGAGCTTTGTCGGCTTTCGACGCATGTGGGTCTGTTGCCACTACTATTTTGTAGTTTGTGCGTGTAAACTCTGGCCATTGATTGTACCAACTCGAATCTGGCAAATCATTATGCCACCAATGGCGTGGATTCACGTGGTTTGGCACTATGTCCATAATGTATTTCAATCCATGACGATGACACTCTTCCACCAATCTCACAAAGTCATCATTCGTTCCCAATCGTGGGTCCACTTTATAGAAATTAGTTGTCGCATAGTGGTGATATGAATACAAAGTGTCGTTATCTTCCAACAATGGTGTAGTCCACAATGCTGTCATTCCAAGGTCGGCAATATAATCCAAGTGCTGAATTATACCCTCTATATCACCGCCTTGACGTTGATGTAGATTGGTGTTATCCACCTTTTGTATATATCCCTCCACGTTATCGTTCTCAGGGTTACCATTCGCAAAACGGTCTGGCATCAACAGATACACTGCATCTTGCGAACCAAAACTCTCGCGCTCTGCCGATCCCTCACGACGCTCTTTCAACTCATATTTCACGCTCGTTGTCTTCAATGGTCCTCGCAAAACTATCTCATACTCACCTGCTGGAACATCTTTTGTATCGAGATAAACGAACAAATAGTTAGGATTTTCGGTGCGCTCTACTCGCGATATTTTCAACACATCGCTCAACACTCCCACCTGACATCTACCCACGCCAACTCCATAAAACATCAATTGCAATTCTGGATTATTCATCCCTGCCCACCACGACGCAGGCTCTACTCGTTCGTATAACTTCATATTTTTCAATCTACCATCACGCACTGGCAATGTCGCCATTACTTCAATGCACAATGCACAATGCACAATGCACAATATTAAAAAAAACAATTTTTTCATTTATATATAGCTAAGACAAAAGAACATAATAACAAAAAATTATGTTTTTCTGTTATTATGTCTTTTCAAATTAATTTTTCTCTTTTATAAACATCACTGTCACCGCACCTATCAACAAGAATGCACCCGACAACACCATCATCCAAATTGCCTCTAGTCCAAACACGTGTTTCAACACCAAACCGCTGAACAATGCGTTGATAATCTGTGGTATTGTGATAAAGAAATTGAATATACCCATATATACACCTGTTTTGCCTGCTGGCAATGCTGGCGCCAATATCGCATATGGCATAGCGAGTATCGATGCCCAAGCAATACCGATACCTATCATTGGCAATATCAACATCTGGTCGTTAGTGATGAAATACATCGAAATCAAACTCAAACCACCTATCACCAAAGCAATTGCGTGTGTTGTCTTACGACCTAATTTCTTCGAAATCGGTATCAAGCACAAAGCAAACAACATTGCCACAAAGTTATATACACCGAATATCACACCCACCCAGTCGCCTGCTTGTTGATAAAGTGGCGACAACGCATCCGACGTGCCATAAATATGCTGTGCCACTGCTGGCGTAGTATATACCCACATACCGAACAATGCAATCCACGAGAAGAACTGAACCACACCGAGTTGCAACATTGTTTTTGGCATATTCACAAAGTCACGGAACATATCTGTGAATTTAGCTTTCTCCTCTACCGCTTCTTTCGACTCAAATTCAGCCAACTCTTTTGGCGAATATTCTTTTGTATGTGTCACTGTCCACAATATTGTGATAATCAACACCGCAGCTCCTACATAGAACGAGTACACCAAGTTCAATGGCACTCCCGAAGCCGATGTTGCATCACCCAAACCAAACCAATTCAACATCACGTATGGCAACCACGAACCTATCACGGCGCCTACACCAATCAAGAATGTTTGCACCGAGAATCCTACTGTCGATTGCTCATCTGGCAACATATCTGCCACCAACGCACGAAATGGCTCCATCGTCACGTTGATACTTGCGTCCATCACCATCAAAAAGCCTGCACCGATAAACACAGCTGGCAAAAATGCCGAAAACACACCAGCATTTGGCATCAAAATAAGCGCAATAGCTGTCAAAATTGCACCCACCAAGAAGTAAGGACGACGACGACCCAATCTACACCAAGTCTGGTCGCTGTAATGCCCGATAATCGGTTGCACAATCATACCTGTCAGTGGAGCCACAATCCAAAACCACGAAAGATGCTCAACATCAGCACCGTATGTCTGCAATATACGACTCGCATTAGCATTTTGTAACGCAAAACCCATTTGAATACCCAAAAATCCCATACTCATTGATAGGATCTGTCCGAAACTTAATCTTGGTTTAGTTTTCATATCTTAACACTATTTACCTAATTTATTTTTAATGCGCAAAGTTACAAAAAATATCTAAAATCACAAAATTAAATCAAAATACTTGCAACTATCACAAATTTGTCTTATCTTTGCACAATAAATCTCACTACTCGCTACTAACTACTAAAAATCTAAAATATGGACGAAAGAGTAAAACCTATTATCTCTAACGCATCTGACGATATGGAAGGTGCTGTTATGTTCCTCGACGAAGCACTCGCTCACATCCGCGCTGGTAAAGCTAATGTGCGCATCGTCGATGGCGTACGCGTTGACTATTATGGCAGTATGGTGCCTATCTCTAACGTGGCTAACATCTCTACTCCTGATGCTAAAACCATCCAAATCCAATGCTGGGAGAAAAATATGATGCCAGTTGTCGAAAAAGCTCTTATCAACTCTGACATCGGCATTATGCCTGTAAACAATGGCGAAGTTATCCGTCTCTGCCTCCCTCCTGTAACTGAGGAACGTCGTAAACAATTGGTTAAACAAGCCAATGCTGCAGGCGAAGACGCTAAAGTTTCTATCCGCAACGCACGCCGCGAAGCTATCGACAAACTCAAAAAAGAACAAAAAAATGGTCTTCCTGAGGACGTAGAAAAAGACGGCGAAGCAGAAGTACAAAAAGTTCACGACAAATTCATCAAAAAAGTCGAAGAAATGCTTACTGCTAAAGAGAAAGAAATTATGACTATCTAAAAAGTTTAGAGTATAGAGTATAGAGTTTAAAGTAAAACACTATATCATCAGCCTCTTGATACAAACTTCTTTAAATATCAACAATTGCCTGAGGTGCTCCAATCTCAGGCAATTTGCCATTAAAAGCAACAGACTCCTTCTGCTGCTCATTGTTTTGTGCGCAACAACAATTCATGCACAAAACAACACCGACACAACCAATTTCTCCCCTATCTTAGGGGAGGTGTCCGAAGGACGGAGGGGTGAAACTCTCAACTCTCAACTCTCAACTCTCAACTCTAATCGTTGGGACGCCCTAATGAATTGGAACTTCATGGCTCTGCCCTACCCAAGCTATTCGCCCGAAACTTCTTGGCAATTTGGCATCACTGGCGTATGGTATTTCCACACTTCCAAACAAAGCACCCAATTCAGCGACCTCAATTTCGACATGGGCTATACGCTCAATCGTCAATGGTACGTCAATGCCAATTCGCGTATCTATTTCAACACCTCAACTCGTTGGTATCTCGATGCTTACCTCTCTGCAAAGCATTACCCCGACCTCTTTTTCGGCACAACCAACAACATCGACTCTGTCTATAATCCTGCACTACAATATACCGCCAATTTCATCGACCTCCAAGCCCGCCCAAGTTTCTACATATCAAAACATTGGCTTGCTGGCGCCAACCTCCGTCTCCGCTACGAAAACTCTATAATCAGTCGACAAATCAACTCCTCATTCCTCATTTTATCGCCAAAGGCTCAAAGACCTTCGGTTCCTCATTCCTCATTAACAAACGGTTTCGGCAAAAACATCTTACTCGGCATCGGTGGCGCAATATCTTACGACACTCGCTCTAACAACTATTACCCCCTACACGGACTATTCTTCAAAACCACAATAACTTACTACCAACAATTCTCACTCAATAGTCAACAGTCAACAGTCGTCAGTCAACAGTCGTCAGCAAACTTTCAACTTTCAACTTTCAACTTTCAAATAGATTTAAGGCACTACATCCCACTTTACAAAGAACTCATCCTCGCATGGAATTTCCGTTCCGAAATAGCCGTTGGCAACAACGTTCCATTTCAACTCCTACCTACCATCGGCGGTCAAGACCTTGTGCGTGGCATCCGCCAAAACAAATTCAAAGACAACACACTATTTGCACTACAAACCGAACTCCGCATCCCTATTTGGCGATTCCTCAAAGGCGCAGTATTTGCCTCAATAGGCGATGTTTACAACTATAACAATTGGCATTGGGCAACACCCAAAATCGGATATGGCGCAGGTCTCCGCGCCTGCATCCATCAAGCCAAAACCAACATCCGTCTCGACGTCGCTCGCCAAAACTACTCAAACGACTGGAGCTTCTATTTCACCGTAAAAGAAGCATTTTAATCAATTCTTGCGATAAGCGAGAGCAACGATGTTCACTTCAGTTGCCGAGCGAAAAACTTTCAACTTTCAACTTTCAACTTTCAACTATAAAATGACTGGACTAGTAATCAAAACAACCGGAGCCGACTACCTCATTCGCAACGAACAAGGCGACTTCTCTTGCAAAATCAAAGGCAATTTCCGCATCAAAGGCATCAAGGCCACAAACCCTATCACTGTAGGCGACCGCGTTGAGTTCGACCCCGAATCGGGCTATATCACCGACCTTCACGACCGTCGCAACTACATCGTGCGCAAACCTACAAATCTCTCAAAACAACTCCACGTCATTGCCGCCAACCTCGACCAATGCGTGCTTGTTGTAACTATTGCCAACCCTACCACTGCCACCACATTCATCGACCGTTTTCTTGCTACTGCCGAGGCTTACAACATACCTACTACTATAGTTTTCAACAAAATAGACCTCCTCGACGACGACCAACTCGACTACCTCAAGGCCATGGACTATCTCTATCGTTCTATTGGCTACAACACGCTACAAATCTCTGCTACACAAGGCGTTGGCATCGACCGCCTCAACGAACTCCTCAAGGGCAAAATCACTCTCCTCTCAGGCAACTCTGGCGTTGGCAAAAGCACTATTATCAACCAAATCGTACCCGACTCACACGCTCGCACAGCTCAAATATCCGACTATCACCACAAGGGCATGCACACCACTACCTTCAGCGAGATGTATGCCATCGACAAAGAGTCGTACCTCATCGACACTCCGGGCATCAAAGGTTTCGGTATGGTAGATATGGAGCTTGACGAAATATCGCACTACTTCCCTGAGATTTTCCGCATCTCCAAAGAGTGCCGTTTCGGCAACTGCTCTCACACCCACGAGCCAGGTTGTGCCGTACTCGAAGCCCTCGACCAACACCTCATCGCCCAAAGTCGCTACCAAAGCTACCTCTCTATCCGCGAAGACATCACCGAAGGAAAATACAGATAAAAGTTGAAAATTGAAAGTTGAAAGTTGAAAAATGATTTTTTAGACATAATGACATAAAAACATATTTTTTCCACTTTACATAATGATTTTGCTTTTTACTATGTAAAAACCTCAACCTAAAAGACATATTCAATAAATGTAAATTCAAATCTGTCATTCATTTGCCGGTGATGAAACTTTAGTTTCAGCGAGGCATATGTAAAAAAATAAAGATTATGTCTTTATGTCATTCTGTCTTATTATAATTATGATACACAAACTAAAAATATTAACCCTACTCATACTAATTTCAAGCACAATCAGTGCACAGAAATTCATATACGACATTGACTTTCTCACCTTTTTTGACAACAGAGAAAGTCACATCCCATCATACCGCTCACAAACCCTTTTCGGCACACGCCTATCGCCCGAAATTGGCGTTGAATTCAACGATTCTGTCTATGGCAACCACCAACTCATCGCTGGCGTATCATACATCCAACCCTTTGGTTCTACTTGGCGCGATATTCGCCTCAATCCTACCGTCTACTACCGCTATCGCCAGCACGGCTTCAACCTCTCTTTTGGTTTCATCCCTTGGCGCAACATAAAAACACATCTCCCTGACTATCTCCACAGCGACTCGCTCACCTATTTCTCGCCAAACATACAAGGCGTACATTTCGGTTACACCTCACGTCACGGATTTGCCGAATTCATCGCCGATTGGCGCGGTATGCAATCTCGCGAAACACGCGAAGCATTTCGCCTCCTCCTCACTGGCGAGTATCACAACCAATGGTTCTTTGCCGGAGGCAATGCCCAACTCAACCACCTTGCTAGCCGTTTCAATGCCTACGATGGCGTGTGCGACGACATCACAGCCCAACCATTCGTTAGCGTCAACCTCTCGCAATTCACTCCTCTCGACACCCTTGCCCTACGCACTAGTTATATCATCAGTTATCAGCGCGACCGCAAACACAGTCAACTATTTATCAACCACGGATTCCTTGCCGAGTTGTCGATGAAATGGCGCTTTTTGGAGGCAGAAAACACCCTCTACATCGGCAATCCACTCATGCCTCTCTACCCACAATATGGCGCACTTCTCAACCAAGGCGAATCATTTTATCAACATTCTACATACAATAAAACCCAATTTTCCGTTTATATATTGCAATGCCCCTTCGCCAACATCCGCTTCTCATGGAACCTCCACTACGTGCCCAACCATACCCTCACCCATCAACAACTCCTCTCCGCACACCTCAATATATAGATTACAGATTACAGAGTACAGATTACAGATTACAAATTACAAATTACAGATTACAGATACCTCAAAAAATTCTCCCCCTGTTCATAGGGGGAGTGGTCGAAGACCGAGGGGGTTATAACAACTGCTCCCCTGAGTTAGGGAAGCTCCCCGCAGGGCTCATTCCTAATTCCTAATTCCTCATTCCTCATTCCTCATTCCACTATGAAATCCCGCATTCCCCTAATCATTCTCGCTGCCACAATAGTCGGCATCTCAATCATCTTCACCAACCACCTTGCTGGTGCCATAGCCAAAGAAGAACAACGCAAGATGGAGACTTGGGCTGAGGCTACACGTCTACTGCTCAACGACGAATATTCCGACTTCATATTCCACATCATCGAGCAAAACGAGAATATCCCTGTCATCATCGTCGACGACCGCGACCGCTACATCTCCGCCCGCAATTTCAACGAACCCAAAATCAATGTCGAACAATACTACCAAAAACAAATCCAACGCCTCAAAAGCGTCAATCCCCCAATCGAAATCAAACTCGACGCCACCACAAGCCAATACATCTACTATGGCAACTCCAACCTACTCACCATGTTGGAATATTTCCCATACATCCAGCTCTCCATCATTGCCCTATTCCTCATCCTCGTCATTTGGGCACTATCCACCAACAAGCGCGCCGAGCAGGACAAACTATGGGCTGGTCTATCCAAAGAGACGGCTCACCAACTCGGCACCCCCATCTCATCGCTCATGGCTTGGAACGAAATCCTCAAAACCAAAATAGGCGAAAACGACATGATTGTCTCCGAGATAGAGAAAGACGTCAACCGCCTACACACCATCACCGAACGTTTCTCCAAAATTGGCTCCGTACCCGAACTCTCATCGCAAAATATTAGCGAAGTCACCGCCAAATCGGTGGAATATATGCTCCACCGCACATCCAAAAAAATCACCTATTCTATCGACGACACCACAGCACTAAACAATTGCCTCATCTCGCGCCCACTCTTCGAATGGGTCATCGAAAATCTCTGCAAAAATGCCATCGATGCCATGGAGGGCAAAGAAGGTACGATTGACTTCGAACTCTTCAATCTCGAGGACAATTTCATCATCGAAATCACCGACTCTGGTCGAGGCATCGAACGTGGCAAATTCAAGTCAATCTTCGAGCCAGGCTACACCACCAAACAACGCGGATGGGGACTCGGACTCTCTCTTGCCAAACGCATCATCGAAGAGTACCACAACGGCAAAATCTTCGTCAAAAGCTCCGAACTCGGCCTCGGCACCACATTCCGCATCGAACTGCCAACAGTTGAAAGTTGAAAGTTGAAAGTTGAAAGTTGAAAATCAACCACATAAACAAAACGCACAAAATAATCACAACAAAACTTTGTTATATCAATAATTTTTTGTAACTTTGCACCGCTTTTTATATTATGGATAAACTATCGCTATACAACCTACAACTCAAGACATTATCTGAAGGCACACACCATCAAGAATTCGATCTTGACAATCAATTCTTCGCTGATGTCGAAGGACCAGAGATAAATGCCGGTGAAGTTAAGGCACAGATAGAGATTAACAAAACATCGCACAATATCAAGCTCAGCATCATGCTCCAAGGCAAAGTCGAAACCACTTGCGATCGTTGTCTCGAAGCACTTTGGGTCGATATCGACGTAGAAGAATCATTATACATCAAATTCGGAAAAGCCTATAGCGAAGAAAGCGACGATTTAATCGTGATTTCCGAAGACGAAGGCGTTTTCAATATCGCATGGACACTCTACGAATTTTGTGCACTTGCAATTCCGATTTGCCACTCGCATCCCGATGGCGAATGCAATGCCGAGATGATGAACATACTCAATCAACACAGTGTTCGCGAGATTGATGAAGATGACGATAACAGCGATGACGATATAAAAACAACCGAGAACGACGAGGTTGACCCGCGATGGGCTGCCTTGAAAAATATTTTTAACAACTAATCATTTTAAGTTAAAACGAAATGGCACATCCAAAACGTAAACATTCGAAACAACGTACAGCAAAACGTCGTACACACGACAAAGCTGTAGCTCCTACACTTGCCGTTTGCTCAAACTGTGGTGCAATGCACATCTACCACACAGTATGCCCAGAATGCGGTTACTATCGTGGTAAATTGGCAATCGAAAAAAACGCTTAATCGTTTCGAATTAAAACAGTACAAAAGAGGGTTACTCCATCGAGTAACCCTCTTTCTTTTTTTTACATCAACCCAACAAAAAAGTAGAGACGCAATACATTGCGTCTCTTATGCACAGAGGGGTTCATAACTCACTCCTCATCCCAAAAAAGATACTCCCTCACAATCCTCTCAATAGCAGCTTCGCCCTCATCTTTCCCTCTTATACCAAAAGTACGATATATCGCCGATTTTCGCTGATAATAGTAGTTAGGCGTAATATTCAGCATCTCACAAATCGAATCCGTCGAGCATTTCATAAACAACAACCATATAATCGCCACCTCCGTACGAGTCAAGGTTGGATACGCCTCATGCAATTTCTCTAGATTTCGCATAGCATCCGTCATCACACTACCCTTATCCAACTTATAATCCGATTTATGCTTTTCAAACAACACATTGAATCTCTCTTTGCGCTTAGCAATATCAATTTCCATTACATTAATATCACGTTTATACCTTTTCATCAACACCATAGCCACAATCAACAACGCCACCAGCACCACCAAAATCACATTATACACCCCCATCATCCTCGCCCTCCTTTTCTCATTCTGCAACTCAGCATTCAACAAATCATACTCAGCATTTATCGCCCCAAGGCGTTGGTTTAACATAAATTTAGACTCTTCAAGCAATAAGTTAAATGCTTCTTCCCACCATTTACATGCCTCTTCATATTCTCCTGTTAGAGTCAATAATTGTGAGTTACGATAACAAAAATTAGGTTTAGTTCCTATACTTTTGCCTTGTTTTATTCTATCAATATATATTTTTGCACTATCTGGATTATCTTTTTTTAAATATGCACCAGCTAATATATACGCATGCCCAGTAAATTTAATACTATCATAACATGGTTTCATATATGCAATAATGCTATCTGCGTCCATTTCATCTGAATGCCATTTAGCATATTGACACCTTGCAACTTTATCTCCCCAATCATCAAACAGTTCTAAACTTTTTTGTAAATAAAATTTAGCACTATCTCCTTTCATTAAAAGACTTTTATCTAAAAATAAATAAGGTAATCGTCTTAAATTATTATATTCTAAATCTTTCTCCAAAGCTTTAGTTGCATATTTCAAAGCCAATAGTGTATCAGTTGTCGATAAATTACGCACAATAAGTCCATAGACAAAAGAAGACATTGAATCACAATATTCTAAACAACTTTCTGCCTTTTTCAAGTATATAATAGACCTATCATAATCATAATCAAGGTATAACTTATAACCAATAAAAGCATTTGCTAAACAATATTTTCCTTTTTCATTATTTTTTTCATATGACAAAGAGTGTTCTTCTAATGCTTCTACATCAATATTTTCATCATTCTGACTTCTGGCTGATTCCATAGCTTTTATTAATGCATAATCTCTTTGACTGTCTAACACCTCTTTTCGATTGCATGCAAATAATGCCACTAAAAGCAACAAAACAACAACTAATTTTTCAATAATAGTTCTCATAAAAAATACCATAAAAACATTGATTTTACGCCGACAAAATTACTCATTTTTTCCGAATAAAACAATTTTATAACGTTATAATTTTCTAAATATAATGTTATATAAATCTTACCCCCCATATAATACTAATAATCAAACACTTACATACATCAAAAATTTTCACGTACCCCATTCTTTTCTAATGTTATATTTTTGGTCGTACCAAAAATACCCCTTATCTTTGCCCCTGACTACTAACCCCGGAGGACCTGATATCACCCTCCTCTAAAACTTTAATCTTATGATCAGACAAAATTTCTTCTTTCTTGTTGCGTAATCTACGAAATGCTATCTGGTGTAAAACACACCTCTACTATAAATATGGTAGCAGGTGAACTCTACACTATCAACACTCCATGGGGTGCAGGTCTCTACACAATCCGATTAACTCTATCCGATGGAACAATCCTCGAGGGTGATTTCCAAATTAGGTAACTCAATGTTTTAGGCTATTTTTCAACGCTTTTTTAAGGGTTTTTATATGCCTATAATTTTTTATAATATTAGAAAAATGTTATATAATTTGTAATTAACTGAAAATATTACAATTAGCACATAAAAAAACATCTAAATTTAATATCATTTTCTAATATTAGAAATTTGGTAATTAAAAATATAAACCTTAAATTTGCCCCAAAATTAGAGATTGCAAAAAAACATTTTTATTAATCTAAAAAATAGAAACTATTATGAAACGTTTATTCTTCTTCAGTTGCATGATGTTTATGGTTATAAATATCATGGCGTATCAACCAATCGTAGTAGAAGGCTACAACTGGAATGTTGTCAATCGCCGAGCTCAACTCGATGGTAATAACACTACCGAATACAGCACTATTGCCGAAAAAATCGAAGGCGACTCTATCATCAACGATGTGACTTACAAAAAACTCTGGCGCAGTACCAACGATGAAATGACTGAATTCTCAATCGTTGCTCTCATTCGCGAAGATATCGAAAACCAAAAAGTATGGGTATACATAGGCGAAAAAGAGTATTTGATTTATGACTTTGCTTGCTCAGTAGGCGACAAAGTGACAACCCTCAAATCGCTACAAAGTGCCGAAAACCAAGTAGAAGAGATTGAAATGACTATCAAGGCAATCGAAGAGATAGAAGACCTCGGTGGTGCAAAATACAACAAATACATAGCCTCTATCGCCGATCAAGATATTGTTTACTACGAACGTTTTGGTTCCGAAAATGGCTGGTATAGTCGCTCATACGATGGCATCACAGGCGGTGGCATCAACTTTATGGTGTGTGCATTCGATAGCAATGGCGAATTGCAATTCAAACCAACTCACAACAACGAGTTAGATGAAATCGAAGATTGCTATATCAACGAGACTAAAACCAATATCGAAAACATCACAACATCAAACGTTTCGCTCCAAAAGGTTATCCACAATGGTCAATTATTCATCATCCGCGATGGCAAAACTTATAATCTTATGGGAGTGGAAGTACAAATTGTATTAGAAAAATAAAAATAACCTCTTTACTGACGGTTATTCAACAACAAGAAAAATAGTATTATAATATGAAAACAAAATTATTTTATTTATTACCAATCATTATCCTTTTTTGCGGTTGTGAAAAAAAAATGGTATGTAATTGTGGTGAAGGTTTTCCATTAGAATTAGGTGGACATCTCAGTAGATTTACTGTTGTAGAATTAAAAAATGAAGATTTAATAAATCATATTTATGTTGTCCCTAGTAGACTAGATGGATCCAATTCATTTGTCAATGTGATACCTAATTCTCTCTGTGACAATCCATGTCCGTTTATCCATATTACTGATAA